>DATAOO010000452.1:0-11071 GCA_036265695.1 Pseudonocardia sp. | reverse complement strand
AGCGGCTACGTCATGTGCCGGTGGCGGCTCGTCCCCCGCCTCATCCCACCATCGGTCTGATCGGCGCCCCGCTCATCCTCGCGTCGGCCACCGGCACCCTCGTCGGCGCCTGGGACCAGGTCTCGGTGCTGGGCGGCATCGGCGCGCTGCCCATCGCCATGGGGGAGTTCAGCCTCGGCGTGTACCTGACCGCGAAGGGTTTCCGGGGATCAGGGCCAGCTCCGCAGCCCGACGCACGGCCGCACGCCTACTCGTGACCTCCAGCTTCCGGAAGATGTTGCGGCTGTGCGTGCGCAGGGTGTTCAGCGAGACGGACAGGCGCCGGGCGATGTCCGGGCCGTCCAGGTCGGACGCCAGCAGCCGCAGCACGTCCAGCTCGCGGGCCGACAGCGGTTCGACGAGCCCGCCCGACGGCGGACGCGCGGTGCGGCCGGCCGCGGCGCGGAGCCTGCGCACGTACGCGTCCCCTTCGAGGCCGCCGAGGAGGGTCGCCACCGGCGGGCCCTCGTCGGCGAAGACGCGGACGTAGCCCTCCGGGCGGGCGAGCGCGACGGCGCGGCGCAACGCGTCCGACGCCGCCGCCCGGTCGCCGTGGGCCAGCGCCAACAGCACGAGCACCGCGATGAGGGTGCCGGTGCGACCGCCCCGCTCGGCGGCGTCCCGGAGGCGTTCGAGGAGCGGGGTCGCCCGCTCGTCGTGCTGGGCGAGCAGGAGCCGGGCGAGGGTGAGGTGTTCGTATTCGCGCAGGTAGGAGAGCTCGCCGTCGGCGTCGAGCCGCTGCTCGACCGCCCACGCGGCGGCGAGGTCCAGCTCGCCGCGGCGGATGTGCAGCCGGGCCCGCACCGCGGGCACCGGTTGGACGTTCGGGGAGTAGTCGCCGTCGTAGACCCGCTCGGCCTCGACCAGCAGGGCGAGCGCGGCGTCGAGATCGCCCTCGACCTCGCGGAGCCGGGCCGCCACCACCCGCGACCGGTACGGGTTCTGCGGCAGGCCCTTGTGCTCGCCGAGGCGCTCCGCGGCCGCGAGGTGCTCGGCGGCGCCCGCGAGGTCGTCGCGTTCGAGCAGCACCCCGGCCAGCCCGACGTGCATGTCGGCCGTGCCGCGCAGCCGTCCGGCGCCTAGGTCGAGGCCCGCCTCGAAGGTGCGCCGGGCCGCGCCGAGCCGCCCCTGCACGAGGCAGAGGTCGCCGAGGGTGATCGAGCAGCCGAGGACGTCGGCGAAGAACCCGACGTTCCGCAGCCCCGCGACGGACTCGGTGTACGCGGCGTGCGCGCCCGCGATGTCGCCCGCCGCCCAGGACGCGAGCCCGGCCAGGGCTCCGGCGCCCGCGCGCACCAGGTCGTCGCCGGGCGGGGCCAAGGCCAACGCCGCGCGCGCCTGCGCGGCGGTGGCGCCGATGTCGCCGTCGTGCAGCGCCAGCGCCGCCCGGTACATCGCGATGGTCGCGGGCAGCGACCGGTAGCCCTCCTCGTCCACCACGACGAGGCCGGGCGGCGGTTGCTGCGGCCAGGCGCCGCCGTGCGGGCGCAGCAGCGCCTCGACGTCGTCGAGCCGCCGACCGACGGTGGCGAAGTCCGACACCTGCGCGAGCGTGCCGATGAACGCCACGGCGAGCACCGGTCGGGTCTGCACCACGGCGTCGGGCAGCGCGCGCAGCCAGCGGGCCCGCTCGGCCTCCCGCCGCTCCCGCGCCAGCGCGGGGATGGCGAGCTCCATCAGGTCCGCGGCGCGGGGGAAGTCCTCGGCCGCCACGGCGTGGTGGATGGCTTCGACGGTGTCCCCGTTGGCGTGCAGCCAGTCGCAGGCGCGGCGGTGCAGCGGCGCGGCCTGGCCCTCGTCCAGGTGCGCGCGCAGGACGTCGGCGAAGAGGTGGTGGTAGCGGTACCAGCGGCGCTGGTCGTCGAGCGGGACGAGGAAGAGGTTGGCCCGGTCGAGGGCGACGAGCCGGGCGCCGCCGCCGCCCTGCCCCGTGACGGCGTCGCACAGCGGTCCGGTGAGTCGTGTGAGGACGGACGTGCGGAGCAGGAAGTCGTGGACGTCGGCGGGCAGCCGGGCCAGCACCTCGTCGGCGAGGTAGTCGACGATGAACCGGTCGTCGCCCGCGAAGCGCGCCACGACGGCGCCGGGGTCGGCGCGGCCCTGCAGCGACAGCCCGGCCAGCTGGAGGGCCGCCGCCCAGCCCTCGGTGCGCTCGGCCAGCGCGCCGACGTCGGCGGCGGTCAGCGCGAGGCCCATCGTCCCGGCGAGGTACTCGGCGGCCTCGTCGTCGGTGAAGCGCAGGTCGGCGGCGCGGACCTCGACCAGCTCCCCGCGGGCCCGCAGCCGCGACAACGGCAACGGCGGGTCGGCGCGGGTGGCGATGACCAGGTGGACGTTCGGCGGCAGGTGGTCGAGCAGGAAGGCCATCCCGTCGTGGATCTCCTCGGAGGCGACGAGGTGGTAGTCGTCGACCACCAGGGTGAGCGGTTCGGCCCCGAGGTCGTTCAGCCAGGCGGCGAGCGCGGCGTCGACCGAGGGCAGCAGGCCGAGGGCGACCTCCGCGTGCACCGCGGTGAGCACGTAGGTCCAGAACGCGACGGGCTCGTCGTCGCGCTCGTCGAGCGACACCCAGGCGAGCGGCCGGACCCCCGCCAGCGCCTGCGTGAGCAGGGTGGTCTTGCCGAACCCGGCGGGCGCCGACACCAGCGTGAGCCGGGTCGGGCGGGCGACCCGCTCGACCAGCCGCGGGCGCGGCACGGCCCCCGGCCGCCGGTCCGGCATCCGGGTCTTGATCTCCAGCAGCGGGGCCACCACCGCCGATCAGGGCTTCCATCCGTGCACGTCCGCCATCGTCGCGCCTCCGGCGCTCACGACCTAGGTGTCGGATCGGCCAACTCACCCCGTCGGATCGTGCGACTCACCGGGGGGCAGGGAGTCGCGCAGCACATTCTTGCGGACCTTGCCCGACGCCGTGAGCGGGAACGCGTCGACGAAGACCCAGGTGGTGGGCGTCTTGTAGGCCGCGAGGTGGGCCCGGCAGTGGGCGTGCAGGTCGGCCTCGGTGGTGTCGGCGGCACGCCGGACGAACGCCGCCACCGTCTCGCCCCAGGTCGGATCCGGCCTGCCCACCACGGCGACCTCGCGACCGCCGGGTGCCGGAAGAGGACGTCCTCGATCTCCCGCGGGTAGATGTTCTCGCCACCCCGGATGATCACATCCTTGAGCCTGCCCTCGACGCGGAGGCACCCGTCCGCGTCCATCGAGGCCAGGTCGCCGGTGTGGTACCAGCCGTCGGCGTCGAGGACGGCCGCGGTGGCGGCGGGGTCGTCGAAGTAGCCGTGCATCACCAGGTAGCCGCGGGCGCAGAGCTCGCCGACCGTGCCGACGGGCACGGGCTGCCCGTCCACCACGTCAGCGATCTTCACCTCCGTGTGCGGCAAGGGCGTGCCGAGTGTGCCGGTGCGGATCGCGGGTGGGTCGTCGAGCCGGGTGAACGAGATGATCGGCGAGCACTCGGTGGTCCCGAACATGATCGAGAAGCGGGCGTCGAACCGGCGCTCCCACTCCTGCGCGAGCTCGGCGGGCACCGGGGCGCCGCCGGACGCGACGACGCGCAGGCTCGACAGGTCGCGGACGCCTGCGTCGGGGTGGTTCAGCATCGCGATCAGCATCGTCGGCACGCCGCCGCTGTGCGTCGCCCGCTCGGACTCGATCAACGCGAGCTGCAGGCCGGGGTCGAACTGGGCGAGCAGCACCAACGTGGCGCCGACGCTCGCCGCACCCAGCACGCCGAGGCCGCAGCCCGCGGTGTGGAAGAGCGGCATCGGCCAGACGAGCACGTCGCCCGCCCGCACGTCCATCCGCCCCATCGACAGGTGCGCGTTGTTCACCAGCCCGCGGTGGTGCAGCAGCACGCCCTTGGGGAAGCCGGTGGTGCCGGAGGTGTACTGGATCTGGACGTCGTCGTTGGGCGTGACGGGCGGCAGCGCGGTGTCGGCGCCGCCAGCGACGAACTCCGCCCAATCGGCGAACGACACGACCTCGCGCAGGTCGGCCAGGGCGGGCCGCACGCTCTCGACCGTCGCCGTCATCGGGTTGCCGCGGAACTGCGCCATGTGGAACAGCCCGACGCTGTGCGAGGTGCGCAGCACGTACTCCAGCTCGGCCGCCTGGTAGGCGGGGTTCACGGTGACGAGGACCAGGCCCGCCAGCCCCGCGCCGTACTCCAGCAACACCCACTCCAGCCCGTTGCCCGCCCACACCGCCACGTGCTCGCCGGGCCGGAACCGCGCCAGCAGCGCGCGGGCGACCTGCTCACCCCCCGCGAGCAGTTCGGCGTAGGTCACGGCGCGACGGCCGCCGGGGCCCGCCTCCAGCAGTGCCACCCGGTCCGGCGCCGCCGCGGCGGCCGCGCGCAGGGCGTCGCCGACGGTCTGCTCCAGCAGCGGCGTCGCGGTGTCGGCCGGTCGGTAGGCGAGCGTCGCGGTGTCCATCGCGGCCTCCTGTGCGTCTTGGCTGGCGTTGACGAGGACTGTTCACTGTGTGCGGGTGCGGCGCATCGGGGTCCGTACCCCAAGGTTTGGGGGGCGGAGGCGTTGCGGTCGGAGGCACCGCTCCTGGAGCGCGACCACGAGTTGGCCGTCGTCGCGGGCCTCGTCGACGCCGCCCGCGCGGGCGAGGGCACCGCGCTCGTGATCGAGGGCCCGGCGGGCATCGGCAAGACCCGGTTGCTCGCGTCGACGTGCCGGTCCGCCGCGGACCGGCAGCTCACCGTGCTCCGCGCGCGGGGCGGCGAGCTGGAGCAGGGCACGCCGTACGGGCTGGTCAGAGAGCTGTTCGCGGCCCCGCTCGCCCAGCACGGTTCGGAGGAGCTGCTGGCGGGCCCGGCCGCGCTCGCCGCACCGGTCGTGGCGGGTTCCGGCGAGATCGCGGTAGGCGGCGGCCCGCACGGCCTGTACTGGCTCACCGTCAACCTGGCCGACCGCACGCCGCTGGTGCTCGCCGTCGACGACGTGCACTGGGCCGACGAGGCATCGCTGCGCTTCCTGGGTTACCTCGCCCGGCGGCTCGACGGCCTCCCGGTGCTGCTGGTGCTGGCCGCCCGCACCGGGGAGCCGGGCGGCGACCGGCCCACGGTCGCGGCGCTGCTCGACGACCCGCTCGCCACGGTGCTCCGGCCCGCCCCGCTCTCCGAAGCCGCGGCCGCGGCGGTCGTGCGGGCGGCGTTCTCCCCTCACGCCGACGACGCGCTGTGCCACGAGTGCCGCACCGCGACGGGCGGCAACCCCCTGCTCCTGCGGATGCTCGCCCGCGCACTGGTCGACGACGGGGTGGCGCCGCACGCCGCCGTGCCGCGGGTCGCCGAGCTGGCGCCGCAGGTCGTGGCGGCGGCCGTCCTGCCCCGGCTGCGCAGGCTGCCCGCCGACGCGACGACGCTCGCGGGCGCGGTCGCCGTGCTCGGCGACGGCGCGCCGCTGCGGCACGCGGCCGCGTTGGCCGGGCTGGACCACGGCGCGGCGGCCAGGGCCGCGGACGTGCTCACGTCCGCGGGGATCCTCGCGCCCGGCCGTCCGCTCGAGTTCGTGCACCCGACGGTCCGGCGCGCCGTCCACGACAGCCTGCCCCCGGCCGAGCACCACCGGGCGCACCGCGCGGCCGCCGAGGTCCTGTACGCCGACGGGGCGGCGGCCGACCGGGTCGCCGCGCACCTCGTGGTCGTCGAGCCGCTCGGCGACGGCCGGGTCGTCGCGATCCTGCGCGACGCCGCCCGCCAAGCGCGGGCCCGCGGCGCCGTCGAGGAGGCGGTGCGCTACCTGCTGCGGGCCGTCGACGAGCCACCGGAGCCCGCGCTGCGCGCCGAGGTGCTCCACGAGCTGGGCTCTGCCGCCGCGCTGACCAGGACGAGCGAGTCCTACGGATACCTGCGGGCCGCGCTGGAGCTCGCCCCCGACGCCCACCAGCGCGCGGAGATCGCTCTGGAGCTGGCGCGCGTGCTGGGCGTGGCCCGCGACACCCGCGCCACCCTCGCCGTGCTGGACTCCGCGCTCGCTGACATCGGCCCGGCCGACAGCCCGCTGCGGACGCGCTTGGAAGCCGAGTACGTGAGCGTCGCCCGCCGCTTCCCCGCGACCCGCGCGGAGGCGAACCGGCGGCTGGGCGCGCTGGCCGACCGGGCCGACCCCCACAGCCTCGCCGGCTGCGTGCTGCTGGCCAACCTCGCCGCCGACGCGCTGGAGGAGCGGTCCGACGCCGCCGAGGCCACCCGGCTCGCCGAGGCCGCGCTGCGCGACGACCGGCTCGTGACCGGCGGCGAGGCCGACGTGGCGCTGATGGCGAGCGCGGTGCTGATGTCCACCGACCGGCTCGACGTCGCCGTCCGCACCTGGGACGCCGAGGCCGCACGGGCCGTCCGCACGGGGTCGCCCGTGCAGTTCGGCTACGCCGTGACGGTGCGGGCGTGCCTGGCCTACCGGCGCGGCAGGCTCGCCGACGCCGAGGCCGACGCGCAGCTCGGCGACGACACCCTCGTCGAGCACGGCATCGTGCTGGCCCGCCGCTACAGCCTGGCGTTCCTCGTCGGCGCGCTGGTCGAACGGGGTGAGGTCGCGGAAGCGGTGCGGAAGTTCGACCCCGCGGTGAAGGTGAACCTCACGCTGCTGCTCGACAGCCGCGCCCGGCTGCGGCACGAGCAGGGCTGCTTCGCCGAGGCCGCCGCCGACTTCGTCGAATGCGGCCGCAGGCTCGCCGCGCGCGGCACCCGGCACGCCGGGATGCTCGCGTGGCGCTCGGGGGCCGCGCTGGCGCTGGCCCGGCTCGGCGAGGACGCCGAGGCGCTCCGGCTCGCCGAGGAGGAGCTGGAGCTCGCCCGCACGCTGGGTGTGCCGCGTGCGCTCGGGATCGCCCTGCGCACGGTGGGCCTGCTCCGCGGCCGTCGCGGGCTGCCGCTGCTCGCCGACGCCGCGGCATCGTTGAGCCGCTCCGAGGCGCGGCTGGAGGAGGCCAAGGCGCTGGCCGAGCTGGGCGCCGCGCTGCGCCGGGCCAACCGGCGGGCCGATGCGCGCGACCCGCTGCGCCGGGCCCTGGACCTCGCCGTCCGCTGCGGTGCCGCGCCGGTCGCCGACCTGGCCCGGGCCGAGCTGCGGGCGATGGGCGTGCGGCCGCGGCGGGCGGAGCGCGGGGTCTCCGCGTTGACGCCCAGCGAGCTCCGCGTCGCCCGCATGGCCGCCGACGGGCTGGGCAACCGGGCGATCGCGCAGGCCCTGTTCGTCACCGTGAAGACCGTGGAGATCCACCTCAGCAGCTGCTACCGCAAGCTCGCCGTGCCGTCGCGGGCCGAGCTGCCCGCCGCCCTCGACGATTAGTCGAGGAGGGCGTGCAGGGCCGGGTTGTCGACGTCGGCGGCCAGGAGGCGGGCGGCGGCCGCGGCGCCGGGGTCGCCGAGCTCACCGCGTGGTGCGGGGCCCGCACGGTGAGCTCGCGCATGCCCGTGCGGGACGCCAGGTCGGTGAGGCTCGCGACCCACCCGCGGGTCTCCGGGTGCTCGTGGCGGCGACCGAGCGTGCAGAGGGCGTCGAGGATGTAGGCGTCGAGCCAGACGTAGGGGTCGGCGTAGCGGTGGCAGGCCGTGCGCGCGTCGGCCAGGCCCGCGAAGGCCCGGTCGGTGCGCTCGGCGAGCAGCCATCACGCGAACGCGGGCGCGCCCTGGACGTCGATCCCCTCCAGGAGCTCCTGGCCGAGCCCCGGCACGGCGACGGCCTCGATCCACGGGGCCCGCGCGACGAGGTCGACGTCCACGTCGACGCCGTCCTCGTGTGGGTGTCCATGAACAGCGCCATGGCTGCGTCCTTTCGACGGTGGGCCGACCACGTGTCGGCCGCTGACCCCACGCAACCGGCCCACGTTGGACTGACTGCGGCGCACATTCGCTCAAATTGCGGCATCCGCCGGGAGTGGTCATGGATCGTCTGGGTAGCACCGGGCCATGACTCAGCACACAGGCGGAACCTCCGCTTCAACCAACCTCCGTGACGAACCCGTGCCGCGCGTCGCGCGCGAGCAGGCGGGCGCGGCGACCCAGCGTGTCGCCGAGACCGCGTCCGACCAGGGAGCCCAGGTGGCGCGCGAAGCCCGCGCGCAGGCCCGCGACCTGCTCGGGCAGGCCCGCGACCAGGTGAACGAGCAGGCCCGCAACACCCAGAGCCAGGCGTCCGACAGCCTGCACTCGCTCGCCGGGGAGCTGCGCGAGATGGCCGATAGCGGCCAACGGCAAGGCGTCGCGTCCGATCTGGCGGCAGAGGCCGCCGACCGGCTCGGCAGCCTGGCCGACTGGCTCGGCCGTCGCGAGCCCGGCGACCTCATCGCGGAGGTGCGCAAGCTGGCCCGGCGCCGTCCGGGCGCCTTCCTCCTCGGCGCAGCGGCAGCGGGCGTGCTCGCCGGGCGGCTGACCCGCGGCACCATCGACGCCAAGCGCGACACCTCCGACGACCAGGGCTACGGCGACCGGGCCTACGGCGCTACGGGCTACGGCGGCCCCGGCTACGGCGGCACGGGTTACGCCGAACCCGGCTACGGCAGCTACGGCACCCCGGGCCTCGGCGGCCAGGGCTACGCCGAACCGCGCTACGGCGACCCGGGCTACGGCCCCGGCGGAGTGGGCGCCGCCCCGTCGGTCCCCCCGACGACCGCGGTCCCGCCGCCCCCGCCGCCGCCGACCGTCCCGCCCGCCACCGGCTACGAGCACCCGGCAGGCGGCCCGTTGACGGCGCCCGACGCGCCGACCCAGCCGAACATCCCGGTCCAGCCGGAGGTCGGCGACCCCACGTTCGTGCCGCCGCCCGCCGACCGGTCCGTCGGCGAGCATGTCGACGACCTGCCGCGCCGCGGCGACCGGCCCTCCGAGGGCACGCGATGACCACCCCGCCGCCGCACCGCCCGGTGGCCGATCCCTACGCAGCGGCACCCGGGACGCCGTTGTCGGGTGCGTACCCGCAGTCGCCTCCGGTGCACACCGCCGCCGCGACCGACGACGTCGGCGACGTGTCGATGGGCGACCTGATCGGCAACGTCACCCGCGACCTGTCGACCCTCATGCGCCAGGAACTGGCGCTGGCGCAGGCCGAGCTCAAGCAGGAGGCGACGAAGACGGCCAAGGGCGGCGCTGCGCTGGCGGGCGCCGCGGTCGCGGGCTTCTTCGTCCTCATGTTCCTCTCCATCGCACTGTGGGCGGGCCTCTCCAACGTCATGGACGCCGGTTGGGCAGGCCTGATCGTCGCCGTGATCTGGGCGATCATCGCCGCTGTCCTGTTCGCCACCGGCCGCTCCCGGCTCCGCCGGGTCCACCCCACCCCCGAGCGCACCGTTGAGACCCTCAGCCAGGTGCCCGACGCCCTCAAGGGCTCCCGAGGAGGAAACTCATGACCCGCTCCGACGACCCGGACCAGATCCGGCGCGAGATCGAACGCACCCAGGCGCACCTCACCTCCGACGTGGACGCGCTCACCGAGAAGGTCACGCCCAGCCGCATCGTCGCCAGACGGGTCGACCGCGCCAAGGCGGCGGGCCGCAGGCTGACCGACCGCGTGATGGGCAGCGACGACACCCCGGGTCGCTACGACCCCTACAACCCGTACCGCGACGGCTACACCGACACCCGGTCACCCCGCCACGCGGCGACGGACACGGCGCGGTCGGCCGCGGGCAGCGTGTCCGACGCCGCCTCGTCGGCGGCGTCGACGATCCAGGACACCGCGTCCTCGGCCGCCGCGGCGGTCCAGGAGGCGCCTCAGGCCGTGCGCAGGCAGACGCAGGGCAACCCGCTGGCCGCCGGGCTCATCGCGTTCGGGGCGGGCTGGCTGATCTCGTCCCTGCTGCCCGCCAGCCGTCAGGAGCAGCGCCTGGCCCAGCAAGCGACGGAGAAGGCCGCCGACGTGGGCCGTCCGCTCGCCGACAAGGCCCGCGACGCCGCCATGGAGATCAAGGACAACCTGCAGGAGCCCGCGCAGGAGGCCGTCGCGTCGGTCAAGGACACGGCCACCGACGCCGGGCGCACCGTCGTCGACGAGGGCAAGTCGGCCGCGCAGGACGCCCACGCCACCACGCGCGAAGCCGCCTCGAGCGGTGGTGGGGTCCGCCAGAGCCCGCCGGGGGCGACGTACCCCGAGGGCCGGTAGAACGCCTCGACAGCCGACGGTGGCCGGTGCCACCGTCGGCTGTCCGACGGCGGGCGTGGCTCAGCGCGACCCGCTGAGCACCGGCTCGCCCGCCAGCTCCCGATCCAGGAACGCGGCCAGCTCGGCGGTGAAGGCCACCGGGTTGTCCTGGTTGCTGGCGTGCCCGGCGTCGGGGATGGTGACGTAGAGGCCCAGCGGCTCGCGCTCGGCCCAGGCGCGGGTGCCTTCGACGATGTCGCCCATGCCGTCGCCGTCGCCGTGCACGAGCAACGTCGGGATCGGCAGCCGGTACTCCGGGTCCGCGTGCAGCCCGCTGACCAGCAACGAGGCCACGATCTGGATGGCGTCGCGGTTGGACCGGTGGGCGTTCACGTCCAGCACGTACTGCTGGACGGCCTCGTCCTGGGCGGTGGCGGCCGCGGCGCGCTGCAGGAACGTCTCCCGGGACGTCATGCCGAGCGAGGCGAGCGCCGCGATCGCCCAGGCCGCCTCGAGCGGGTGCCGGGACGCCGTGTTGCACGTGGAGTCCGCGACCACCAGGGCGTCCACCAGCTCCGGCGCGCGGTAGACGATCTCCTGCGCGATGTTGCCGCCCAGGCTGAGCCCGACGAGCGCCACCGGTGTGGCGCGCAGCCGGTGCAGCAGCGCCATGACGTCGTCGACGGCCGCGTTGAAGTCGAACCGGCGGCCGTTCATCGTCGACTCGCCGTGCCCGCGGAGGTCGACCGCGACGGTCCGGTAGTGCTCGCTCAGGACGTCGACCTGCGGGTCCCATGCGTGGTGGTCGAGCGTCGCGCCGTGCAAGAACACCACGGTCGGGGCGCCTTCGACGCCCTGCACCCAGTACTGGATGCGCGCGTCCGGTCGCTCGAGCTCGTACTGCTCCTCCACCTTGTTCCACTCCCTCTCGCTGAACAGTTCCC
>DATAOO010000451.1:0-30703 GCA_036265695.1 Pseudonocardia sp. | reverse complement strand
CGGGCCACGCCCCGCCCGCCCCGCGGCCCCCGATGCCCACGCCCCCGCCGGGGACCCCGGCACCGGTGGCGCCCCCGCCCGCAGCGCCGGATGCCCCCACCGCAGCACCCGAGTCGGCCGCCCCGGTGGCAGGGCCCGACGCCACCACCCCCGCGGTTCCTGAGCCCACCGCACTCGCAACGGGCGCGCCCGACGCCTCCGCCGCGACTGCGGCACCCGACTCCACCCCGGCTCCGGAGGCGCCTGAACCCACGGCCCCCACCTCCGCAGCCGCTGAGCCACTCGACGCCGGCCCGACACCCGACATCCTGGGCTCTGCTGGTGGAGTGCCGGCGGAAGCCGCCGCCGCAGCCCCGACGGCCGACGCCACCACCTCGCCGACAGCTGGGCCCACTGCCCCCGCGGCCGCGATGCCCGACCCAGCCGCACCCGCGCCGGCAGTGCCCGACTCTTCCATCACCCCCGCCGCAGCGGCGTCCGACTCCATCGCTCCGACGACCGCGGGGCCCGCCGCGACGGTGCCCGAACCCGTCGCGGCAGCGGCTCCAACGTCCGACGCCACTGCCCCCGCTGCGGTAGCGCCCGAGCCCGACACCAGCGCCCCCGCGACGGCACCCGCTCCGGCGGCCGAGCACGCTGACCAGCACACCGAAGCCGTCTCCAGCTCCGGCTCCGGCTCGACCGAGCACGACGCAGCGCCTTCGGATGCGGGCGCGCAGGCCGAGACCCCGGCCGCCCGACCCGCACCTCCCTCGGCCGGTCCGCCCCCCGGCGCCCCGCCGCGGCCCGCACCGCCGCGCCCCGGGCCGCCGGGCGGCGGACCGAAGCCGCACCCACCCCGCCCCGGTGACCTCCGAACCCGTCGCCGCCCGACGCCGGACCCGAAGGCCGCCGAGCCTGCACCCCCCGCGGTCCAGCCGTCGCCGGTTGCGTCGGCCTGCGCCGACCCGTCGCGGTGGGGCCGCGTCGACGCCGAAGGGGTGATCTACGTCCGCACCGCCGACGGCGAGCGGATGGTCGGCTCGTGGCAGGCGGGCGCCCCCGACGAGGGCCTCGCCCACTTCGCGCGCCGGTTCGACGACATGGCCACCGAAGTCGAGCTCCTGTTCCACCGCCTCACCGCGGGCGGCGACCCCAAGCACGCACTCGGCTCCGCCCGCGCCATGCGCGACGGGCTCGCCGAAGCGACCGTCGTCGGCGACCTCCTCGGCCTCCACGCCCGCCTCGAGGAGCTGATCAGCCACGCGGAAGCCGCGACCACCGCGGCGCGGGCCGCGCGCGACGCCCAACGCGCGGCCGCCGTCACCCGCAAGGAAGAGCTGGCCGCCGAGGCCGAGCAGCTCGCCGCCGAGGCCACCCAGTGGAAGCAGGCGGGCGATCGGTTCAAGGCGATCCTCGACGAGTGGCGCACGATCCGCGGGATCGACCGCAAGACCGACGAGCAGCTCTGGAAGCGGTTCTCCCGCGCCCGGGAAGCCTTCAACCGTCGGCGCGGCTCGCATTTCGCCGACCTCGACCGGCAGCGCGCGGGCGCCAAGCACCGCAAGGAAGAGCTCGCCGAGGAGGCCGAGAAGCTCGCCGACTCCGACGAGTGGGGTCCCACCGCTGCCCGCTTCCGCGACCTCATGGCCGAGTGGAAGGGGGCGGGTCGCGCGCACAAGGACGCCGACGACGCCCTGTGGCAGCGCTTCCGCACCGCTCAGGACGCGTTCTTCGCGCGCCGATCGGCGTCCTTCGCCGAACGGGACGCCGAGTTCGTCGCCAACGCCGAGGCCAAGCGGGCGCTGCTCGCCGAGGCGGAGAAGATCGACGTCTCCGACCCGACCGGCGCGCGTGCGGCGCTGCGCGCCATCCAGGAGCGCTGGGAGGAGATCGGCAAGGTCCCCCGCGACGACATGCGTCCGCTGGAGACGCGGCTGCGCGCGGTCGAGGAGAAGGTACGCGAGGCCGCCGACCGGCAATGGCGGCGCACCGACCCCGAGGCCGAGGCGCGGGTGGCACAGTTCCGCGAGCGCATCGCGCACTTCGAGGCCCAAGCCGCCAAGGCCCGGGCCGCGGGCGACGCCAAGCGGGCCGCACAGGCCGACGCCCAGGCCGCGCAGTGGCGGGAGTGGCTAGGCACGGCCGAGCAAGCCGTGCAGCACCGCTAACCGTCCGGCGATCTTGTCGCGTTCCGGGGTCATGGCCCCGGCAACGCAACGAGATCCGGGTCAGCCGCGGCGGCCTGCGATGCGCGCCCAGCAGGCCGTGAGCACGACCATCGTGACGGCGGCCAGGACCATGCCGATGCCCGGGCCGGTGCCGCCGGTGAGGACGCCGGTCTGCCGGGACCAGATCGCCCACAGCCCGTTGACGACCGAGATCCCGCACCCGACGGCCGTGAGCAACGCCAGCGCCCACCAGCGCGTGGCCAACGCCAACGACCCGACAACCAGGCCGAACCCGAGCGACGTGAACGTGAACAGCCGCGGCAGCACGCCGAACGTGCGGCTGCCCGCCAGGATCTCCCAGCCGAGCGCGTCGCCGGTCCACGGCAGCACCAGCGTGACCATCAGCACGAGCATCGCGAGCGTGGCACCGAACGCGATGCCGCCCGGGTCGATCCGCCGCTCGACGCGCCGCTCCACCCCCGCCAGTTCGCGGTTCAGCTCGCTCAGCTCATCGGGCACTTCGCGTTCCCCGTCTCCCCCGGCCACCTGCCGCGCCTCATCCCACGATCCCGCACGCGGGCTCGGGTCGCGCGGCGGCGGCGGGCGGACCGAACCCCGGCAGGCCCAGCCCCGTGCCGCTCGCGCGCGGCCGCTCAGCCGCATCGCCCGCCCGCGTGCGGCGGTGCCCCACCAGCGGTCCGTCGGCCACGAGGTGGTGCGGCGCGCCGTAGGTGACCGCGACCTCGACGACATCGCCGGGCCGGATCGCCGCCTCGCCCGGCGCGAAGTGCACCAGCCGACCGTCGCGCGCCCGGCCCGACAGCCGCCGCGTGACCCCGTCCTTGCGCCCTTCGCCCGACGCCACCAGCACCTCGACGACCCGGCCCTCCAGAGCCCGGTTGCCCGCCCAGGAGATCTCCTCCTGCAGCGCGACGAGCCGCATGTAGCGCTCCTGCACGACGGCCTTCGGAAGCTGGTCCGGCAGGGACGCGGCGGGCGTGCCCGGCCGCGGCGAGTACTGGAACGTGAACGCGCTCGCGAACCGGGCCGCCCGCACCACCTCCAGTGTCGCGGCGAAGTCGGCCTCGGTCTCGCCGGGGAACCCGACGATGATGTCCGTGGTGATCGCCGCGTCGGGGAGCGCCGCGCGCACCTCGTCGAGGATGGCGAGGTAGCGCGCCGACCGGTAGGAGCGGCGCATCCGACGCAGCACGTCGTCCGAGCCGGACTGCAGCGGCATGTGCAGCTGCGGGCAGACGTTCGGGGTGTCGGCCATGGCCGCGATGACGTCGGAGGTGAAGTCGCGCGGGTGCGGTGAGGTGAACCGCACGCGCTCGAGGCCGTCGATGCCGCCGCACGACCGCAGGAGCTTCGCGAACGCGCCACGGTCGCCGAACTCGACGCCGTACGCGTTGACGTTCTGCCCGAGCAGCGTCACCTCCAGCACGCCGTCGGCCGCGAGCGCCGCCACTTCGGCGAGCACGTCGCCGGGCCGCCGGTCGCGCTCGGTGCCCCGCAGCGCGGGCACGATGCAGAACGTGCAGGTGTTGTTGCAGCCCACCGAGATCGACACCCAGCCCGAGTAGGCCGACTCGCGGCGCGCGGGCAGCGTGGACGGGAAGACCTCGAGGGCCTCGGCGATCTCGACCTGCGCGGTGGCGTTGTGCCGGGCCCGCTCCAGCAGCACGGGGAGCGCGTGCACGTTGTGTGTGCCGAACACCACGTCGACCCATGGCGCGCGCCGCACGATCTCGGAGCGGTCCTTCTGCGCGAGGCAGCCGCCCACCGCGATCTGCATGCCCGGGCGGGCGTCCTTGGCGGGCCGCAGGTGACCGAGGTTGCCGTACAGCCGGTTGTCGGCGTTCTCCCGCACCGCGCAGGTGTTGAGCACCACGACGTCGGCCTCGTCACCGGTGGCGGGCACGTAGCCCGCGGCCTCCAGCAGACCCGCCATCCGCTCGGAGTCGTGCACGTTCATCTGGCACCCGTAGGTGCGGACGGTGTAACTGCGGGCCACCCGACGAGGGTAGGCGCCACCCGCTCGACCGCGCCGCTCGGGCAGGGCACGATGCGTCCATGCTGATGTCCCGGCGCGCCGCGTTGCGGGCGCTGGGCGGGCTCGGGGTGGCCGCGGGACTCGCGGCGTGCTCGTCGCCCTACGCCGACATGCGGCTCTCCGTGGCCACGGGGAGCCGCAACGGCGTCTACTACACGCTGGGCGGGGCGCTCTCCACGGCGTGGCGCGATGCGCTCGGCCTGCGCACACCACCCGTCGTCACGTCGACCGACGGCTCGATCAACAACCTCCAGCTGCTCGCCGACCGCAAGGCCGACGTGGCCTTCAACCAGATCGACACGGCCGCCGACCGCCTCACCCGCACCGCGCCCGGCGACCCGGCCGCCATCCGCGCGCTCGCCCGCATCTACGACGACGTGGTACACGTCGTCGTGCCCGCGGCCTCGCCCCTGACCTCGGTGACCCAGCTCCGCGGGGCGCGGGTGGCGCTCGGGAGCCCCGGCTCCGGCGTTCTCTTCATGGCGCAACGGGTGCTCGGCGCGCTCGGCATCGCCCCGGACAAGGACCTGCAGGCCAGCTACATCGGGCTCGACGCCGCCGTGGTCGCGCTGCGAGAGGGCGGGATCGACGCGTTCTTCTGGTCCGGCGGCGTGCCGACCCGCGGCGTCGCCGACCTCGCCGCCAGCGAGCCGATCCGGCTGCTCACCGTGCAGGACGACCTCGCCCGCATCCACCTGGCCTACCCCGAGTACGCCCCCGGCACGGTGCCGGTCGGCACCTACGGGCTCACGAAGGCGGTCACGACGCTGCTGCTGCGCAACGTGCTGCTCGTGCGGGCCGAGATGCCCGACGACGTCGCCTACGCGCTGGTCGCGGCGCTCTTCAGCCGTCAGGAGCAGATCGCCCAGTCCAGCCCCAACGCGCTGACCATCGACATGCGCGCGGCCATCGGCACCCAGCCGGTGCCCCTGCACCCCGGCGCCGAGAACTGGTTCCGGGCGGCCCGCAACACCTAGAACCGGGCCTGCAGGGCGTCGAGCTCGTCGGACATCCGACCCATCGCCGCGGCGAAGAACTCCTTCCCGACCTCCCCGAACGGCCAGAGGTGGCCCAGGAGCTCCAGCATCACCAGCCCGTGCATCCGCGCCCGCAGCTCGATGAACAGCGCCAGCGCGCCCGGGGGCAGCGCGCCCTCGGGCGCGGCCGCGGCGATGGCCGCTCCGTTCTCCGGGAGCGGAACGGCGGCGATCTGGTCGGGCGTCCAGCCGTCGAACACCACGTCGGCGAACGGCCCGGCGAGCCGCAGCGCCGCGCTCCCGCTCTCGGACGCGGGCCCGGGGTCGAAGCCGGGCACCGGGGTGCCGTAGAGCAGCAGGAACGCCGAGGGATTGGCCAGCGCCCACCCCCGGAACGCTCCGGTCGTGGCGAGCCTGCGCTCCCGCGGCGGCTGACCGCGCGTGGCGCCGGCCGCGGCCTCCGTCGCGTCGGCCAAGGCGTTGTGCGAGTCGGTGACCAGCGCGCTCAGCAGCGCGTCGCGACTGTCGAAGTAGTGGTAGAGCGACTGGACGGTCATGCCGACCGCACGGGCCACGCCGCGCAGCGAGAGCCCACCGGTGCCCGCGACGGCCAGCTGGTCGAGCGCCGCCGCCTTGATCTCGGCGACGGTCTCGGCGCGGCGACGGTCCCGTACGGAGCCTTCAACTGACATTGCCAGTTCTCCTTGACACTGTTAGGTGGCGCCATCACACTGGCATCGCTCGCAAAGACTAACACTGTTAGGAAACCGAGATGCGCACACTGCTTTCCGACGCCCGCCGGGGTCACGCGGGCCTCTACTGGCTCGCCGCGGGCATGGCGGCGCTCGCGCTCGTGACGGCCGGGCTCGCCCTGGTCGACCCGCGCACGCTGGTCGGCGCCCCCCTCTGGTTCAAGCCGATGAAGTTCTCGATCTCGATCGCGCTGTTCGCGCTCGCGCTCGCCTGGATGCTCGGCCAGCTGCGCGAGCGCGCGATGCGCCGCACCGGCTGGGCGATCGTCGCGGGCCTCGTGCTGGAGATGGTGATCATCGTCGGCCAGGCGGCGCGGGGCCAGAAGTCGCACTACAACACCGACAACCTCCTCGGCGGCATCCTCTTCTCGATCATGGGCGCCACGATCACCGTCGTGTGGTTCCTGACGCTGGCCGTCGCGCTGCGGTTCCTGCGCGAGCCCGGCCGGGACCGGGCGATGACGCTCGCGATCCGGCTCGGCCTCGTGGTGTCGCTGGTCGGGATGGCGGTCGGGTTCCTGCTGGCCCCCAACGGCGGCCACGCGGTCGGCGTGCCCGACGGCGGCCCCGGCCTGTTCTTCGTCGGCTGGAGCACGACCGGCGGCGACCTGCGCATCGCGCACTTCGTGGGCCTGCACGCCCTCCAGGTGCTGCCGCTGCTGGCGGCGCTGCTGGCGCACCGCCCGGTCGCCGACGACGTCCGCACGCGGATCGTGTGGTCGGTCGCGGTGGGCTACCTCGGCGTCGTGCTGCTGCTGGTCTGGCAGGCGCTGCGGGCGCAGCCGTTGTTCGCGCCCGACGCGTTCACCCTCGGCGCCCTCGGCGTGGTCGCGCTGGTCGCGCTGGCCGTCCTCCTGCCGCGCCGTGAGCTGCAGCTCCGATGAGTCCGCAGACCCTCTTCGACGTCGCCTTCCCGCTGGCGGCCCCGTTCTGGCTGCTGATGATCGTGCTGCCGGGCTGGTCGTGGACCCGGCGGATCATCGCTTCGCCCTGGATCGCCGTGCCGCCGCTCCTGGTGCACGTGGTGCTGCTCGTCCCGCAGTTCGCGACCTACGCCACACCGATCGTCAACCCGGATCTGGCCGGGCTCGCCGCGGTGCTCGGCACGCCCGCCGGAGCAGCGACGGTCTGGGCCCACGCCATCGGCTTCGACCTGCTGATCGGGCGCTGGATGTACTTCGACGCCCGCGAGCGCGGCGTGCCCGCGCTGCTCATGGCCCCGGTGCTGGTGCTGACGATACTGCTCTCACCGCTGGGCTTCCTGACCTACCTGCTGGTGCGCATTCCGTTCCGGCACGAGGCGCGGGAGCCGGGCCGCGATGTGCAGGCCGCCGCCGCGCGGTAGGGAGAGCCTCAGCTCGCCGCCCGCCAGCTCCACCGTGCGGGCGGCGATCGCGAGCCCCAGCCCGGACCCGTCGACGCTGCTGTGCCCGGGGCTGCGCCAGAACCGGTCGGTGGCCCGCTCCAGCTCCTCGGGCGCGATGCCCGGGCCGGTGTCGCGCACGGCGATCTCGACGAACTCGGGCTCCACCGCGACGCTCACCGTCACCGAGCCGCCTGCCGGGGTGAACTTCACGGCGTTGTCGAGCACCGCGTCGAGCAGGGTCTCGATGGCCCCCGCCGTCGCGGTGACGCGCTGGCCGCGCGGACCCTCGCGGCGCAGCACCAGCCCGGAGTGCTCGGCGAGGGGACGCCAGGCCTCGACGCGGTCGTCGACGCCCGCGTCCACGTCGACCGGCACGAGCGGGGCCGTGCGTTCGGCCCTGGCCAGCGCGAGCAAGCCGTCGAGCAGCGTGGAGAGCCGTTCGGCCTCCTCCAGCGCGGCCACCTGGTCCTCCTGCGCGGCGGGATCGACGTGCCCGTCGAGGTTGGACAGGCGCAGCCGCAGCGCCGTGAGCGGGTTGCGCAGCTGGTGGCTCGCGTCGGCGACGAAGGCGCGCTGGGCCCCGTACGCCTGCGCCACCGTCGACGCCATGCGGTCGAACGACACCGAGAGCCGCCGCAGCTCCGGCGGCCCGCTGCCGTCCGCGACCGGGTCGGGCGCACCGCCCGCCAGCACCGCCGAGGCGACCCGTCCGGTGCCCTCGTCCAACCGCCGGACCGGTCGCAGGATCCACCGCACGATCGGCAGCGCGACGACCACGGCGAGCGTGAGCGCGAGCAGGCCCGCCGCGAACACGACGAGCCACACCTGCACCTCGTAGGTGCGCAGGTCGTCGGTCGGCGCGACGGTGACCGCCGCCCCGCGCACCTCGGTGTCCACCAGCACCGGCTCGGCGATGACGAACGGCCGGTCGTCCCACGGCCAGCGCAGGGGGTAGACGTCCGAACGCCGGTTGGCCAGCGCCAACGCCAGCCGCTCGCGCCCCGCCGCCTCGAGCGCGGGCGGCTCCGCCCGCGAGGCGGCGATCATCCGACCCTCGCGGTCGTAGACGAGCACGGCGACGCCGTACACGTCGTCGTAGCGCTGCAGCTCCGCCGCGAGGCCCGCGGTGTCGGCCTGCGTGATCGGCCGCTCGGCGAGCGAGGCGTAGAAGATGGTGTCGGTGAGCTGCTGGGTGAACAGCTGCGACTGCCGGGCCTGCGACGTCGACAAGGCCAGCGGCACCCCGAGGCCCACCGCCAGCAGCCCGACGAGCACCAGGACGATGACCAACAGCCGCGTGCGCATGGTCAGTCCGGGAGGCCGAGCCGGTAGCCGACGCCCCGCACGGTCTGCACCAGCTCCGGGCGGCCGAGCTTGGTGCGCAGCGTCGCGACGTGCACGTCCAGCGTGCGGTTCGCCCCCGCCCAGGTGCGGCCCCAGACCTCGGCGACGATTCGGCTGCGCGTGCACACCGCCCCCCGCGAGGCCGCGAGCATCCCCAGCACCTGGAACTCCTTGCGGGTGAGCGTGACGGGCTTGCCCGCAACCGTGACCGTGTGGCGCTCGAGGTCCACCGCGACGTCCGCGACCACCACGACGTCGCCGGTCGCGGAGCCCGGGCCGGGGCGGCGGCGCCGGTAGACCGCGTGCACCCGGGCCAGGAGCTCGCCGATGTCGTAGGGCTTGACGAGGTAGTCGTCGGCCCCGGAGTGCAGGCCGAGGATCCGGTCGTCGACCTCGCCGCGCGCCGACACGACGATCACCGGCACCTCGCTGACCTCCCGGATCGCCCGGCAGACGTCCACGCCGTCGATGTCGGGGAGGCCGAGGTCGAGCAGCACGACGTCCACGCCCGCGAGGTGGTCGGTCGCGCCCTTGCCCCGGGCCAGCCGGGTGGTCGTGATGCCGTGGCGGTGCAGGGCCGGGCGGAGCGCGGCCGCGACCCGGTCGTCGTCCTCCACGAGCAGGATGTGCACCCCGACCCCCGTCCCGAAATCTGTTACCGGAGCGCAACCCTATGGGTAGCCCAATAGTCTGGACGCGACTGTCCGATTCGCCCTAGCTTCCGACGATGCCCTCTGCTGAGGCCCCCATGATCCGGATGACGGACGTCGAGAAACACTTCGGCGAGCTGCACGTCCTGCGCACCATCAACCTCGAGGTCGACGCCGGTCAGGTGGTGGTGGTGCTCGGGCCGTCGGGTTCGGGGAAGTCGACGCTCTGCCGCGCGATCAACCGGCTGGAGCCGATCGACTCCGGCACCATCGAGGTCGACGGTCAGCCGTTGCCAGCGGAGGGCAAGGCGCTCGCGGGCCTGCGCGCCGATGTCGGCATGGTGTTCCAGAGCTTCAACCTCTTTGCGCACAAGACGATCTTGCAGAACGTCACCCTCGGGCCGCTCAAGGTGCGCAAGACGGCCAAAGCGGAGGCGGAGCGCGAGGGGATGGCGCTGCTGGAGCGCGTGGGCATCACCGACCAGCGTGACAAGTACCCCGCCCAACTCTCCGGCGGGCAGCAGCAGCGGGCGGCCATCGCCCGCGCGTTGGCGATGAAGCCCAAGGTGATGCTGTTCGACGAGCCCACTTCCGCGCTCGACCCCGAGATGGTCCAGGAGGTCCTCGACGTGATGACCACGCTGGCCAAGGAGGGCATGACCATGCTCGTGGTGACCCACGAGATGGGCTTCGCCCGACGCGCCGCACACCGCGTGGTGTTCATGTCCGACGGCGAGATCGTCGAGGACGCCCCGCCCGACACGTTCTTCACCCAACCCCGTTCGGACCGCGCCAAGGACTTCCTCGGGAAGATCCTTACGCACTAGGAGGACCACGCATGTCGTTCCGCAAGCTCGCCGCCGTGCTGTTGGCCGGGGGTCTGGCCCTGACCGCCTGCGGCCAGCAATCCAACCTCGGCTCATCGGCCCCCAGCGCCCCACCCGTGGCCAGCGGCGCCTCCTTCCCGGAGGGCTCCACCATGGCCAAGCTCGCCGCGGCCGGCACCATCCGGGTCGGCACGAAGTTCGACCAACCCCTGTTCGGCCTCAAAGGCCTCGACGGCAAACCGGAAGGCTTCGACGTCGAGATCGCCAAGATCGTCTCCGCCAAGCTCGGCATCCCGGCCGACAAGATCGTCTACACCGAGACACCCTCGAAGATCCGCGAAGACGTCATCGCCAACGACCAGGTCGACATGGTGGTCGCCACCTACACGATCAACGACGCCCGCAAGCAGAAGATCTCGTTCGCCGGGCCGTACTACATCGCGGGCCAAGACCTCATGGTCAAGTCCGACAACACGACGATCACCGGGCCGGAGACGCTGAAGGCCGCCAACGCCCGCGTCTGCTCGGTGAGCGGCTCGACGCCCGCCAAGACCATCACGCAGTACGTCGACCAGGCCAACATCGTGCTGTTCGACGTCTACTCCAAGTGCGCCGACGCACTGCGCAACGGCCAGGTCGAGGCCGTCACCACCGACAACGTCATCCTCGCCGGCCTGGTCAGCACCAGCCAGGGCGCGTTCAAGCTGGTCAACAAGCCCTTCACCAAGGAGCCCTACGGCATCGGCATCACCAAGGGCAACACGGCGTTCTGCCAGTTCATCAACGACACGCTGAAGGCCTCCGACGCCGACGGCAGCTACTCCGCCGCGTGGAAGGCCACCGTGGGCACCGTGCAGCCCGAGGTGCCGCCGCTGCCCGCCGCCGACGCCTGTAGCTGACCCTCCACACCGGGCGGGCCGCCGGGAGGCGACCCGCCCGGTCGCTTTGCTCCGAGAGGCAACCACGTGGACGCACTGGTCAACGAGTTCCCCCGTTATGTGGAGGGCTTCTTCGGCACGCTGCGGATCAGCCTGTTCGCGGCCGTCGGCGCGCTGATGATCGGCACGCTGCTGGCCGGGTTCCGGGTCTCGCCCGTGCCGCCGCTGCGCTGGGTCGGCACGGCCTGGGTCACGGTGTTCCGCAACTCACCGCTTGCCGTGATGCTGTTCGTGTTCGCCTTCGCGCTGCCGCTGGCCGGGGTGACGTTCCCGACCCTTGGCGGCAACGCGTTCTTCTGGCCCGGCGTCAGTGCGCTGGTCTGCTACACCGCCGCGTTCGTCTGTGAGGCAGTGCGCTCGGGCATCAACTCCGTGCCGCCGGGCCAGGCCGAGGCGGCCCGCGCGGTCGGGCTGACGTTCCAGCAGACCCTCGGCGCGGTCGTGCTCCCCCAGGCGCTGCGCACGGTCGTGCCGCCGCTGGGCAGCGTGATCATCGCAATGATCAAGAACTCCGCGATCGTCGGCGCGTTCGGCGTGACCGGCGAGCTGTTCTCGGTGGACGCGGCCAACACCGCGATCGGCTACTCGGCGCTGTCCAGCCTCACCGGCGTCGCCATCGCGTACCTCTGCATCACCATCCCGGCCGGGCTCGCGCTCGGCGCCATCGAGCGGCGGATCGAGGTCAAACGATGACGGCGAGCGTCCTCTACGACATTCCAGGTCCGGTCACCCGGCGCCGCACGGCCATCAGCACGGTCGTCGCCGGGGTGGCGCTCGCCGGGCTGATCGTGCTGGTGCTCGTGCAACTCGGCGAGAAAGGCCAGCTGGAAGCGGACAAGTGGGGGCCGATCTTCAGCCCGTTCAACCAGTACTTCGTGGCCGTCTGGACGGCATTGGGCATCGGGCTGGTCAACACGATCACCGCCGCCGCGCTCACCCTCGTGTTCGCGCTCGCCATCGGCACGCTGCTGGCGGTGGCGCGATTGTCGAGCACGAAGGCGTACCGGTGGTTCGTGGTCACGGTGATCGAGCTGCTGCGCGGCCTCCCCGTGGTGATCACGATCTACTTCGCCTCGCGCGTGCTGCCCGAGATCGGCATCTCGCTGCCGCCGCTGTGGTATCTCGTCATCGGGCTCACGGCGTACAACTGCGTGATCATCGCCGAGATCCTGCGCTCCGGCGTGGCGGCGGTCCCCCGCGGCCAGAGCGAGGCCGCGCTCGCGGTCGGGCTGACCCGGCTGCAGACGCTGCGCATGATCCTGCTGCCCCAGGCGTTCCGGATCATGCTCCCGGCGCTGATCAGCCAGCTCGTCGTGATCGTGAAGGACACCTCGCTCGGCTTCGTGATCTTCGGCTTCTCCGACTTCGTGCGCGCGGCGAACACGGTGATCCAGTACTTCGCCGGGCGGCTGGGAATCAACCTGGCGCTCCAGATGTACGTGGCGGTGGCGCTGGTGTTCATCCTGATCAACTACGGCCTCGGCAAGCTGGCGGAGTTCGTGCAGCGGCGTCTCGCCCGCGGCCGCCGCACGGCCGCCCCGCCGCAGCGCGAGGTGCCCGTCGACGCGGAGGTGGGCGCCCCCTGAGAGCCCGTCAGAGGTTCTCCACCGCCACCGGCTCGATGCCCTCCTCGGCGGGCAGGTCGAAGCCGAGCACCTGGGCGTAGAAGGACAGCTCGGCGTCCAGCGCGCGGCGGATGTTCTCGGCGCGCCGGAAGCCGTGCTGCTCGCCCTCGAAGAGCAGGTAGGCGACGGGGACCTTCCGGTCGCGCAACGCGTCGACGATCGTCTCGCTCTGCGCGGGCGGCACGATCGGGTCTTCGCTGCCCTGCAGCACGATCAACGGCCGGGTGAAACGGTCGACGTGGTGGATCGGGGACCGCTCGACGTAGACGTCGCGCGCGTCCGGGTAGGGGCCGACGAGCCGGTCCAGGTAGCGGCTCTCGAACTTGTGCGTGTCGCGGGCGAGCGCCTCGAGGTCGGCGACGCCGAAGAGGTCGGCGCCCGCCGCGAACGGGGTGTCGTCGCGGGCCAGCGCCGCGAGCGTGGTGAACCCGCCCGCCGAGCCGCCGCGGATGGTGAGCCGCTCCCCGTCGACGCGGCCGGTGCGGGCGAGGTGGCGGGCGGCGGCCAGGCAGTCGGCCACGTCCACGATCCCCCACTGCCCCAGCAGCTCCTCGCGGAACGCGCGGCCGTAGCCCGTGGAGCCGCCGTAGTTGACGTCGACGACGGCGAACCCGCGGCTGGTCCAGTAGTGCACGCCCGTGGAGAACACCGGCGAGGCGGCCGAGGTCGGGCCGCCGTGGATCTCGACGATGAGCGGCGGCAGCTCGCCTTGCGGCCCGGTGCGCTCGGGGTGGGCGGGCGGGTAGAAGAGGGCGTGGGCGGTGCGGCCGTCGTCGCTGGGGAAGGTGACGTGCTCGGGGGTCGAGAGGAAGCCGGGGTCCACGCCGAGGTCGCGCGGCGGGCGCAGCGTCTCGATCACGCCCCCGGCCGGGTCGAGGCGGTGCACCCCCGGCTCCTGGGTGGGCGAGCCCGCGACCACGAGCACCGTGCCGTCCGGCGCCGCGCGCACCGCGCTGACCCGCGAGAAGGGCGTGTCCAGCTCGGTGACCGTGCCGTCCGGCGCGCGCACGCAGAGCGCGTCGTAGCCCCGGCGCAGGCGGGCGAACACCACCGAGCCGTCGGGAAGCCGGGCGTAGCGCGCCGACGCGAACTGCCAGTGCGGCACCCCGATCTCGGCGTCCACGCGCACGACGGTCTCGATGTCGGTGCCGGGCGTGTAGCGGTAGAGGTTCCACCAGTCGCTGCGGTCGGACACGAACCACAGCGCGCCGTCGGGGCCCCACCGCGGCTCCAGCACCGACTCGTCGGGGCCGCCCGCGATCACGAGCTCCTCGCCGCTGGTGAGGTCGCGCACCACGAGCTCGGTGGCGTCCCACGGCATCGACGGGTGGTCCCACCGCAGCCACGCCAGCGTGCCGCCGTCCGGCGACAGGCGCGGCGCCGCCACGAAGTCCGAGCCGCTGACCAGCACCTCGGGCTCGCTGGGCACGTGCGCGTCGAGCCGCACGATCTCGTTCACGACCTCGGCGGCCGACGGCCCGTGGTGGCGCTCGCGCACGCAGACGATGGTGGCGCCGTCCGGGGCGAGGTCGCCGTCGGCGAAGCGGTCGGCGCGCGGGGTCGCGGGCTCGGGGGTGAGCGGCACGGGCTCGTCGTCGGCGAGCCGGTAGAGCCGCTGGTCGGCCCAGTTGGCGAACCAGACGACGCCGTCGCGCGCCCACCAGCCGCCACCGCCGTACTCGTGGACGGCCGTGCGCGCGTTCATCTCACCGGGGAGCAGGTCGGTGCAGGTGCCGTCGGGGCGGCGCCGCACGATCTGGTTGCGCCCACCCTCCGCGGGCCTGCCCTCGGCCCACAGCACGTCGTCGCCGTCGAGCACGAGCTCGCCCAGCCGCACGGCGCCCGCCACCACCGACGCGGACGTGAACGGGGTCGGCCAAGATCCGTAGGGCGCGGTCGTCACAACCGTGACGCTAGCCTTTCCGCCGCAACGTCGTCAGGAGCAGCGCGACGGCGTCGCGGAGCCCACCCGGCCGCACGGCGGGCAGTACGGCCAACGCCCCGGTAAGCCCGGGCCACCAGCGCGTGCTGCCGTCCGGCCGCACGACGCCGAGGGCCGGTCGGGCGCAGGCGCGCACGGCGGCCGGGACGTCCGGGCTCAGGTAGGGGTCGCGGCACGAGCGGACCGTGACCGGCACGCGCAACAGCTCGGGCAGCTCCCGCGCCACCGCCGAGCAGGGCGGGCAGTCCACGTCGTAGACCACGACCACTTCGACGATCCGCATCCGCATGGCGCGGGCAGCGTAGCGTGGCCGCATGCCCGACGAGCCCATTGACGCGGAGATCGTCCCCGAGCCCGCACCGGCACCCCCCGCCACCGGCTACACCGACGGCGGCGTCCCCACCCTCGACTACGTCCGCGACAAGATCGAGGGTCGGTACGCCACAGCGCTCGGCATGGAGGAGCTGGTCGGCGACACCGACCAGGCCCGCTCGCTCGACGAGCAGGAGGCTGCGCGCAAAAAGGCCGCCGAGGAGAAGCTGGCGGAGATCCGCCGCTCCCTCGGTGGGTCTACCTCCTGAACAGCTTGCTGCCCAGCCACACCAGCGGGTCGTACTTGCGGTCGACCGCGCGCTCCTTCAGCGGGATCAGCGCGTTGTCGGTGATCTTGATGTGCTCCGGGCACACCTCGGTGCAGCACTTGGTGATGTTGCAGTAGCCCAGGCCGTCCTCTTCGACGGCCTCCTCCGGGCGCCCCGGGCGCGCGTCGAGCGGGTGCATGGCCAGCTCGGCCTGGCGCATGAGGTAGCGCGGCCCGGCGAACGCGGGCTTGTTCTCCTCGTGGTCGCGCACCACGTGGCAGGTGTTCTGGCACAGGTAGCACTCGATGCACTTGCGGAACTCCTGGCTCCGCTCGACGTCGACCTGCTGCATCCGGTATTCCCCCGGCGCCACGCCGGGCGGCGGCGCGAACGACGGGATCTCCCGGGCCTTCGTGTAGTTGAACTCCACGTCGGTGACGAGGTCGCGGATCACCGGGAACGTGCGCAGCGGCGTGACCGTGATGACGTCGGTCTCCGCGAACGTGGACATCCGTGTCATGCACATCAGGCGCGGGCGGCCGTTGATCTCGGCGCTGCACGAGCCGCACTTGCCTGCCTTGCAGTTCCACCGCACGGCCAGGTCGTTGGCCTCGGTCTGCTGCAGCCGGTGGATGATGTCGAGGACGACTTCGCCCTCGTTCACCTCCACCGGGTAGTCGACGAGCTCGCCCTCTTCGGCGTCGCCCCGCCACACCCGGAAGTGTGCGTCGTAACTCATTCCGAGGCCTCCGCCCGGTGTCCACCCAGCTCTTCGCCGGTGTAGTACTTCTTCAGCTCGTCGAGCTCGAACAGGTCGAACAGCTCCGGCCGCATGGCGATCTGCTCTTGCCGGACGAGCTCGACGTCGTCCTCGCCGAGCGCGCGCAGCACCAGCAGGACGTGCCGCCAGTCGGAGTCCATCACCGGGAAGTCGTCGCGGGTGTGCCCGCCGCGGCTCTCCTGCCGCTCGAGCGCGGCCTTCCCGACGCAGAGCGAGACCAGCAGCATGTTGCGCAGGTCCAGCGCCAGGTGCCAGCCCGGGTTGAACTCGCGGTGCCCGGTGACCGACACGGTGCGGGTGCGGGTGGCGATGTCCTCGAGCTTCTTCAGCGCGAGGCGCATCTCGTCTTCCTTGCGGATGATGCCGACCAGCTCGTGCATGGTCTTCTGCAGCTCCAGCTGCACCTTGAACGGGTTCTCCCCGCCGTCGGTGGCGCTGGAGAACGGCAGGAGCGCCCGGTCCTGCGCGGCGTCGACGTCGGCGGTGAGGACGGCGGGCCGCACGCCCGCCAGGCCGTCGACGTACTCGCTCGCGCCGAGCCCCGCCCGCCGCCCGAACACCAGCAGGTCGGACAGCGAGTTGCCGCCCAGCCGGTTGGAGCCGTGCATGCCGCCCGCGACCTCGCCCGCGGCGAAGAGGCCCGGGACGATCGACATCGTGGTGTCCGGGTCGACCTCCACGCCGCCCATCACGTAGTGGCAGGTGGGGCCGACCTCCATCGGCTCCTTGGTGATGTCGACGTCGGCCAGCTCCTTGAACTGGTGGTACATCGACGGGAGCTTCTTGAGGATCTCCTCGGGGCTGCGCCGGGAGGCGATGTCGAGGAACACGCCGCCGTGCGGGCTGCCGCGCCCGGCCTTGACCTCGGAGTTGATGGCGCGTGCGACCTCGTCACGCGGCAGCAGCTCCGGCGGGCGCCGGTTGTTGTCGGCGTCGGTGTACCAGCGGTCACCTTCCTCCGGCGTGGTGGCGTACTGATCCTTGAACACGTCCGGGATGTAGTCGAACATGAACCGCTTGCCCTCGGAGTTCTTGAGGATGCCGCCGTCGCCGCGCACCGACTCCGTGACGAGGATCCCCTTCACCGACGGCGGCCACACCATGCCCGTCGGGTGGAACTGCAGGAACTCCATGTTGATCAGCGTGGCGCCCGCGCGAAGGGCGAGCGCGTGGCCGTCGCCGGTGTACTCCCAGGAGTTCGACGTGACCTGGTAGCTCTTGCCGACACCGCCGGTCGCCAGCACGACGGCGGGCGCGTCGAAGCGGACGAAGGCGCCGGTGCTGCGGTAGTAGCCGAAGCAGCCCGCGATCTTGCCGTCCGCCTTGAAGAGGTCGGTGATCGTCGTCTCGTGGAAGACGCGGATGTTGGCCTCGTAGTCGCCGGTCTCGCGGTAGTCCTCCTGCTGCAGCGAGACGACCTTCTGCTGCAGCGTGCGGATCATCTCCAGACCCGTGCGGTCGCCGACGTGCGCGAGCCGCGGGTAGGTGTGGCCGCCGAAGTTGCGCTGGCTGATCTTGCCGTCGGGCGTGCGGTCGAACAGCGCGCCGTAGGTCTCCAGCTCCCAGACGCGGTCCGGGGCCTCCTTGGCGTGCAGCTCGGCCATCCGCCAGTTGTTGAGGAACTTGCCACCACGCATGGTGTCGCGGTAGTGCACCTGCCAGTTGTCGTTGGGGTTCACGTTCCCCATCGACGCCGCGCAGCCGCCCTCGGCCATCACGGTGTGCGCCTTGCCGAAGAGCGACTTCGAGATGATCGCCGTCCGCTTGCCCAGGAGTCGCGCCTCGATGGCGGCGCGCAGGCCCGCACCGCCCGCTCCGATCACGACCACGTCGTACTCGTGGATCTCGATGTTCTCGCTCATGTCAGATCACCCCACGATCCGCAGGTCGGAGATCCATCCGGCGGAGACCGCCATGATGTAGAAGTCGGTGATGGCCAGCGTGGCCAGTGTCGTCCACGCCAGCTCCTGGTGCTTGCCGTTCAGCCGGGAGACGAAGCCCCAGATCTTGTAGCGCACCGGGTGCTTGGAGAAGTGGTTGAGCCGTCCGCCCATGATGCTGCGGCAGGAGTGGCACGAGATCGTGTAGGCCCAGAGCAGGATCACGTTGCCGAGCAGGATCAGGTTGCCCAGGCCCAGGCCGAAGCTGCCGTCGGCCTTCACGAACGCGCGCAACGCGTCGTAGGTGTTGATCGCCGAGAGGATCACGGCGGCGTAGAAGAAGTAGCGGTGCAGATTCTGGCCCAGCAGCGGGAACCGCGTCTCGCCCGTGTAGCGCCGGTGCGGCTCCGCCACCGCGCACGCGGGCGGCGACATCCAGAACGACCGGTAGTAGGCCTTGCGGTAGTAGTAGCAGGTGAAGCGGAAGAGGCCGAGGAACGGCAGCGACACGAGGGCGTAGGGCAGCCACCACACGTCCGGCACGAACCGGCCGAAGTGCGCGGCGGCCGGGTCGCAGCCCAGCGAGACGCACGGCGAGTAGAACGGCGTCAGGTAGTTGTACTCCGGCACGAAGTACCACTTCTGCATGAACGTGTGGATCACTGCGTAGAGGACCCACGCCACGAGGCCCGCGGCGGTGAGCAGCGGCGACAGCCACCACCGGTCGGTCCGCAGCGTCTTCGCCGTGATCTGCGCGCGGCCGGTGGCCGGGTCGAGGGTGGAGGACACGTCAGTCCCCGTCCTTGATGGTTTCCACTTGTACAACCTCGCGTTCTCCGCAACCGACACACCGGTCGGAATTGATGGCGGGATGCTACGACCCGGGATACCTGACCGGCCGTTCGGGATCGTTCAATCAGATGGCTCGATCCGATGCACGTAGGCTATGACGGTGACGTTGCAGCAGCTCAGGTACTTCCTGGCCGTGGCAGACGTGCGCAGTTTCACTAGAGCCGCCGAGCTCGTCGGGGTGGCACAGCCGACGTTGTCGCGCCAGCTCAAAGCGCTCGAGGACGAGCTCGGAGCGGCGCTGGTCGACCGCGGGGCGCGCGACGGGCCGCTGTTGACGGCGGCGGGGCAGGCCGTGCTGCCGTTCGCGCGGCGGATCCTGGCCGACGCCGAGGGTGCGCGGGTGGCGGTCGCGGAGATCGTCGGCCTGGCGCGAGGGCGGGTGCGGGTGGGCGCCACGCCGTCCCTGTGCAGCGGCGTGCTGGCCGACGTGCTGCGGGTGTTCCACGAGCGGTACCCGGCCATCGCGCTGGAGCTGGCCGAAAGCGGGTCGCAGCCGCTGGTGCGCTCGCTGGTGCGCGGCGAGTTGGACATCGCGTTGGTGATCGTGCCCGCGTCCGGGGCGGATCCGGCGCTGCACGCCGTGCCGCTGCTGCGGGAGCGGCTGTCGGTGGCGTCGGCGGCGTCCGGGCAGCCGCCGTCGGCCCGTGGGTCGATGGGCCTGCGGGAGCTGGCCCGCCGCTCGCTCGTGGTGCCCAGGGAAGGCTATGACCTCCGGGAGTCCACGCTGCGGGCGTTCGCCGAGGCCGGGGTGAGCCCCCGGTTCGCCGTGCAGGGCGGGGAGATGGACGCCGTGCTGCGGATGGTCGAGGCGGGCACCGGGGTGGCGGTGGTGCCCGACCTGGTGTTCGCCGGGCGACCGGGCCTGCGGCGCACGGTGCTCACCCCGGCGCTCTACCGGACGGTCGCGCTGGCCTCCCGGTCGGACCTGCGGCCGAGCCAGGCCACCGGCGCGTTCCGGGCCACCTTGTTGACGTTCCTGGCCGAGCTGTCGGCCGTCGGCGGGTTCCCGGGGGACGTGCAAGTGCTGCGCCACCCCGAGCCGTGAGCTGCCGCTGCCGCACGTCGCCGGGCCGCCCGGTGGAGCCGGGCGTCCCCCGAGATGGACATGACGGGGCTTCGATCTCGCAAAACCCCGCTCAGGTCGATCTCGACGCTTGAGCAGGGCGCGCACAAGCGTCAGAGGTCTGGCTCGCCGAGCTCGTCGTGCTCGGCGCCGTGGGCGGCGAGCGCCTCGCGGACGACCCGGTAGGCAATCCCCCCGGGATAGCCGCGGCGGGCGAGCATGCCGACGAGCCGCCGAGCGGCCGTGGTGCGGCGTTCGGGGGTGTCGGCCGGCATGGTGCGGAGCTTCCGGTCGACGAGCTCGCGGGCCCGCTGCTCTTCGGCGGCGGTGTCGACCTCGGCGAGCGCTTCCTGCGCGACCTCGTCGGCCACGCCCTTGCGCCGCAGCTCGACGGCGATGGCGCGGCGGGCCAAGCCGCGCCCGGTGTGCCGTGAGCGCACCCACTGCCCGGCGAACGCGGCGTCGTCGATCAGCCCGACCTCGTCGAAGCGCTCCAGCACCGCGTCCGCCGCCTCGTCGGGCACCTCGCGCTTGCGCAGCGCCTGCGCGAGCTCCTGTCGGGTACGGGCCCGCTCGGTGAGCAGGCGCAGGCAGATCTCCCGAGCGACCGTCACCGGGTCGGCGTCGGGTTCCCGGGTTTCTCGTGCCGACCGCCGCCCCCCGACCCTCCGACCGGCGCCCGCCCCGGCCTCTAGACCGTCGGCCGCCCCGGCGCGCGCAACGCGCCGCTCCGCGGGGGTCGCGACCGCGCCTCGCTGATCCTGGGGGGTCGCGGCCATATCTTGTGGAGGCTGGGGGATCTCAGCCGCATCTTGCGGAGGCCGGGGAGTCGCGACCGTGTCTTGCGGATCCTCGGGAGTCGCGACCGCAGCTTGCAGATCCTCCGCGGGAGGCCGCGGCAGGCGGCGCACGGGCGAGGCGGCGATCGGGCCGCGGTCGCCGTCCGCACCGCTCGCGCCACGTCGCCTGCGCCAGGTCGGGCGTGCAGGCGCGTCGCGGCCGCCCTGTGCCCGGTCGGCGGGCGGTGGGGCATCGGCGAAGGTGCGCGGTCGAGCGCGGCGGCGGCCCGGGGCGGGGTCGCCGCCCCGAGCCCAGGCGCGCAGGTCGACCACCGGCGAAGGCTCGTCGTCGGGATCGAGGCCGCGCAGTGACGCCACGGGCGCCCGCGGGCCGGATCCCGCGAGATCCGCGAGGCGCACAACCCGATGCGCAACCTCCCCCGCCCCCGGCGCCGGGTCGTGGGGCCCGGCCGCACCGCCGTCCTCGCGGTCCGCATCGCGACCGCCCACCCCGCCGGAACGCTCGCGCGGATCGCGGTGGCTGCCCGGATGGCCGTCTGGATCGCGGTGGCCGTCTGGATCGCGGCCGTCCACCCGGCCGGAGTCGCCAGCCGGGTCGCGATGGCCGTGAGGATCGCGTCGGTCAACCCGGCCGCGATGGCCGCCCGGATCGCGGCTACCTCCCGGATCCCGGCGGTCAGCCTGGCCGCGGTGGCCGTCCGGAGCGGCGTGGACAGCCGGGTCGCCGTCGCGGTCGGTCACCTCAGAAGTCGACCGGGGCGGGCAGCGGCTCGATGTCGGCGTCGAGCACCGCGCCGATGCCGAGCTTCTCCTTGATCCGCTTCTCGATCTCGGCGGCGACGTCGGGGTTGTCGCGCAGGAACTTGCGGGCGTTCTCCTTGCCCTGCCCCATCTGGTCGCCTTCGTAGGTGTACCAGGCGCCGGACTTGCGGATGATCCCCTGCTCGACGCCCACGTCGATGAGCGAGCCCTCGCGGCTGATGCCGACGCCGTAGAGGATGTCGAACTCGGCCTGCTTGAACGGCGGCGCGACCTTGTTCTTCACCACCTTGACGCGCGTGCGGTTGCCGACCATGTCGGCCCCGTCCTTCAACGTCTCGATGCGGCGGATGTCGAGGCGCACCGAGGCGTAGAACTTCAGCGCCTTGCCGCCCGTGGTGGTCTCGGGCGACCCGAACATGACCCCGATCTTCTCCCGGAGCTGGTTGATGAAGACCGCCGTTGTGCCCGAGTTGCTCAGCGCGCCGGTGATCTTGCGCAGCGCCTGGCTCATGAGCCGGGCCTGCAGGCCGACGTGGTTGTCGCCCATCTCGCCCTCGATCTCGGCGCGGGGCACGAGCGCGGCCACCGAGTCGATCACGATGATGTCCAGCGCACCGGAGCGGATGAGCATGTCGGCGATCTCCAGCGCCTGCTCCCCCGTATCGGGCTGGGAGACCAGCAGCGCGTCGGTGTCGACCCCCAGCGCCTTCGCGTACTCCGGGTCGAGCGCGTGCTCGGCGTCGATGAACGCCGCGATGCCGCCCGCGGCCTGCGCGCTCGCCACGGCGTGCAGTGCGACCGTGGTCTTACCGCTGCTCTCCGGCCCGTACACCTCCACGACGCGGCCGCGTGGCAGGCCGCCCACGCCCAGCGCGACGTCGAGCGCGATGGAACCGGTGGGGATCACGCCGATCGGCGGGCGGGTGTCGTCGCCGAGGCGCATCACCGAACCCTTGCCGTGGTTCTTCTCGATCTGGGCGAGGGCGAGCTGCAGCGCCTTCTCGCGGTCGGGTGCGGTCATCGCCGGTCTCCACCTCGTGCTGTGTGTCGTGCCATGTCTGGGGTCTGCCGACGACGGTAGGCTCACCACCGACAGTCCGGGCTGGGCGACCGAAATCTGTGGATGGCCACCCGTGATGTGGATAGAGCGTAGCGAACACCCGTTCGATCGGAAGCACCGACACGCCGGTCGCGTACGCTGCCGCGCTCAGCGGCGTGGCCACGGTCAGCGCGTGCTCGCAGAGCAGGCTCGCTCAGCGGCGCGCGGGGGGCACGTCGTACTCCTCGCACACCGCGCGCCACACCGCGCGCGGGTCGATGCCCGCCTCGAGCGCCTCGTCCACGGTGCGCCCGCCGAGCTGGGCGAACACGTGGTCGCGAGACAGCGACGCAGCCCGGACAGCGCCGAACTCGCCCTCCATCAGCTCGCGGAAGTAGGTGAGTCGCACCCGCACCACGGTAGCGTCGGGAACGTGCTCGACTCCGTCTGGGCCGCGCTCGGCGGCGACCACCGCGAGCTCCCGCGCCTGGAGGTCACCGGCCCCCGCACCACGCTCACCTCGAGGTTCGCGGTCACCGAGGCGGCCACCGCGGCCGTCGGCGCGAGCCTGCTGGCCGCCACGCTCGGCACCGACGCGCGGGTGGCCGTCGACACCCGGCAGCTCGCCGTCGCGGTGCGCAGCGAGCGGTACGTGCGTCGGGACGGGCGGTCGGGCGGCAGCCCCTTCGACCCGCTCTCGGCGTTCCACCGCAGCGCCGACGGCTGGCTGCGGCTGCACGCCAACTACGCCTGGCACCGCGCGGCCGCGCTGCGGGTGCTCGGCTGCACGGAGGCCGAGGCGCCCGCCGCGATCGCCGAGGCGAAGGCCGTCGAACTGGAGACGGCGCTGCACGCGGCGGGCGGCGTGGGGGCCGCGGTCCGCACCGAGGCGCAGTGGCGCGCCGCCGTCGGGTCACCGCCCCCGCTCGTGGAGCGGCGTGACCTCGCACCCGCGGCACCCCGGCCCGTCCGCCGCCTGCGGGTGCTCGACCTCACGCGGGTGATCGCCGGACCGGTCGCCACCCGCACGCTGGCCGCGCACGGTGCGGACGTGCTGCGGCTCGACGCCCCGCACCTGCCGGAGATCCCGCTCCAGGCCTGGGACATGCTCCCCGGCAAGCGCAGCGCGCTCCTCGACCTGCACGACGCCGACGTGCGCGAACGGCTGTTGGCGGGCGCGGACGTCGTGGTCGCGGGCTACCGGCCGGGCGCGCTCGACCGCTTCGACCTCGCGCCCGAGGCCCTCGCCGCACGCCATCCGGGGCTGGTGGTCGTCACGCTGTCGGCCTGGGGCACCGAGGGTCCGTGGGGCCACCGCCGCGGGTTCGACAGCCTCGTGCAGGCCGCGTGCGGCATCGCCGTCGACGAAGGCGGGCCCGACGCCCCCGGCGCCCTCCCGGCCCAGGTGCTCGACCACGCCACCGGCTACCTCGCCGCCGCGGGCGCGCTCCTCGCGGTCGAGCAGCAGCGTCGCGACGGCGGCTCGCCCCATGTGCGGCTCTCCCTGGCGGGCACCGCCGCGTGGCTGCAGGGCCTCCCCCGGGCCGTCCCCGAGGACGTGCCCGACGTTGACGCCACGCCGTACCTCGTCGAGAAGGGCCGGTTCACGCTGGCCGCACCGCCGGGCACGGTCGACGCCGCGCCGCTGGAGTGGCCCGATCCCGCACCGGCGTACGGCGCGGCCGCCCCGGAGTGGACGTGAACGACCCCACCGGCTTCTCCTCGCCGCTCGGCCAGATCATCGTCGGGCTGGCCCTGCTCACGTCGCTGATCGTGCTACTGCGGTGGTTCTGGACGAACCGCCGTCGGTGAGGGCGGCCGGATTGCGTCGGCCACGAGCCAAGGCACCCACGCCCTCCGGCCGCTCGCCGCGCGATCCTCGGAAACACCAGGCCACCGGGGACGTCGACCGGTAACGTCCACGGCGTGCTGCTCGCCCAGCTGAACATCGGCCTGCCCGTCGCGCCGCTCACCGAGCCGGAGCTGGCGGGGTTCGTCGAGGCGTTGGAGCCGGTCAACGCCCTGGCCGACGCCGCGCCGGGGTTCGTGTGGCGGCTGCAGACCGAAGACGGGGACGCCACCGCGATCCGCCCCTTCGACGACGACCGGCTGATCGTCAACATGAGCGCCTGGAGCTCGGTGGAGGCGCTCGCCGCCTTCGTCTACTCCGGCCCGCACCGGGCGATCATGATGCGGCGCCGCGAGTTCTTCGTGCCGATGCGCGAGGCGTTCCAGGTGCTGTGGTGGAGCGCGGACATCCCGACGCTCGCGGAGGCCGTCGTCCGGCTCGAGCACCTCCGCGCGCACGGCCCCACGCCACACGCGTTCACGTTCCGCAAGCCGTTCCCCGCGCCCGACGGCGCGCCGGTGCATCGCGACGACGGCTGGTTCTGCCCGGCCTGACCTGCGGATTCCGGAAACTGTCGGACCCTGGGCGCATGATGGGATCGTGACCGCACTCCAGGGCTTCTCCCCCGCCACCCGCGACTGGTTCGCGGGTGCCTTCGCCGCGCCCACAGCGGCGCAGGAGGGGGCGTGGGCGGCCGCACAGGCGGGTAGGCACGCGCTGGTCGTCGCGCCCACCGGGTCCGGCAAGACGCTCGCCGCGTTCCTGTGGGCGCTCGACCGGTTGGCGTCGGACCCGCCGCCCGAGTCGCCGCAGCACCGGTGCCGCGTGCTCTACGTCTCGCCGCTGAAGGCGCTCGCGGTCGACGTCCAGCGCAACCTCCGTTCACCGCTCGCGGGCATCCGGCAGGCTGCCCAGCGGCTGGGCCTCCCGGTGCCCGACGTCGCGGTCGGCATGCGCACCGGCGACACACCGGCCGACGAACGGCGCCAGTTCGCCCGCACCCCGCCCGACGTGCTGGTCACCACGCCTGAATCGTTGTTCCTGCTGCTCACCTCGGCCGCGCGGGAGTCGCTGCGGGGCGTCACCACCGTGATCCTCGACGAGGTGCACGCCGTCGCGGGCACGAAGCGCGGTGCCCACCTGGCCCTCTCGCTGGAGCGGCTCGACGAGCTGTTGGAGCGGCCCGCGCAGCGCATCGGTCTGTCCGCCACCGTCCGGCCGCTCGACGAGGTGTCCACCTTCCTGGCGGGCGCCCGCCCGGTCGAGGTCGTGCAGCCGCGCACGCCGAAGACCGTTCAGGTGTCGGTCGAGGTGCCGGTGCCCGATCTCGCCGCCTTGGACGAGCGACCGGCGCCGGGCAGCTCCGACGAGGAGGTGGTCGGTTCGGCGGCAGGCACCGCGCAGCGGCCCTCGATCTGGCCCGCCGTGGAGCGCAGGCTCCTGGAGCTGGTGCGCGCCCACCGGTCCACCATCGTGTTCGCCAACTCGCGACGGCTCGCCGAGCGGCTCACGTCGCGGCTCAACGAGCTGGCGGCCGAGGAGGCGGAGGGCGTCCAGGATCTGGACGAGTTCCCGGCCGAGGCGATCGGGCAGTCGGGCATCGGCGGCGGCGCGGCGCCCACCGTGGCGAAGGCGCACCACGGGTCGATGTCGCGGGAGCAGCGCACGCTGGTCGAGGAGGAGCTGAAGGGCGGGGTGCTGCCCTGCGTCGTGGCGACGTCCAGCCTGGAGCTGGGTATCGACATGGGAGCGGTCGATCTCGTCGTCCAGGTCGAGGCACCGCCCAGCGTGGCGTCCGGGCTGCAGCGGGTCGGTCGCGCGGGCCACCAGGTCGGCGCGGTGTCCACCGGTGTGGTGTTCCCGAAGTACCGGGGCGATCTCGTCGCGTGCGCGGTGGTCGCCGAGCGGATGACGGCGGGCGCGATCGAGTCGATGCGCTACCCGCGCAACCCGCTCGACGTGCTCGCCCAGCACATCGTGGCGATGGTCGCTCTGGAGCCGTGGCCGCTGGCCGAGCTCGCCGCCGTCGTGCGGCGGGCCGCCCCTTTCGCCGCGCTGCCCGAGTCGGCCCTGCACGCCGTGCTCGACATGCTGGCGGGGCGCTACCCGTCCGAGGAGTTCGGCGAGCTGAGAGCGCGGATCACCTGGGACCGCGTCACCGACCAGCTCGCGGGCCGTCCCGGCGCGCAGCGGCTGGCCGTCACGTCCGGCGGCACGATCCCCGACCGCGGGCTGTTCACCGTGATGACGCCGGGCGGGGCCGACGGCGTGGGCTCGCGGGTCGGCGAGCTGGACGAGGAGATGGTCTACGAGTCGCGGGTCGGCGACGCGATCATGCTGGGCACGTCGAGCTGGCGGGTCGAGGACATCACCCACGACCGGGTGATCGTCACGCCCGCGCCGGGCGTGCCCGCGCGGCTGCCGTTCTGGAAGGGCGAGCAGGTCGGGCGGCCGTTGGAGCTGGGTCGGGCGGTCGGCGCGTTCGTGCGGGAGATGGCGGGCTTGTCCGAGGAGGACGCCCGCGTACGTGCCGTGGGCGCGGGCCTGGACGAGTGGGCGGCCGACAACCTGCTGGCCTACCTGCGCGAGCAACGCGAGGCCACCCGGCACGTGCCCAGCGACCGGGTCATCCTCGTCGAGCGCTTCCGCGACGAGCTGGGCGACTGGCGCCTGGTCGTGCACTCCCCGTTCGGGTCGAAGGTCAACGGGCCGTGGGCGCTCGCCATCGCGGCCCGCATGCGGGAGCGGCGCGGAGTGGAGTGCCACGCCTCGGCCGCCGACGACGGCATCGTGCTACGGCTGCCCGACGCGCTGGACGACTCCGGCTCCGAGGTCGTGCCCACGGCCGAGGACGTGCTGCTCGACCCGGCCGAGGTCGAGCAGGTCGTGGTCGCCGAGCTGGGTGGGTCGTCGCTCTACGCGTCGCGGTTCCGCGAGTGCGCAGCCCGCGCCCTGCTGCTCCCCCGGCGTGACCCGCGGCGGCGCACACCCCTGTGGCAGCAGCGGCAGAAGGCGTCCCAGCTGCTGGCCGTGGCCGGGCGCTACGAGCAGTTCCCGGTCACCCTCGAGGCGATGCGCGAGTGCGTGCAGGACGTCTACGACCTGCCCGGCCTGCGCGCGCTGATGGCCGACGTGCAGGGCCGGGCGGTGCAGGTGGTGGAGGTGGCCACGCCGTCTCCGTCGCCGTTCGCCCGGAGCCTGCTCTTCGGCTACATCGGGATGTTCCTGTACGAGGCCGACGCGCCGCTGGCCGAGCGCCGCGCCGCCGCGCTCTCCCTCGATTCCACGCTGCTGGCCGAGCTGCTGGGATCCGAGGCGATCCGCGAGCTGCTCGACCCGGAGGTGCTGGCCGAGGTCGAGGCGTCGCTGCAGCGGCTCGCTCCCGAGCGGCACGCCCGCGACGTCGAGGGGGCGGCCGATCTCCTGCGCTTCATCGGCGACCTCACCACCGAGGAGGCCGCGGCGCGCGGGGTGCGCGCGGAGTGGCTCACCGAGCTGGAGCGGGCGCGGCGGGTCATCCGCGTGCGCATGGGCGGGGAGGAGCGCTTCCTGCCGATCGAGGACGCCGGCCGCGTGCGCGATGCGTTGGGCGCGGCGCTGCCGGTCGGTGTGCCTGAGACGTTCACCGAGCCGGTGAACGACCCGCTGGGCGATCTGCTGCTGCGCTACGCCCGTACCCACGGCCCGTTCCCGGCGGCCGCGGTGGCGGCCCGGTTCGGGCTGGGCGTCGCCGTCGTCACGGGGGTGCTCGACCGGCTCGTCGGGGTCGGGCGGCTGGTCCGCGGCGAGCTGCGGCCCGCGGGTGAGGGCGTCGACTACTGCGACGCCGAGGTGCTGCGCAGGCTGCGCCGGGCGTCGCTGGCCCGGCTGCGGGCCGAGGTGGAGCCGGTCGAGCCGCGCGCGCTGGGCCGTTTCCTGCCCGCCTGGCAGGGCGTGCAGACCACCCCGGCGGGCGATCGGCGTGGCCGTATGCGGCGGGCGCCCGGGGCGGAGGACGTGCTGGGTGTGGTGGAGCAGCTCGCCGGGGCGCCGCTGCCCGCGAGCGCCGTGGAGTCGCTGATCCTGCCCGCCCGGCTGCCCGGGTACACGTCCGCGCTGCTCGACGAGCTCACGGCCGCGGGCGAGGTGAGCTGGACGGGGTGCGGCCCGCTGGCGGGATCGGACGGCTGGCTCGCGCTGGCCCCGACGGACGTCGCCGACCTGCTCCTGCCCGAGCCGGAACCCGACACCGTCGCCACCCCCCTGCACCAGGCCCTGCTGGCGGCGCTCGATGGCGGCGGGGCGCTGTTCTTCCGACAGCTCGCCGATGCGGCGGGCCGGGCGCTGGTCGGCGGCGGGGAGGCGGCACCCGGCGACGATGCGGTCGTCGCGGCGGTGTGGGATCTCGTCTGGGCCGGGCTGCTGGCCAACGACACGCTCGCCCCGCTGCGCGCCCGGCTGGGTGGCGGCGGCGGGCGCGGGGGCCCGGCGCACCGCGGCCGCCGCACCGCCGGGCGCGGGCGCTACGCATCGCTGCGCAGTGGCAGGCCCGCGATGCCCAGCCGGGGTGGGCCGCCTTCGGTGGGTGGGCGGTGGGCGCTCGCTCCCGTCCGCGAGTCCGACGCCACGCGCCGGGCGCACGCCCGCGCCGAGGCGTTCCTGGAGCGACACGGGGTGCTCACCCGGGGTGCGCTGGCCACCGAGCGGGTCACCGGTGGGTTCGCGGGCATCTACCGGGTGCTGCGGGCCATGGAGGATTCCGGGCGGGCCCGGCGGGGCTACGTCGTCGAAGGGCTGGGTGCGGCCCAGTTCGCGGTTCCGGGGGCGATCGACCGGCTCCGCGCCCTCTCCCGCCCCGACGGCGCTCCGGTCGGCGACAGCGCAGGCCGTGGGAGCGGTGGCGGCGTGGGCGACGGCACGGCGCTCTCGCGAGTCGTGCTGGCCGCCGCCGACCCCGCCCAGCCGTATGGCGCGGCGCTGCCGTGGCCTGCCACGATCGGTGACACGAAGCACCGGCCGCGCCGCAAGGCGGGCGCGCTGGTCGTCCTGGTCGAGGGCGCTCCGGCGCTCTACGTCGAGCGGGGCGGCCGGTCGCTGCTGTCGTTCACCACCGAGCGCACCGAGCTGGTGGCGGCCGCGCACGCGCTGGCCGGGGCCGTGCACGAGGGCTGGCTCGGCACGCTGGCCGTCGAGCGCGCCGACGGCGTCGGCTCACTCGGCTCGGAGCTGGCCGATGTGCTCACCGAGGCCGGCTTCCGGGTCACCCCGAAGGGCCTGCGCCTCCGCGCCTGACCCCACGGCATCTAGGGAGATTGATCGCGACGGCGGGCGCGGGCGCATCAGCGGAGGGCGAGCGCCGCCGCGGCGGCGGCGCGGTTCACCGTCGCGCGGCCGAGCGCCGAGGAGCGGCTGGTGCTCTCGATCGCGACCACGTAGCGGTCGCCGGGGCCGAGGGTGCCCGCGGAGTGCAGGTAGAACGTGGGGCCCCACCACATCCAGCCCTGCTTGGCCGCGACGCCCGGCGGGCGGGGCGGCGCGAGGAGGCCGAAGTCCTGGTGGAACCCGTCGGCGGCGACGTCCGGCGACGCCGTGAGCGCATCCATCACGAGGTCGCGGTCGGTGGGCTGCATCTCCGCCAGCACGTAGTCGTAGAGCGCCACGAGGTCACGCGCCGACACCGTCGCCTCACCCCACTGCGACGGGTCCGAAGCGGGCCTGCTGTCCTGCAGGCCCGCCGCCGCGGCGGCCCCCGTCACCGTGGCCGCCCCACCGAAGCGGCTCCACAGCGCGTTCATGGCGCCGTCGTCGCTCGCGGTGAGAGCCCGCAGGATCCACCGCTGGTCGTCCTCGGTGAGCGCGATTTCGCCGGCGGCCGCCCGGTTCAGGACGTCAACCACCGTGTAGAGCTTCGTGAGCGACGCCGCGGCGATCGGCGTCGCGCCCTCGGCACCGACGGCGATCTGCCCGGTGACCCGGTCCAGCACCGCCACCCCGACCCAGACCCCCGCCTCGTCGGCGATCGCGTCGACCGCACCGACCGCGGACGCGACGGCCTCGGCGCTCGCGGCCACCTCAGCCGCGGCTTCGGCCTCCGCGATAGCTTGCGCCTCCACGACCGCGGTGGCGAGCGCGTCGACGGTCGTGCTCCCTGGCGCGGCCGGAGCGGAGGGCGTCGTCGGGTCGGCCGCGGCCGTCGCCGGGAACGACACCGGGCTGACACCGGCACCGGTCAAGGCGATCGCCAGGAGCACCACCACGCCGACAGGCAGCGCCGTGCGCCAACAGCCCCGACCCCGCATGTCCGGTGAACACCGCTTTCGCACGATTTCATCGCTTACCGCCAAAATATCTGGTCCGGCGCCCGCGCGGGCCGCGAAACTGGGCCCGTGCGATCCACGGTGACGGTCCGCCTGCTCGGGCGGTTCTCGCTGTGCTTCGACGGGGAGGCGGTGCGGCTCGACGCGACCCGCGCCGAGCCGCTCCTCGCGTA
>DATAOO010000450.1:0-16370 GCA_036265695.1 Pseudonocardia sp. | reverse complement strand
GGCTTACGCGCTCGCGGCCTCCCTGCACGGCTCCGGGTTCCTGGCCACGTATGTCAGCGCCCTGGTGCTGGGCAACCTGCGCCTGCCGCACCGCGCCGCCACCCGCGGGTTCGCCGAGGCCGTCGGGTGGCTCGCCCAGATCGGCCTGTTCGTGCTGCTCGGGCTGTACGCGTCGCCGCCCCGGCTGGTGAACGCGGTGGTGCCCGCCCTGGTCGCGGGCGCCGTGCTGCTGCTGGCCGCCCGGCCGCTGTCCGTGGTCGCGGCGGCCGTTCCGTTCCGGGTGCCGTGGCGCGAGCAGGCGTTCCTCTCCTGGTCGGGCCTGCGTGGCGCCGTGCCCATCGTGCTCGCCCTCATCGCGCTCACCGAGGGCGCGCCGAACGCCACCGCCCTCGTCGACGTCGTGTTCGTGCTGGTGGTCGTGCTCACGCTGCTGCAGGGCACGACGCTGCCGTGGGTCGCCCGGCTGCTCGGCGTCGCGCGGGCGGGCGAGCCGCGGGAGATCGAGGTCGACGCCGCGCCGCTCGACGAGCTGGGCGCCGACCTCCTGCAGGTCCGCGTGCCCGTCGGCTCCCGGCTGAAAGGGGTCTACCTCCAGGAGCTGCGCCTGCCCCGCGGCGCGGTGGTGAGCCTCGTCGTGCGCGACGACCAGGCGTTCACACCGACCCCCGAGACCCGGCTGCGGGAACGCGACCAGCTGCTCGTCGTCACCACCTCACACGTGCGCGGCGCGGCCGAAGCCCGCATCCGCGCCGTCGACATGCGCGGTCGCCTGGCGAGGTGGTCGGGAGGCTCGGGAGTCGAACCGGCATGATGGTTGGAGTGAGCGACCAACCCGACGCCGCCCCCGCCGCCGCGTCAGCCACCGCGAACCGCGTGCGGCTGCTCGCTGCCATCGCGGTCGCGGTGCTGGTGGCCGACATCATCACCAAGACCATCGCGGTCGCCCAGCTCGAAGGACGGGAGCCCGTCCGCATCTTCGGCGGCCTCATCTACCTGCAGCTGCTGCGCAACCCCGGTGCCGCCTTCTCGATGGCCACCGGCTTCACGTGGATCCTCTCGGTGATCGCGATCGCCGTGGTGGTCGTCATCGTGCGCGTGGCCCGGCGGCTGCGTTCCACCGGCTGGGCCATCGCGCTCGGGCTGGTGCTCGGCGGCGCGCTCGGCAACCTGATGGACCGGATCTTCCGCGCCCCCGGCCCGCTGCAGGGCCACGTCGTGGACATGGTGTCGCCGTTCGCGCCCAACGGCGAGGCGTTCGCCGTGTTCAACCTGGCCGACTCGGCGATCTCCTGCGGCGGCGTGCTCCTCGTCGTGCTCGCGCTGCTCGGCTTCGAGCTCGACGGCTCCCACAACACGAAGACCGCCGATGGGTGACGTCCGCGAGCTGCCGGTGCCCGACGGCCTCGACGGCATGCGGGTCGACGCCGGGCTCGCACGCCTCCTCGGCCTCTCCCGCACGGTCGTCGCGACGCTCGCCGAAGACGGGCACGTGGCGCTGGACGGGCGCGCGGCGGCCAAGTCCGACCGGCTCACGGCGGGAGCCTGGCTGTCGGTCGACCTCCCGGAGCCCGAGCGGCCGGTCGTGATCTCGGGCGCACCCGAGGTGGTCGCGGGCCTCACCGTGCTGTACGCCGACGACGACATCGTGGTGGTCGACAAGCCGGTCGGGGTGGCCGCGCACCCGAGCCCGGGCTGGACGGGCCCCACCGTGGTCGGCGGGCTCGCCGCGCTCGGCTACCGCGTCGCCACGTCGGGCGCGGCCGAGCGGCAGGGCATCGTGCACCGGCTCGACGTCGGCACCACCGGGGTGATGGTCGTCGCCACCTCCGAGCACGCCTACACGGTGCTCAAGCGGGCGTTCAAGGAGCGCACGGTCGACAAGCGCTACCACGCCGTCTGCCAGGGCCACCCCGACCCGTCCAGCGGCACGATTGACGCCCCCATCGACCGCCACCCCCGCCACGACCACCGCTTCGCCGTCGTCGCGGGGGGACGCCCGAGCGTCACCCACTACGACACGCTTGAAGCGTTCCCGGCCGCGTCGCTGCTCGACATCCACCTCGAGACGGGCCGCACCCACCAGATCCGGGTGCACCTCTCCGCCCTGCGCCACCCGTGCGTCGGCGACCTCACCTACGGCGCCGACCCGGTGCTCGCGAAGCGGCTCGGGCTCACGCGGCAGTGGCTGCACGCCCGCTCGCTCGGCTTCGCGCACCCCGCCGACGGCCGGTGGGTCGAGTTCGTGAGCCCGTATCCCGCCGATCTCGCCGACGCGCTGGATCGGCTGCGCGCGTGACCACCCGGGGGCGGCTCGCGCTGCTGGCCGCCTGCGGTGTGGTGGCGGCGCTGGTCGCGCTCTACACGGCCGTCCGCACACCCGCTCCCACGTCGGGCCCGCCCCCGGGGTCGGTGCGGCTCGGGCCGGAGCCGGGCGAGGCCGTCGCCGCCTACCTGCCGCGGGCCGCGGCCACCCTTCCGCCTGCGGGCACCACGGCGCTCGCGCTCGTGCAGTTCGCCGACGAGCGGACCGTCGCCGACGCGGCGGCCCCGGGCACGGCCACCGAGGCGGTGTTCCGCGTCGACCTGCCGCGGGTGCAGACCGCGCTGCGCTTCGTCCCGCTCGAGACGGGCTCGCCGACCGCCCTCGACACCGCCCGGCAACAGGCCGCGAGCGCCGCCTCGGCCGACGCGGGCAGGCTCACGGGCCGCGCCGCGGCGGTCGCGACGGCCGAGGCCGCCGCGCTGACCAGGCCGGAATGCCCATGCCTCGTCGCACTGGTCGTCACCGCCGACGGCGACGCGCTCCGGCGTCCCGGCGCCGGGGTGCGGGTGATCGAGGCCGCGCCGCAAGGCGTTACCCTGCGTGAGTTGGCGCTGTCTCCGTTGCTCCCCGAGCAGGCCGACCGGGCCGATCCGCTCCCCGATGACGGGCCGGTGCCGTGACCGTGCCCGCCCCGGGGTCTTCCCCCGAATGGACTAGGTGGAGATCCGGATGTCGGTCTCAGCAGGCGCCTGGCACGGTGGAGTCATGACCGAAAACGGGGGGTACTGCGGGCGCGGGGGGAAACGCGCACGCAGTCATGATCTGATCGTTATCGGCGCGTCACCGGGGCTTTGCCTGATCGCAGGGGTGAACCGGGCAGGCTGGGTCACCCGGCAGGCATGCGACGAGGGAGCGGCGTGACCGAAACCCAGCTCGTCCAGTCGCTGCCGTCGATCGCCCTGGCCGTGATCGCCGCGTTCTGCTTCGCGGGCGCGGCCGTGCTGCAGCACCGCGCGGTGGCCGCCGAGCCCGACCGGGGCTCCGGCACCCTGTCGCTGCGCGGGCTCCGGGAGATCTCGCGCAGGCCCGGCTGGCAGCTCGGGCTGGGGCTCGCCGCGGGCGGGTCGACGCTGCACGCGATCGCGCTGGTGCTCGCGCCCCTTTCGGTCGTGCAGCCCGTGGGGGTGCTCGCGGTGCCCATCGCGGTCGTGCTCGCCGCGGCCCGCACGCAACGCAGGCCGACGTCCGGCATGGTCGTCGGGGTCATCGTGTGCGTCACCGCCGTTGTCACGTTCGTCGGCACGGCGGCGGGCTCGGCGGTCAGCACCCCGGCCCCCGGCCGCGCCATGCTGCTCGCGGGCGTCGTCGTGGGCCTCGTCGTGCTGGTGCTCGCGGGCATCGGGCTCGCCCGCACCGGCTGGGCCCGCTGCGTGGCCTGCGCCATGGCAGGCGCCGCCGCGTTCGGGCTGGTGTCCGCGCTGGTCCGGGCGGCTTCGCAGGCCGTGACGTCCGGCCAGATCGGCATCCTCGACCCCGCGGTCCTCACCTCCCTCGCAGGCGTGGTCGCCGCCATCCTCGCGGGCGGCTGGCTCATCCAGCAGGCCTTCGCGTCCGGCCCGCCCGAGGTGGTCGTCGCGTGCCTCACGGTGGTCGACCCGATCGTCGCCGTGCTGTTCGGCGTCGCCCTGCTCGGCGAGGGCAACGCCACCTCGCCCGCCCACTGGGCCGTCCTCGTCGTCGCGGCGGTCGCCGCCGCCGCGGGCGTCGGTGTGCTCGCCCGCCACCACCCGGAAGCCACCACCCGCCACCGGCTCGCACGCTCCCCTCGCCGGTGACCCCGGAAGGAACCCTCTGAAATGCCCTCCTCGCTGCGCGTCCTCATCGCGGTCGAGACCTACCCACCCGACGTCAACGGCGCCGCCCGGTTCGCCGAGCGGCTGGCGGGCGGCCTCGCGGGCCGCGGACACGACGTGCACGTCGTCGCCCCCTCGCCGAGCGGGCCGCCCAGCAAGGTCGTGCACGACGGCGTCACCGTGCACGGCGTGCGGTCGCACTCGTACTTCATGCGCCCCGACTTCCAGGTGTGCATGCCGTGGGAGGTCGCGCCCGCCACGGCCGCGGTGCTGGAGGAGATCGACCCGGACGTCGTCCACACCCAGGCGCACATGGTGCTCGGCCGCTACATGGTGAAGGCCGCCGCCCGCACCGGCAGGCCGCTGGTGGCGACCAACCACTTCATGCCCGAGAACCTCGCCGCGCACGCGCCCGTGCCGCGGGTGCTGCAGCGGCTGGGCTACCGCATCGCGTGGAAGGACCTCGGGCGCATCTTCGGCCTGGCCGACGTGGTCACGGCGCCCACCCCGCGGGCGGTCGAGCTGCTGCAGCGCTCGGCGGGCCTCACCGAGGCGTTCCCCGTCTCCTGCGGGATCGACGCCGAGCGCTACCGCCGCGACCCCGAGCCCGACGTCCCCAACGTGCTCTTCGTGGGCCGCATGGACCAGGAGAAGCGGGTCGACGAGCTGATCAAGGCGTTCGCCGCGCTGCCCGTGCCTGCGGTGCTCGACCTCATCGGCGACGGACCCGAGCGCGGGGCCTGGACCTCGCTCGTCGACGAGCTCGGGATCGCCGACCGCGTCCGGTTCCACGGGTTCGTGCCCGAGGAGGAGCTCGTCTCGGCCTACGCGAGCGCCGCCGTGTTCTGCATGCCCGGCATCGCCGAGCTGCAGAGCCTCGTCACCCTCGAAGCCATGGCGTCGGGCACACCGGTGATCGCGGCCGACGCGATGGCGCTGCCGCACCTGGTGCGCCCCGGCCGCAACGGGTGGCTCTACCGGCCCGGCGACATCGGCGAGCTCACCGCCCGCCTCACCACGCTCCTCGGCGACGCGGCACTGCGCAGGCGCATGGGCACGGCCAGCCGCGAGCTCGTGGGCGAGCACGCGATCGGCGCCACGCTCGACCGCTTCGAAGGGATCTACCGCGAGGTCACGGCGACCCGGCTGCGGCGCGCCGCCTGACGCGTTCGGCGAGGGCCAACAGGATGCGCGCCGAGCTGTCCCAGGAGTAGTGCTCGGCGCGCTCGCGGGCGGCGGCCGACGCCTTCGCGAACGCCGTCTCGTCGGCGAGCGCGCGGACCGCCCGCACGAAGCCCGCGACGTCGTCGGCGTCGACGTAGGTGGCGGCGTGCCCGCCCACCTCGCGGAACACCGGGATGTCGCTCACCACGAGCGGCGTGCCCACCCCCATCGCCTCGACGAGCGGCAGCCCGAACCCCTCGTCGCGCGACGCCGTGACCAGCGCGGTGGCGCCGCGGAGGACGTCGCGGTAGGTGGCGTCGTCGGCGCCGTCGTGGAACACCAGGCGGGCGCCGGGGCCGAGCGCGCTCAGCCGGGCGCGGTCGGCGGCGTCGATGCGGCTCATGAGGTGCAGCTCGTGGTCGGGCAGGAGCGCGGCGGCGCGCACGAGCGTCTCGACGTTCTTGTACGGCATGAACGTGCCCATGTAGACCAGGGCGCGGGTGCGCGGCAGGCGGCTCGGGTCGGGTGGCGGGTCGGCCGCGTTCGGCACCACGGTGACCGGCCGTCGGGTGAGCCGGTGGGTCGCGATGAGCGCCGCCGTGGTCTCCGAGACCGTGACGACGCCGTCCGCCCGGTTCAGCAGCAGCCGCTGCGGCCACCAGGCCAGGTGGTAGAGCCGCCACAGCAGGCGGATCGGCGCGGCGAACTCGGGCGGCGGCGTGCGGTGGCGGTAGTAGATGAGGTCGTGCAGCGTGAGGAGCACCGGGTAGCGACGGCCCCACGTGCCCATCGTCTGCATCGGCGAGAACACGACGTCCGGCGCGAGGCGGTTCACCTGCCGGGCCACCAGGGGCTCGCGGATGCTGGTGGGCGCGCTGACCCGCACCCAGGGCGCGGCCGGGAGGTGCGCGAGCTGGCGCTCGTCGCTGATCAGCATCGTCAACGGGTGCAGCGCGGCGAGCGCGTGCACGAGGCCCGCGGTGTAGCGGCTGATGCCGTTGTGCCGCTCCGGCGTGATGTAGCGGCAGTCGACTACGAGCCGCACACGAACTCCGAGATCGCGGCGGCGACGGCGGCAGGCGCCTCGTAATGGGTGAGGTGGCCGACCGCGGGCACGACGACGAGCCGCGCGTCGGCGAACCGGAGTGCGCGTTGGGCCTGCAGGGGCGCGATCGTGTCGCGCTCGGCCACCACGAGCAGCGTCGGGGCGCCGATAGCGGGGGCGAACTCGGCGACATCGTGCGAGATCGACGCGTGGAACGCCTCCAGCAGCACGCGGCGGTCGGCGAACCCCGCGAAGTAGCGGCCGTGCTCGGCGTGGATCCACCGGCGCAGCGCCCGGTCCGGTGTGGTGGCCATGGCGCCGCTCGCGATCCGGGTGATCACCGGGCTGCGCAGCAGGGCCGTGCCGACCCGTTCCGGCAGCGCGGCGGCGAGGCGGTGGTAGCCGACGGTGAGCCGGGTCGCGGCGCCGCGCGGCGTCGTCGCGATGGGGTTGACGAGCACCAGCGCGCGGGGACGCGTGACGGCGGCGGTGGCCGCGGCGACGATCGAACCGAACGAGTGCCCCGCGAGCACCGGGTCGCCGCCGACCGCGTCCAACAGCTCACCCGCCCAGGCCGCGTAGCCTGCGACGTCGTGGACGCCGGTGGGCAGCGGCGGGGAGGCGCCGAAGCCGGGGAGGTCCGGCACCACCACGCGCAGGTCGTCGAGGTGGGCGGTGATGGGCTCCAGCCCGTGGTGGTCGCCGCGCAGGCCGTGTAGGAACACCACCGTGCGCGCCGCGTGAGGCGGCCCGTAGGTCCAACAGGCGGTGCGCCCGCCGCGGAGGACGAGCTCGTCGCGGCGGACCGGCAGGCGCTCGACGAGCGCGGCGTAGGGGGAGCGGTCGGCCATCGCGGGCGAGTGTAAGCCCGCCGCGTCCTGGGGCCCACGAGCGCGCGCGGTCCGGGCGCCAGCGCGCGCGCTCCGCCCCTCGACCGTCCCGCCGCAGCCCCACCGTATGGCGTGACGTCGCAGAGCGGTTCGTCACCTCGCAGAGGCCGCGGGCTCTGCGAAGTGCCCAACTGCTCTGCGAAGTCGCGGCGGGCGCGGGGTGGTCAGCTCACCGATCCCTGCAGCGCTCGCCAGTGCCGCACGGCAGGCTCGTCCCACTGCGCGTGCAGGGTGCCGAAGAGCGCGGCGGCCCGCGCCCCTGCCCATCCGTCGGGCAGCAGCTCGCCGGGGAGGGACGGGTCGAGGAACGGGAAGCGCCGCCAGGCGTGCACCAGGTGGATCTGCGCGGTCATGACCTCGGCCGGGGTGACGGGCGCCGCCGACCCGAACCTGGCGAGGAAGTCCGCGTAGGCCCCCTCGATGCCCGCGAGGTCCCAGGCCTGCGCGACGACGTCACGTTCGGCGCCGATCGCGCCGAACGGCCCGACGAAGGAGCTCGACACCGCCGTCAGCTCGAGATCCGCGATCACCCGGGCGACCTCGTCCTGCTTCGCGGCGTCCGGCGTGACCCACACCCCCGGCGTCGGCGAGCCCAGGCCCGCCCAGGCCAGCCGGGTGCGGAGCCGGTGCCGCAGCTGCCGCCGCGACTCCGGCACGCTGACCAGCAGCACGAGCCACCGCCCGTCCCACGCCGCGGTGCGGGTGCCGAAGCCGTAGATGCGCGCGGCGCCGTCGGTGAGCAGCCGCCGTCCGGAGGCGGAGAGCGACCAGCGCACCCGACGGCCGGACCGATCCGACACCAGCAGCCCTTCCGCGGCCGTGCGCGCCAGCGCCTGGCGGGCCGACTTCTGCTCCACGCCGAGCTCGGCCAGCACGTCGATCAAGGTCTGGGTCCACACCGGCTCCGGGCGGCGGAGCACGAACTCGCCGAGCACGGTCAGGAGCAGCGACCGCGCGCTCGTAGCGCCGAGCTCGCGGCGGCGGGAGAGCGCCGGGTGCTCGGTGTCGAAGGGTTCGGCGGAGGCCACGTCCCGCTCGTCAACGGGACCGGGTCGAGGACACAGCCATGCGAACGACCATAGGCCATGCCTGAGCTGGGACCGCGTGCCCGGATCGCGCCGCCCCTCTACGCTCGCCGTCCGTGGACGTCGAACGCCTGCTCAGCGAGGACCGGCAGCGGGTGTGGCACCCCTACGCGCCGATGCCCGCCCCCGTGCCGCCGCTGCCGATCGTCGCCGCCGAAGGGGTGTGCCTGCGCCTCGCCGACGGGCGGGAGCTCGTCGACGGCATGTCGTCGTGGTGGGCGGCCGTGCACGGCTACGCGCACCCTGTGCTCGACGCCGCGATCCGCGACCAGCTCGTCGCCATGAGCCACGTGATGTTCGGCGGGCTCACCCACGCGCCCGCCGTCGACCTGGCGCGGACCCTCGTCGAGATCACGCCGTCGGGGCTGGAGCACGTGTTCTTCGCCGACTCGGGCTCGGTATCGGTGGAGGTCGCGATCAAGATGTGCCTGCAGTACCAGCGTTCGCGCGGGCGTGCGGGCAAGCACCGGCTGATGACGTGGCGCCGCGGCTACCACGGGGACACGTTCGGCGCGATGAGCGTATGCGACCCCGACGGCGGGATGCACGCGCTCTGGCGCGACGTCCTGCCGCAGCAGGTGTTCGCGAGCGCGCCGCCGTCGACGTTCGAGACGGCCTACGTCGAGGAGCTGGCGAAGCTGGTCGAGGAGCACGCCGACGAGCTGGCCGCGGTGATCGTCGAGCCGGTTGTGCAGGGCGCTGGCGGCATGCGCTTCCACGACCCGCGCTACCTGCACGTGCTGCGGGAGCTGACGCTCGCCCACGACGTCCTGCTGGTGTTCGACGAGATCGCCACGGGGTTCGGGCGCACGGGCGAGCTGTTCGCCGCCGACCACGCCCCGGTCGCGCCGGACGTCATGTGCGTCGGCAAGGCGCTGACCGGCGGGTACCTGACGATGGGGGCCACGCTGTGCACGTCGGCGGTGGCGCGCGGGATCAGCGACGGCGAGGCGGGCGTGCTCATGCACGGGCCGACGTTCATGGCCAACCCGCTGGCCGCCGCCGTCGCCGGGGCGTCGGTGCAGCTGCTGCTGCGGCGGGACTGGCGGGCCGAGGTACGCGGCATCGAGAAGGCGCTGCGGGCGGGACTGGCGCCCGCCCGGTCGCTCCCGGGTGTGGTGGACGTCCGCGTGCTCGGGGGGATCGGGGTGGTGCAGCTCGACGGCCCGGTCGACGTGGCGGCGGCCACCGCGGCCGCCGTCGACGTCGGCGTGTGGCTGCGGCCGTTCCGCGACCTCGTCTACACGATGCCGCCCTACGTCTGCACGCCCGACGACCTGACGACGATCACGGCCGCGGTGTGCGCCGCGGCCGCCGCCGCCCGCTGACCCCACCCCCGCGGTGAGTCGTACGTTTCGCCGGGGCGAGTTGGCCGATCCGACGGCGAGTCTCCGTTTCCGTGACGGCGAGTCCCCGTTTCCATGACGGCGAGTCGCGGTTCGGCGGCGGCGAGTCTCCGTTTCCGCGGCGGCGAGTCCCCGCTTCGATGACGGCGAGTCTGCGTATCGGTGACGGTGAGTCGTCCGTTTCGCCGCGGTGAGTGGCGGTTCCGCCGCCCGCGAGCCCGACATCGGGGAGCGACGGGGCCGAAAGCGGCACGGTGGTCGGTGGGCCGCGGTCCCGCTTAGGGTGGCCGGGTGCCCGATCACCACCCCTTGGCCTGGCTGGACGCCCACGCCTCCACCCGTCGCGACGCCGGGCTCCGCCGCGTCCTGCGTCCCCGCGCCGCGGACGAGCCCCTGCTGGACCTCGCGGGCAACGACTACCTCGGCCTCTCCACCGACCCCCGTATCGTCGAAGGCGCCGTGGCGGCCACGCGCGCCTGGGGTGCGGGCTCCACCGGCTCCCGGCTGGTCACCGGCACCACCACCCTGCACGGTGAGCTGGAGGCCGAGCTGGCCGCGTTCGTGGGCGCCGAGGCCGCGCTCGTGTTCTCCTCCGGGTACCTCGCCAACCTGGGTGTCGTGACCGCGCTCTCCGGCCCGGGCACGCTCGTCGTCTCCGACGCGGCCAACCACGCCTCCCTCGTCGACGCCTGCAGGCTCGCCCGCGCCCGCATCGTCGTCACCCCGCGCGACGACCCCGCCGCCGTCGACGCGCTGCTCGCCGCCCGCACCGAGGAGCGCGCGCTGGTCGTCACCGACACCGTGAACTCCGTCGACGGCGCGTTCGCACCCCTGCCCGAGCTGCACGCGGTGTGCCGCGCCCGCGGTGCACTGCTGGTGGTGGACGAGGCGCACGGGCTCGGGGTGGTCGGCCCGGGCGGTCGAGGGCTGCTGGCCGAGCACGGGCTCGCGGGCGCCGACGACGTCGTCGCCACCGTGACGCTGTCCAAGGCGCTCGGCAGCCAGGGCGGCGCGGTGGTCGGGCCCGCCGGGGTGATCGCGCACCTGGTCGACACCGCCCGCTCGTTCATCTTCGACACCGGTCTCGCCCCGGCCTGCGTCGGCGCCGCGCTCGCCGCCCTGCGGGTGCTCGAGGCCGAGCCCGACCGTCCCGCCGCGATCCTCCGGGCCGCCGCCGCCCTCGCGGCGGCCGCCGGGGTGCCTGCGCCGCCGTCCGCCGTCGTGTCGGTGGTGCTGGGCGAGCCCGACATCGCCGTCGCCGCCGCGGCCGCGTGCGCCGAGCGCGGGGTGCGGGTGGGGTGCTTCCGGCCGCCGTCCGTGCCGAAGGGCACCAGCAGGCTCCGGCTCACCGCGCGCGCGACCCTCACCGACGCCGAGCTCGCCCACGCCGGGGCGGTGCTCGCCGAGGTGCTGTCCGGAGTGGATGAACGATGATCGTCGTCGTCGCGGGGACGGGCACGGACGTCGGCAAGACGGTGGTGACGGCGGCGGTCGCGGCGCTCGCGCCCGGTCGGGTGGCGGTGCTCAAGCCCGCCCAGACCGGGGTCGGGCCGGGAGAACCGGGCGATCTCGCCGAGATCGCCCGCCTCGTCCCTGGCGTCACCACCCGCGAGCTCGCCCGCTACCCCGAACCGCTGGCCCCCGCCACGGCGGCGCGGCGGTCGGGGCGGCCGCCCGTCCGTCCCGAGGCCGCGGCCGCCGCGGCGGTGGAGCTCGCCGACGGCCACGACCTCGTGCTCGTCGAGGGCGCGGGCGGCATCGCCGTCCGGTTCGACGACGACGGCGGCACCCTCGCCGACGTCGCCGCGAAGCTCGCCGCGCCGGTGCTGGTCGTGGCGGCGGCGGGGCTCGGCACGCTCAACCACACGGAGCTGACGGTCGCCGAGTTGCGCCGTCGCGGGCTGACCTGCCTGGGCGTGGTGGTCGGGGCGTGGCCCGCCGATCCCGATCTCGCCGCCCGCTGCAACGTCGTCGACCTCCCCGCGGTGACGGGTGTGCCCCTGTTGGGCGCCGTCGCCGCCGGGGCGGGCAGCCTCGACCCCGCCGCGTTCGCCAGTACCGCGCGTCACGGACTGGCCCCTTCCCTCGGTGGCACGTGGCAGACTCCCGAGCCGTGACGACGACGAGTTTCGAGATCCTCGACATCGCGCGCGAGCAGGTTCTCGAGCGGGGTGACGGGCTGTCGGAGACGCAGGTCCTCGAGGTGCTGCGGCTGCCCGACGAGGCACTGGACCCCGTGCTGCAGCTGGCCCACGAGGTGCGGATGCGGTGGTGCGGGCCGGAGGTCGAGGTCGAGGGGATCGTCTCGCTGAAGACCGGTGGCTGCCCGGAGGATTGCCACTTCTGCAGCCAGTCGGGGCTGTTCCAGTCGCCGGTGCGGGCGGCGTGGCTGGACATCCCGATGCTCGTCGAGGCGGCCAAGCAGACGGCGAAGACGGGCGCCACGGAGTTCTGCATCGTGGCGGCCGTGCGCGGCCCGGACGAGAAGCTGATGGCCCAGGTCGCGGCGGGCATCGCGGCGATCAAGGACGAGGTCGACATCAACATCGCCTGCTCGCTGGGCATGCTCACGCCCGAGCAGGTCGCCACGCTCTCCGCGATGGGCGTGCACCGCTACAACCACAACCTGGAGACGGCGCGTTCGTACTTCCCGAACGTCGTCACGACGCACACCTGGGAAGAGCGGTTCGAGACGCTGCGGCTCGTCCGGGAGGCGGGCATGGAGGTGTGCTGCGGCGGGATCATCGGGTTGGGGGAGACCGTCGAGCAGCGCGCCGAGCTGGCCGGTCAACTCGCCGCCGTCGAGCCGGACGAGGTGCCGCTCAACTTCCTCAACCCGCGGCCGGGCACGCCGTTGGCCGACCGCGAACCGCTGGAGGGCGGCGACGCGCTGCGCACGGTGGCCGCGTTCCGGCTCGCAATGCCGCGCACGGTGCTGCGGTTCGCGGGCGGCCGCGAGATCACCCTCGGCGACCTCGGTGCGCGGCAGGGCCTGCTGGGCGGGATCAACGCGGTGATCGTCGGCAACTACCTCACCACGCTGGGCCGCCCCGCGGACGCGGACATCGACCTGTTGGGCGAGCTCCAGATGCCGATCAAGGCCTTGAACGAGACGCTGTGAGCACCCCGTTCTGCGACCGCTGCGGGCAGCCGGGTCGGCACCCGGCCTGCCAGGCGCAGCGGGCGTACGAGCCGCCGCGCTTCTGCCCGCAGTGTGCGCGTCGGATGGTCGTGCAGGTCACGCCGACGGGGTGGACGGCGCGCTGCAGCCGCCACGGTGAGTCGTCCGGTTGAGCGCGGTGAGTCGGGCGAACCGCCGCGGTGAGTCGTACAGATGACCGCGGTGAGTTGTCGGATCGAGCACGGTGAGTTGGGCGTTCGAGCACGGTAGGCGGAGTATCCATGGATCTGGACTGGACGTCGGTCTGGGAGGACGACGTCGTCGACCACGCATCGCTGGCCGTGCTCTTGGCGCAGGCGTTCCCACGGACGCGCAGTATCGGCGGCGAGCAGAGCTGGTCGAGCGCGCGGCCGGAGCTGCGGCTGGTCGGCCGGGCGGACGGGCAGGTCGTCGCGCACGCCGCCGTCCTACGGAGGTTCCTGCAGATCGACGGGCGCGCGCAGCTCGTCGGCGACGTCGGGCTGGTCGCGGTCGACCCGGCGCGCCACGGCACCGGCCTCGGCGCCGCACTCTTGGCGCAGGTCCGCGAGGCACTCTGCGAGCTCGGCGTGCCCTTCGGCTTCCTGACCTGCGGGGAGCAGGTGGCGGGCTTCTACGCGCGCGACGGCTGGGCCCGGGTGCCCGGCCCGACCCGCATGATCCGCGCTGACGGCCGGACGCAGGTCTACGGCGGGGTGTCGATGGTGCTGGCGCTGGCCACGCCGCTCGACGCGTGGCCGTCGGGCCGGATCGACCGCAACGGGTGGGAGGTCTGACCCGATCACCGCTGCGGCATGCTGGGCGGCATGGCGAACTGGCGCCCGGTGCTGCGGCGGGTCGTCGAGGCCGGGCTGAAGCTGCTCACGCCCCGGCCGACCGGGCGGGGGAGCATACGCCACGCGCCGACCGGCGACCGGGCCCGCCGGGTTGTCTACGCGCCGGATCTGGACGGCGCCGCCGACCCGGGCGAGGTCGTGTGGGCGTGGGTGCCGTTCGAGGAGGACGCCCGGCGCGGCAAGGACCGGCCGCTCCTCGTGGTCGGCCGGGCGAGCGGCGAGCTGCTCGGGCTGATGCTCTCCAGCCAGCACAAGCGCGACGGCGAGCCGGGCTGGGTCGCCATCGGATCGGGGGCGTGGGACCGGGAGGGCCGCGAGTCGTTCGTACGGCTTGACCGGGTGCTGGAGGTCGCCGAGAACGGGATCCGGCGGGAGGGCGCGGTGCTGCCGCGCGACCGTTTCGAGCGGGTGGCCGGGGAGCTCCGCGCTCACTACGGCTGGAGCTGACGGGGCGGTCGCCGTCGAAACGGCCAACTCGCGGCGTCGAATCGTGCGACTCACTGCGATGAAACGCGCGACTCGCCGCCGCGGAAACGGAGACTCGCCGCGTCGAAACGGCCAACTCGCGGTGTCGAATCGTGCGACTCACCGCTAGTTGGTGCTGTGCTCCACCGCGAACGTGGTGATCGGCGCGGGGACGGCGCGCAGCTGGGTGAGGAGGCCGGTCTCGCGGGCGAGCAGGGCCCGCACCATGCGCAGCCGTTCGGTGGGGGAGGTCTGCTCCAACAGCCGTTGGCGGTCGGCCATGGGCAGGAGGCAGTCGGCGGCGAGGACGTGCGGGAGGGTGGCGGGGGTGGTGTCCTCGGCGGGCTCGGCCCAGTCGCCGGACTTCCACGCCGTGCTGCAGTACCGCCGGTGCGCCGCGCGGGCGGAGGCGGAGAGCATGCGGGTGAGGTCTTCGGCGCGCTCGTCGAGGTTCGTGTCGGTCTCGACGTCGGGCAGGAACTCCACCGAACCCATCAGGTACGGCTTGGACTCGGCGTCGAGCTCGCGGAGCCGGAAGCGGCGGGCGCCGCGCGTGACGATGTCGTAGCGGCCGTCCGGCAGCCGCCGGACGTCGCGCAGCTCGGCCGTGCAGCCGACGGTGTGCAGCGCCGCGATCCCGTCGTCGTCGGGGGTGAACCCTTCCCGCACGGCCACGATGCCGAACTCCTTGTCGGGCACCGCGCCGGTGACCAGATCGACGGTGAGCTGGCGGTAACGCGGCTCGAAGATGTGCAGCGGCAGCGTGGCCCCGGGCATGAGGACCGTGCCCAACGGGAACAGCGGAACGGTCTCGGCCACGCGCCCTACGGTACGGCCCCCCGGGGCGGATCGCCTGGCGGCTTGAGCACGGCGAACGCGTCGGTCACCCGCAGCGAGCGCTGGGTGAAGCGGAAGAGCGCGGCGGGCCTGCCGCCGGTCGGGCCGGGTGCCGCGACGCCGCCCGTCGGCGCCAACACCCCCCGTCGGGTGAGCACCCGCTGCAGGTTGGTCGCCGAGACCGGGTGGCCGAGCGCGGCGACGTAGAGGTCGCGCAACGCCGAGATCGTGAACGTGCGGGGCGCCAGCGCGAACCCGAGGTTGGTGTAGGAGAGCTTGGCGCGGAGCCGCTCGTGGGCCGCGGCGACGATGGCGGCGTGGTCGAACGCCGTCGGCGGCGGCGCGGCGACGGGGTGCCAGGCCGTGTCGTCCGGTACGGCGGGTTGGGCGTCGCACGGCACGAGCCCGAGGAACGCCGTGGCGACGACCCGCGCGCCCGGCACCCGGTCCGGCCGCGAGAACACGCCGATCTGCTCGACGTGCGCGACTTCGCGGACGTCGACCTTCTCCGCGAGCTGCCGCAGCACCGACGCCTCGACGTCCTCGTCGGCCCCGAGCCTGCCGCCGGGGAGTGCCCACCGGCCCTCGTCCGGTGGCCGGGCCCGGCGCCACTCGAGGACCGACAGCACCCCGTCGCGGATCTGCAGCACCGCGGCGAGCACCTCGTGCTCCGTTCCCACCCGCGCGATCTTAGGCAGGTCCCCGGCGGCGGTCGGCGGGCCCGAGCGCGCGGGGCACAACCGCGGTGCCTTGAACGGCAGATGAGTTCCCGGTCACGCGGAGGGTGTGCCCGCGGAGGAGTTCGGGCTACGATCGAGCCAGGTTTACGACTGAGAGGCGGAAACATGGCCGTCGCCACGCCGACACGCACCTGGGCCGCGGAGGTGCGCGAGCTCGCGCGCCGCCAGGACGCCGTGCTGCTCGCGCACAACTACCAGCTGCCGGAGATCCAGGACGTCGCCGACCACACCGGTGACTCGCTGGCGCTCTCCCGGATCGCGGCCCGGTCGTCGGCGTCGACGATCGTGTTCTGCGGCGTGCACTTCATGGCCGAGACCGCGAAGCTCCTCGCGCCGGAGAAGACGGTGCTCATCCCGGACGCCGCCGCGGGGTGCTCGCTGGCCGACTCGATCACCGCGGACGAACTGCGCGCGTGGAAGGCCGAGCACCCCGGGGCCGTCGTGGTGTCCTACGTGAACACGACCGCCGCGGTGAAGGCCGAGACCGACGTTTGCTGTACGTCGTCGAACGCGGTCGAGGTGGTGGCGTCCATCCCGGCCGACCGCGAGGTGCTGTTCCTGCCCGACCAGTTCCTCGGCGCGCACGTGCGACGGGTCACCGGGCGGGAGAACCTGCACGTCTGGGCGGGGGAGTGCCACGTCCACGCGGGCATCAACGGCGCCACGCTCGCCGCGCAGGTCGACGC
>DATAOO010000449.1:0-6426 GCA_036265695.1 Pseudonocardia sp. | reverse complement strand
GGGATCGACGTCTTGCCGGACGCGACGGTCGCGGTCGCGACCAGGCCGACGATCCCGGCGACGACGGCGAGGCCGATCAGCAGGCGGCGCCGCTTCTGTCTCGGTGGCAGGGCGTGACTGGGCATGGCGATCTGACCTCGTGCCGGAGGACGGTGCCACGGGTGCCCCGACCTCCTGCCCATCGCATCCGTGCCGCCGCCCGAGGGAGCGTCGGCGGGCAGGATCCCGGGGCCGACCAGGCGTACCGGCCGAGATCATGCTCTCGATCGGTGATTCGGGAACCTAGCCGTGGAATGATCACACGGCGACGCCGTCGGTCGCGCGGAGCGGTGACCGGTAGTGATGTTGTGCCTTAAAGGACGTGCGCGACCGGGTGAGGTTGCGCCCCGGTTCCCACCATGCCGTGAACGGTCGTCCGTCGACGATGGACGGTCGAAAGCGCGGCGGCCGCGGGAGGGCCGCCGCGCTCCGCGGGGGTGATCAGTCGGTGACCCGCGCCGTGAGGATCAGGTACTCCCAGTCGAGCACGGTGGTGGCGCCACCGCGGTCGAACTTCCGGGCGACGTCGAGCAGCGCCTCGTCCAGCGCCGCGACCCGCTCGGGGTCGGCGGCGATGTTGCGGTACGTGACGATCGTCGGGCCGTAGATCTGCTTCCACCGCTCGAGCCAGGCCTCGGGCGAGGCCACCTCGATCGTCACGCTGTCCCGCCGCGTCTCGACGTGGCTGACCCGGTCGCCGAGCAGCGCGCGGACGTGGTCCTCGTCGCCCCACAGCGGCGGGGGCTGGGCCCCCGGCGGGGGCGGCGGGGCGAACGGCTTCATGGCCCGGAACATGTTCCCGACGAACCCGGTCGGGGTCCAGTTGAGCAGGCCGATGCGCCCGCCCGGACGGCAGACCCGCACCAGCTCGTCCGCCGTCCGCTGGTGGCGGGGGGCGAACATCGCGCCGATGCAGGAGAGCACGACGTCGAAGGAGGCGTCGGCGTAGGGCAGGTTCTCGGCGTCGGCCTCCTCCCACGCGAGGGTGACGCCGTGGCGCGCGGCGAACGTCCGGCCCGCCTCGAACAGCTCGGGGGCGAGGTCGGAGGCGACCACCTCCGCGCCCGTGAGCGCCGCCGGTACCGAGGCGTTGCCGGTGCCCGCGGCGACGTCGAGCACCCGCTCGCCGCGGCGCACACCCACCGCGTCGACGAGTCGCGGCCCCAGCTCGGCGATCATGTCGATCGCGATGAACGGGTAGTCGCCGGTGCGCCCCCAGAGCGCGCGGTGGCGGGCCTTGAGCTCGGTGTCGGTGTTGATCGTGCTGGTCATTCCGGGTCCTCCTGAGGTCGTGCGGGCCGTTGCCCGTCGACGAGGACTGTCACGCCCGGCGATTGCAGATCGGTTGCAGATGGCTCAGACGTAGGACCGCAACGCGGAACGGGCCCGCGCGACGGCGTCGGCGCCCGACATCGGTACGGGCGGCCCCGCGTCACGCAGGGGCGACGGCTTCCCGGCCGCGAGGAGGCAGCCGTGCAGGACGCGGGCGTCGTCGTCGGCGCCGACGCGGGCCAGCAGCCGGGTGATGTAGCGCAGGTTGAGCCACTGCTGCGTCCAGTCGCCGACGCGGTCCCAGTGGTCGAGGACGTCGAGGAACTCGGCGGCCGCCCGCGCGGGATCGCCGTGCACACCGCGGGTGGCGGCCGCCTCCATCAGCGCGATGCCGTGCCACCAGAAGTTGCGCACGGCCGCGGCCAGCTTGCCCGCCTCCTCGAACAGCGCCAGCGACGCCTCCGGCTCGGTCTTCTTGAGCACCAGGCCCAGCGCGTAGCGGGCCATCGAGAGCGCGGTCGGGTTGGCGGTCTCCTCGGCGATCCGCAGGCTCTCCCGGGCGGCCGCGACACCGGCCGCGGGCGCCCGCTTCACCGCGTGGCAGATGGCGACGTAGTAGAGCGTCCACACCAGCCGGACGGGATCGGCGGCCCGCTCGGACTCGCGCTCCCAGTAGGCCAGCGCCGGGTCGACGTCGCCCTCGTAGAGCTGCACGTCGGCGAGCACGTCGGCGGGGTAGGAGGTGCGCGAGGTCAGCGGGAGCGGCTCGCGGCCCTCGGCCCGTGCGACGAGCGCGCGGGCGCGGCCGAACTCGGCGCGGTTCCAGGCGCTCCGCGCCGCCGCGCCGACCGCCGCGGGCCACAGCGGGTGGTCCGGGTCCGCCAGGGCGAGCGCCCGCTCCGCCCACGCCGCGGCCTCGTAGCCGATCCGCAGGTTGGTGAGCTCACCCATCGACGTCGCCAGCCGCAGCGCCAGGTCGGTGTCGCGATCGGCGAAGGCCCGCTCGAACGCGGCGCGCATGTTGTCGAACTCGGGCAGCGCCCGTTCGACCCACGCCTGCTCGTCGGGCCCGAGCATGCCGCGGGCGGCCTCCTCGGCCAGCTCGGTGTAGTGCCGGGCGTGCGCCCGGGCGACCGGCTCGCGGCCCTCGTCCAGCCGCCCGCGCCCGTACGCGCGCAACGTCTCCAGCACCCGGTAGCGCGTGCGGTGACCCGCGCGCTGCGCCACGACCAGCGAACGGTCGACGAGCCTGCTGAGCACGTCGACCGCGACGTCCACGTCCGCCTCGGGCAGGCACACCCGGTGCGCGGCCCGCGCGTCGCACCCGCCCGCGAACACCGACAGCCGCGCGAACATCTCCTGCTCGACGTCGGGCAGGAGGCGGAAGGACCAGTCGACGGCCGCGGCCAGGCTGCGGTGTCGGGGGACCGGTCCGGGGCCCTCGCCGAGCAGGCCTCCGCCCGTGAGGCGCTCGGCCACCTCGAGCGGGGTCATGGCGCGCATCCGGGCCGCGGCCAGCTCGATGCCCAGCGGGAGCCCGTCGAGCTGCGCGCAGATCGTGGCGACGGCCCGCGCGGACGCCGCGTCGAGGTGGAAGTCCGGGCGGGCCGCGGTGGCCCGCGCCACGAACAGCCGCGACCCGGCCTCGGTCGGCAGCGGCGGCACGGCCCACACGCGCTCGCCTGCCGCCCCCAGGCGTTCGCGGCTGGTGGCGAGCACCGCCACACCCGGGCAGTGCCGCACGATCTCGGCCACCAGCTGGGCGGCCCGGTCGAGCACGTGCTCGCAGTTGTCCAGCACGAGCAGCAGGGACCGGCCGCGCAGGTACTCGATGAGCGTCTGCTCGATCGTCAGCAACGGGCGTTGCTGCACGCCCAGCGCCCCGGCGACGGCGAGCCCGACCGGCCCGCCGTCGGGGAGGGAGGCGAGTTCGCACAGCCAGCCGCCGTCGGTGAAGCGTTCGCGTTCGAGGTGGGCGACCTCGATCGCGAGGCTGGACTTGCCCACCCCGCCGACCCCGGTGAGGGTCACCAGCGGCGCGGCCCGCAGCGCCGCCCGCGCACCCGCCACGTCCTCGTCCCGCCCGACCAGTTCGGTGGCCGCCCGCGGCAGGTTCCCGGTGGGGCGCCCGGTGGCGAGGGCGGGATCGTGCGCCAGCACCTGCAGGTAGGCCTTCTCCGCGTCCTGGCCGGGGTCGACGCCGAGCTCGTCGGCGAGGTGTTGCCGCAGGGCGTGGTAGGCCGCGAGCGCGTCCGCGGCCCGGCCGCTGCCGTAGAGGGCGTGCATGAGCACCACGGTGGTGCGTTCCCGGGTGGGGTGACGGCGGGCGAGCGCCTCGAGCTCGGGGATGGCGTCCGTGGGCCTGCCGAGCCGCACCAGCGCCTCCAGGCGGTCCTCGACGGCACCCGCCCGCAGCTCGTTCAGCCGCCCGGCCTCGGCGGCGGCGAACTCGAGGTCGGCGAACTCCGCGAGGGCGTCGCCGCGCCACAGCGCCAGCCCGGCGTCGAGGCGCTGCAGCGCGGCCGCGTGGTCGTCGGCCGCGGCGGCGTGCCGCGCCGCGGCGAGGTGCTGCTCGAAGGCGGCGGCGTCGAGAGCGGCGCCGTCGAGCGAGAGGACGTAGCCGGGGGCCTGGAAGCGCAGCCGTTGTCCCGCACCGAGCGCGCCGCGCAGCCGGGAGGCGTAGGCGCGCAACGCGGAGACCGCGCCGGGAGGCGGCGACTCGCCCCAGAGCGCGACCACCAGCCGGTCGGCGGAGACGACCCGGCCCGCCTCGACGAGCAGGGCCGCGAGCAGCGCCCGCGGCTTCGGCCCGCCGAGGGCGACCGGTCCCCGGTCGTTCTCGACCGTGAGCGGGCCCAGCATCCGGAACTGCATACCGCCGCCCCGCAATCGGACCGAAAGCCCCATTCTGGACAGTGGACGGGCGATAGGGCTACCCCTGTGCGGCCCGCGGGTTAGCCTGCTGGGCCGCCCCGGTGGCGGGGAGAACCCTCGAGCCATGGCCACAACCATTGAGACCTCCACGCCGCGGGCCGGGTTCATGGGCCTGCTCCAGCGGCACGCCGTCCTCTTCGGCTTCGTGCTGATGTTCGTCTGCACCTGGCCGATCGACCTGTGGGCGGCGGCGGGCTCGCACGGGTTGGTGTCCGTCACGATCCCGCCGTTCCTGCCGATCCTCGTCGGCTACGGGTTCGTCATAGCGGCCCTCACCATGACGGTGATCGTGGACGGCCGCGCCGGAGTCGGAGCGCTGCTGCGCCGGTACCTGGTGTGGCGGTTCGGGTTGCTCTGGTACGCCGTCGTGCTCCTGGGGCCGTTCGCGGTCGACCTCGCCGGGATCGGGATCGACGTGCTGCTGCACGGGACGGTGCCTGCCTTCGACGAGCCGTTCATCTTCCGAATCGTCGGTCCATCGCTCGGGCTGGCGGTCGCGCTCCCGGTGTTCTTCGTCTTCGACGCGTTGACCAACGGCGAGGAGATCGGTTGGCGGGGGTACGCGCTGCCCCGGCTGCAGGCCCGCCACAGCGCGCTCGTGGCCAGCCTCGTCATCGGGGTCGTGTGGGCGGTCTGGCACTACCCGAAGTTCCTCAACGCGGGCAATGACGCTCACCACTACCCGTTCTGGCTCTTCCTGCTCGGCATCGTGGCCAACGCGATCATCTACACCTGGGTGTTCAACAGCACCGGCGGCAGCCTGCTGGCGGTCACGCTGCTCCACGCCGGAGTCAACACGTCGGTGCTGTGCCTGCCCGTCCTGCCCGCCGTCACGGGCGACAACAGTGTTACGGTGATCACGATCATCCTGCGGTGCGTGATCGCGGTCGCGATCGTCGCGATCGCCGGGCCGGCTCGCCTGACCCGGTCGCGGCACCCGCTCCCGGTGACGCCGTAAGTATCACGCTCCGCTCGTCGCTCCTCGTCCGTCCGAGCGTTGGAGGAGCGATGACCCGAGCCGAGATCGCGATCCGGCAGTCGCGGCCGGACCAGTGCGACCTGCGCGAGCACCAGGAGCACGCGTCCGCCCGACTCGATCTCCTCGAGACCCTCGGTCTCGACGTCGGACAGCAGGCGCTCATCCGGCGGGACGACGGCCGGTTCGCGCTCTACACCCTCACCGATGCCGGGCCGGAGCCCGCGGCGGCGACCGTCCGCATGGGCCGGGACGGCCGCGGACGGCTGGACGGCGCGGACGAGGACCGCTTCGGCGGCCACCTGGACAGCGTCGCGGTCGATCCGGCCGCCACCGTCGACGAGGCGAAGCGTGGCGAGAAGCTCCTCGAGCAGCTCGACGACGAGGGCAGGCCCGACAGGCTGCTCGTCCTCGCCCCGCACGGCGGCGACATCGAGCCGTTCACCGACGACCAGGCCGGGCACGTGCGGAGCCTGCTGGCCGACATCGGCGTGAGCTGCTGGCGGTGCCAGGGCTTCAAGCCCCACGGCGGCGCCGTCGCCCGGTGGCACATCACCTCGACCGACATCAGCAGCGCCAGCTTCCCCCGGCTCGCGACCGTCGACGGCCGGGGGTTCCGGCACGCCGTGTCGTTCCACGGCTTCGCGACCGACGCCGACCGCCCCGACGTCCTGGTCGGCGGCGCCGCGCCCGACCCGTTCAAGCGGGTGGTGCGGGCGGTCATCGGCGCCGCGCTCGACGGCACCGGCCTCCGCGTCGAGATCGCGGGCCCGGGCGACCCGCTGGGCGGGGACGAGGACCGCAACCTGGTGAACCGCCTGACGGCCGACGGGCGGAGCGGCATCCAGGTCGAACAGCAGCCGCACGCCCGCACCGGGACCCTGCCCGGCTCGACCGTGCCGCGGTGGCAGGCGATCGCGGCGGCCGTCGCCGACGTCTACCGGGTGGTCCTCACGCCGTAGTCCGCTCCAGCAGGAGGCGGCGCGGCCCGCGGAACGCGACGTTCGGGGGGACGCTCAGGTCCTGGTCGGCGAGCGCGGAAGCCGCCCTCGCGCAGCGTGGTGCGCGCCTCGTCGGCCAGCGGGAACACCGGGTCCTGGGCGATGGCCGCCGAGAAGGTCGCCGGATCGGTGAAGATCGCCTCGATGTCGGCGTAGCGGCTCACCACCCACATGTCGAGGTCGGCGGCGGAGAACACCGGTGCG
>DATAOO010000448.1:0-3328 GCA_036265695.1 Pseudonocardia sp. | reverse complement strand
CGGGGCGTTGTGCGCCACGAGCACCGCGCCCGAGAGGAACTCCAGCAGCGACGGCAGCACGGCCGCGAGCGGCGGCGCGCCGCTGACCATGGCGGTGGTGATGCCGGTGAGCGCGACGATGTTCGGCGGCACCCCGGTGCCCGGATCCACGAGCGTGGCCAGCTCGCCGATCCGCTCGCCGCCGCGCACCTTCACCGCCCCGATCTCGGTGATGGTGTCGCTCGTGGCGGCGCCGCCGGTGGTCTCCAGGTCGAGCACCACGAACGTGACCTCCCGCAGCGGGGTGCCGAGCTCGTCGAACGCGAGCTGCGCCGTGGTGGGTGACACGCCCGGGAAACTAGCGGCGCACCCCGACAGGAATCGCGCAGCGCCGCGCGGACCAGCGCCGGAAGACCAGCAACACCATGAACCCGCCGCAGGCGCCTACCCTGTGACAATGTCCGCGTCGCGCGCCGAGCCCCGAGACACCGACGGTGTCCCGGCAGGCGTCGACTGGCCGGGTCTTCCCGAGCCGTTGCGCGCGCGGCTGGCCGACGTCGCGGCCACGGCTTTGGGCGGCATGGAGGCGGCCGACGTGCCGCACGTGCTGCGGCGCATCGCCGGCTTCACCCCGGCCAAGCGGGCGAAGCTGGGCGGGCCCGCGCTGCTCACCGAGCTGGCGGGCTCCTCGGCGTTCCGGGCCGCCGTCGTGGCCTGGTGGGACGAGCACCGGCCGGGCGAGCTCGTCGCCGACGAGGCCGCCGACCCGCTCACCAACGCCGCCGTGGCCGTGCTCACCGGCGACCCGCACGTCGCGGACGCGGTGGCGGCCACCGCCCGCCGCGTCGAGGTCGGCGAGGTCAAGGCGGAGCGCGACACGCTGCTGTCGAAGGTCGACAAGCTCACCGCCGAGATGGAGCGGCTGCGCGGCGAGCTCACCGAGGCACGGGCCCAGGTCCGGGAGGCGGCCCAGCAGCGCGAGGCCGAGTTCCTCCACCTGCGCAGGCGCCTCTCCGAGCAGGGCGCCACCCTGCGCAGCGCCCTCGACGCCCGCGCGGCGGCCGAAGAGCAGCTGGCCGCCCTGCGCGCCGACACCGAGGCCCGGATCGCCGCGGCCGCGGCCCAGTGCGAGCGGGAGCGCGGCCGGGCGGAGGTCGAGCGCAGGCGCGCCGACCGGGCCGCCACGGAGGTCGCCGCGGCCCGCCAGGCCGCCCGTGAGGCCCGCCAGGCCGACGAGACCCGCCTCGCGCTTCTGGTCGACACGCTCGGGGGCGCCGTCGCGGGCCTGCGTCGCGAGCTCGCCCTCGGCGGCGGCGGGCCACGCCCCGCGGACCTCGTGGCGGGCGCGAAGGCGTCGGGGGCAGGCACCAAGGTCGACACCGTGCCCGGGCTCGACGCACTGCTGACCGTGCCCACCCTGCACCTGGTCGTCGACGGCTACAACGTCAGCAAGACCGGCTACCCGGAGCTCACGCTGGCCGACCAGCGCAACCGGCTGATCACCCAGCTCGGCGCGCTCGCCGCCCGCACCCGGGTGGAGATCACGGTGGTGTTCGACGGCGCGGGCGTGATGGCCGCGCCGCCACGGGGCGCGCGCGGGGTGCGGGTGCTGTTCAGCGAGCCGGGCGTGCTCGCCGACGACGTCATCCGTTCGATCGTCGCCGCCGAGCCGCACGGACGCCCGGTCGCGGTCGTCACCGCAGACCGGGCCGTCGTCAACTCCGTACGGGCGCACGGGGCCTACGCGGTGCCCTCGGCGGTGCTCGTCACCCGCCTCGCCCGTGTCTGATCAGCCCCAGTTCTTGTTGCGCATCTGCTGCTCACCTCCTCGTGCTTGCTCGCGGTGGGCGGTGCACGCCATGCTGGCCCGAAGAACCCGTCCGCGACATTGCGCTTCGAGCACGATCGACCACTGAGAGTACGGATGCGTGACCCGCGGAGCTGGCCTTTCTGGCAGGTCCCGCCCCGGCTGCTCGTCGCGGTGCTCACGGTCGAGGTCACCGCCGTCCTGCTCGTCGCGCGGCTCGTCGTCGACGGCCTCCCGGGCCGGACCCAGCTGTGGCAGGCCGCGGCGATCGTCGGGCTCGGCGTCGCGCAGGCCGAGATCGCGGCGGGCATCGAGCGGGTGCGCAAGCAGATCGGCGGCCCGCTGCACGTCGACCTCTGCTCGGTGTGGACGTTCGCGGGCGCGCTCGTCCTGCCGCCCGCGCTCGCCGTCGGCGTGGCCGTGGTGGTGCACACCCACCTGTGGTGGCGGTCGTGGCGGCCCCGCGTGCCGCTGTACAAGCAGCTGTTCAGCACCTCCACCGTCGCACTGGCCTGCCTGGCCGCGGGGCGCGGTCGGCGCGGTGGCCCGGCCGGGCGGCGGCCTGCTCGGCGAGCTCGGCGTCGTCACGATCCTGCTGGCGCTGCTCGCGTACGTCGTGGTCAACAGCGCGTTGGTCGCGGCGGCGATCATGATGAGCGCGCCCCAGCCCGACGTCGTCGCCGCGCTCGGCGAGTGGGACGACAACGCGCTGGAGCTCGCGACGCTGTGCCTCGGCGCGCTCACCGCCGTCGGGCTCGTCGTCAACCCGTTCCTCGCGTTGTTCGCGCTGCCCGCGGTGCTGCTGCTGCACCGCGCGGTGCTCGTGCGCCACCTGGAGCGGGCCGCCATCACCGACCCCAAGACGGGCCTGCTCACCGCGGCCGCGTGGCACACCCGCGCCGAGCGCGAGCTCGCGCGGGCCGCTGCGCCGTCGGCGGTGCTCGTGATCGACCTCGATCACTTCAAGGAGGTCAACGACCGGCACGGGCACATCGCGGGCGACAGCGTGCTCGTCGCGGTGGCCGAGGGCCTGCGCGCCGAGGTGCGCGACCAAGACCTCGTCGGCCGCTTCGGCGGGGAGGAGTTCGTGGTGCTGCTCGCGGGCGTCGACGTCTCCGCCGACGGCACCGACGTGCTGGCCATCGCCGAACGCATGCGGGCGGGCGTCGCGGCGCTGCGCGTCGAGATCGACACCCCGGACGGCCCGCTGCCGGTCACCGGGCTGACCGTGTCCATCGGCGCCGCCATCCACCCCCGCCACGGCACCGACGTCGGCGCGCTGATGCACGCCGCCGACGCCGCGCTCTACGCCGCCAAGCGGGCGGGCCGCAACACCGTGCGGCTCGCCGCGTCCGCGGCCGCCGAGGTGTTCACCCGACCCGAGGCGCCCGCCTGACGACTTCCGCCGCCCGGGTGAACGCTTTCCGCTCCGCCACCCTCCCGGGTCAGTATCATCGCCGCTGATCATCCACCGTTCGGGCCTGCCGTTGCGGAAGGGAGCCCACTGCGTGATCGCGGAGGAGGTCGTCGGCGCGGCGGGCC
>DATAOO010000447.1:0-7190 GCA_036265695.1 Pseudonocardia sp. | reverse complement strand
GAGCGGGGCAGGCGCAGGAGCACTCGCCATCCGTCCTCCACCGGTCCCGCGGAAAGGTCCGCCCCTGCCAGCGCGGCGCGCTCGGCCATCCCGACGAGACCGTAGCCGCCCCCAGGCGGGGGCGGCGGTGCGCCCGTCCGGTCGCGGACCTCCAGCTCGGTGGCGCCGTCGCGGTGGCGCAGGTGCACCGAGACCGGCGCGCCCGCGGCATGCCGCCGTGCGTTCGTCAACGCCTCCTGCGCGGTGCGGAGCACGGTCTCCTGCGCGGTGGCGGACAGCTCGGCGACGCCGTCGATCTCCAGGGTGGCGTCGGGGGTGTCGGCGACCAGCGCGCGCAGGCCGTCGGCGAGGTCGACCGGGGTGGTGCGCAGGGCGGTGACCGCGCGACGGGCCTCGGCCAGCCCTTCGGACGCCAGGTGCTGTGCGCGCTCGATCTGCGCGACGGTGTCGGCGGGTGCGCCGTCGCGCAGCAGCATGAGCCGCGCTCCCTGGAGCTGGACGGCGAGGGCGGAGAGCGAGTGCGCGAGGACGTCGTGCACGTCGCGGGCGATCCGGGCGCGTTCGGCCAGGGCCGCCGCGCGGGCGTGCTCCTCCTGCACCCGGGCCGCGTTCACCAGCTGCAGCTCCCGCTGCTCCTCGCGGCGCACGCTCTCCCGCCGTCCCATCCCGAGCAGCAGCACACCGGCCAGGCCGAGCAGCGCGAGCCCGAGGGCGAGCGGGTGCTCGGCGCGCAGCACCAGCGCCACCCCGACCATCGTGCCGACGAGCACCCCGACGGCCGCGGTCGCGGGCAGCCGGGTGCCCGCCGCCACCACCGCGAAGAAGCAGAAGCCCAGCACCGACGACCACCCGCCGCCCGCGGCCATGAACGCGATCCCGGACGCGGCCAGCACCACGATGGCGGTCGGGTCCAGCCACCGCGGACGGCCCGGACGCACGGCGACGACCACCCATGCCAGCCCACCCGCCACGGCCGCAACCGCCGCCAGCCAAGGACGGGCGGGCGGCGGGTTGTTGAAGTAGGCGCTGAGCAGGATGACCGGCAGCCAGAACAGGGTGGCGACCACCCGCACCGGACCGTTCACCGGGCGAGTGTGGACCGCGCGTCCGCTCCCCGTCGAGCCGGGCGGATCGGGCGTCCGTCACGCGCGACCCGGGCGTTGAACACGGCGAACTGCACGGCCAGGCTGACGCCGAACGACGCGGCGAGCGTGGCTTCGAGGGCCGGGCCCGCGCTCGTGTGCAGGAAGGGCAGGGCGACGAGCACGCGCACGGCGATCGTGAGCGCCCAGAGGCCGACCGACGGCCACCCTCCGCGCTGGTAGAGGTAGCCCTCGCGGAGGGTGAGCCGGATGGCCGAGCCGCGCAGCGCGCCGAGGCCCGCCGTGAGCACGGCATCGGCCCCGACGACGGCGACCGCGAGCGCCGTCCAGTGCACGTTCCCGGCCTGGCCGACCCCCACGACGACCAGGACGAGCGGCAGCAGCAACGTCCGCCGCGCGGGCACCCACCGGCCCGCGAACTGCCGGGCGATCACCCAGATGACGACCGCGGCGCCGACGAGGTACGAGGAGACATCCATGGCGTCCAGCGTGCGCGGCGCGGGCGGCGTGGTCGTCGGTCTCCGGGCTGGTCGCGGGTGGAGGTCGGCCTCCACCCGGCGGTGGAGCAGCGGCGCCGGTCAGCCCGGCCAGGTGGACGTGCGCCAGGCGTGCGGGCCGACGGGCAGCGGGCGGCGCAGGTGCGCGGCGCGGTCGACCCAGCGGCTCGGCGGCCCCGCCTGCTCGGGGGGCGGCGGCGCGGCGAGCGCGGCGAGCACGACGGCGAGCGCGGCCACCTCGACGTCGTCGGGTGCGCCCCGGGTGACCCGGATGTCGGTCACAGCGGGATGTTCCCGTGCTTGCGGGCGGGCCCGGCCTCGCGCTTGGTGGCGAGCGTCCGCAGCGCGCGGGCCACGTAGGAACGCGTGTCCGAGGGGGCGATCACGCCGTCGATGTAGCCGCGGTCGGCGGCGATGTAGGGGTTGGCCAGGGTGTCCTCGTACTCCTGCTGGAGCTCGAGCCGACGCGCGGCCAGCTCGTCGCCTTCGAGCCCGTTGAGCTCCTTGCGGTAGAGGATGTTCACCGCGCCCGCGGCCCCGGTGACGGCGATCTGCGCGGTGGGCCACGCGACGTTCACGTCCCCGCCCAGGTGCTTGGACCCCATCACGTCGTACGCGCCGCCGTACGCCTTGCGGGTGATCACCGTGACCTTCGGGACGGTGGCCTCGGCGTAGGCGTAGATCAGCTTGGCGCCGCGGCGGATGATCCCGTTCCACTCCTGCTCGGTGCCCGGCAGGAAGCCGGGGACGTCGACGAACGTCAGCACCGGCACGTTGAACGCGTCGCACGTGCGCACGAACCGGGCGGCCTTCTCCGAGGCGTCGATGTCGAGGCAGCCCGCGAACTGAGTGGGCTGGTTGGCCACCACGCCGACCGAGCGGCCGTCGATCCGCCCGAACCCGACCACGATGTTGGGCGCGAACAGCGCGTGGACCTCCAGGAACTCGCCCCCGTCGAGCACCTGCTCGATCACGCCGTGCATGTCGTAGGGGGTGTTCGGCGAGTCCGGGATGATCGTGTCGAGCGCGGGGACGGGCTCGTCGGCGGGCTCGGCGGGGAAGACCGGCGGGTCCGAAAGGTTGTTGGACGGCAGGAACGACAGCAGCTCCTTGACGTAGGAGAACGCGTCCTCCTCGTCGTCGCCGAGGTAGTGCGCCACACCGGAGCGCTCGTTGTGCGCGCGGCCGCCGCCGAGGTCCTCCATCGCGACGTCCTCGCCGGTCACCGTCTTGATCACGTCCGGGCCGGTGATGAACATGTGGCTCGTGCCGTCGACCATCACGACGAAGTCGGTGAGCGCGGGGGAGTACACCGCTCCGCCCGCGGACGGGCCCATGACCAGTGAGATCTGCGGGATCACGCCGGAGCTGCGCACGTTGCGCACGAAGATCTCGCCGTAGAGGCCGAGCGCGACCACGCCCTCCTGGATCCGCGCGCCGCCGCCGTCGTTGATCCCGATGACCGGGCAGCCGACCTTGGCCGCGACGTCCATCACCTTGATGATCTTCTCGCCGTACACCTCGCCGAGCGCGCCGCCGAACACCGTGGCGTCCTGGCTGAACACGGCGACCGGCCTGCCGTCGATCGTGCCGGTGCCGGTGACCACGCCGTCACCGAACGGGCGACGCTGCTCCATGCCGAAATTGGTGGACCGGTGCCGGGTGAGGGCGTCGAGCTCCACGAACGAGCCGGGGTCGAGCAGCATCTCCAGGCGCTCGCGGGCGGTGTTGCGGCCCTTGGCGTGCTGGCGCTCGGCCGCTTGCGGGTCGGTCTCCAGTGCCGCGTTGCGCCGGTGGAGGTCAGCCAGCTTGCCCGCGGTGGTGTGGAGATCGGTGTCGGTGTTCTCCTCTGAGCTGACTTCCGCGGCGGTCATGCGCGGAGCCTAAACCGGCCGGTGACGGCGTGAACGCGGTCTCCGTCACGTCGGTCGGCGACGCTGCGTGACCACTGGTCGCTCCTCGCCCGCGTCGCAGGCCACAGCACCACGGCTACGGCGGTAGCGTCCGGGCGTATGAACCGGATCGTCCGGCCGCTCGACCACGAGGCCGTGCGCGCTGCGCTGGTCGGCCTCTGGACGCGCGTCGACATCGTGGAACGCACGGGCTCCACGAACGCCGATCTGCTCGCCGCGGCCGCCGCGGGAGCCCCCGACCGCACCGTGCTCATCGCCGAGCACCAGGAGGCGGGCCGCGGGCGGCTCGCGCGGAGCTGGGTCTCGCCACCCGGGTCCGGGCTCACCGTGAGCGTGCTGTTGCGTCCCGAGGGCGTCTCCCCGTCGCGGCTGGGCTGGCTGACCCTGCTCGCGGGCCTCGCCGCGCACGACGCCGTGCGCGGCCTCGCCGACGTGCCGTGCGGGCTGAAGTGGCCCAACGACCTGCTGCTGGGGCCGGGGCAGCGGAAGGTCGCGGGCATCCTCGCGGAGGTGGCGGGCGCCGCGGTGGTCGTCGGGATCGGGCTGAACGTCGCCGCCGCGCCCGCCGACCAGCCCGGAGCGACGTCACTCGCGGCCGAAGGCGTCGACGCGGGGCAGACCGAGGTGCTCATCGCCCTGCTGACCGCGCTGCACCGGCGCGAGTCGGCGTGGCGGGCCGGGCGCGGCGACCCGGACGCCACGCGGGTGCGCGCCGACTACCGGGCGGCGTGCCTCTCGCTCGGCGCGCGGGTGCGGGTGGAGCTGCCCGGCGGCGCGATCCACACGGGCATCGCCGAGGACGTCGACACCGACGGCAGGCTGCTCCTGCTCGACCCCGCGGGGTACCGCCGGGCGGTCGCCGCAGGAGACGTGGTGCACCTGCGTTCGTCCTAAGGTGGACGGGTGGCCTATCCGGACGAGCTGCTCGTTCCTGGCGAAGAGATCATCATGCATCGGCACCCCCACTGGAAGATGCTGGTCGGGCCGGTGGTGCTGCTGCTCGTCGTCGTCGGGTTGGGCAGCTACCTCGCCGCTGTGATCGGCGCGCAGTCGTGGGGGCCGTGGGCCCGGATCGCGCTCCTGGTGATCGCGCTCGGCCTGGTGGTCCGGTTCACCGTCGCGCCGCTGATCCGCTGGCGCACCACGCACTTCGTCATCACCAACCGCCGGGTGCTCGTGCGCGAAGGCCTGATCACCCGCCGCGGCATGGACATCCCGATGCGGCGCATCACCGGCGTGCAGTTCCGCCAGTCGCTGTTCGAACGGCTCTTCGGGGTCGGCACGCTCGTCATGGAGTCGGCGTCGGACGAACCGCTGGAGTTCGAGGACGTGCCGGGCATCGAAGAAGTGCACGGACTGCTCTACCAGGAGGTCGCGAAGGGGACCTGACGCGGCCTACCGTCGAGGAGCAGTGGAGTCAACGACGACAGGAGCACCCGTGAGCAGGCTGCGTTTCGGCACCTTCCTGGCCCCCTTCCACCCCGCGGGCGTGAACCCCACCGCAGCGATCCACCGGGACCTGCGGCTCGTCCAGCACCTCGACGAAATGGGCTTCGACGAGGCGTGGATCGGCGAGCACCACTCGGCGGGCACGGAGATCATCGCGTCGCCGGAGATCTTCATCGCGGCCGCGGCCGAGCGCACGAAGAACATCAAGCTGGGCACCGGCGTCGTCTCGGTGAGCTACCACAACCCGCTGTGGGCCACCGAGCGCATCGTGCTGCTCGACCACCTCACGCGCGGCCGCGTGATGTTCGGCCTGGGGCCGGGCTCGCTGCCCACCGACTCCGCGATGATCGGGCTCAACCCCACCGACACCCGCGAGCTGCTCGAGGTGAACCTCGACATCATCATGCGGCTCCTGCGCGGCGAGGCCGTCACCGCCCAGACCAAGACCCACAACCTCGTCGACGCCCGCCTGCACCTGGCGCCGTACTCGGACATCGACGTCGCCGTGGCCGCGGTGGCCTCGCCCACCGGGCCGCGCCTGGCCGGGAAGTACGGCGTCGGCCTGCTGTCCATCGGCGCCACCCTCACCGCCGAGGGCTTCGACGCGCTCGCCCACCACTGGAACGTGATGGAGGAGCGGGCGCAGACGTTCGGCACCACCGTCGACCGGTCGAAGTGGCGGCTGGTCAGCACGTTCCACATCGCCGAGACCCGCGAGCAGGCCTACCGCGACGTCGAGTTCGGCATCGAGAACTGGTTCCGCTACTTCCAGAAGACGGCCGCGTTCCCGCAGATGGCCGTCGAGGGCGGCGACCTCAAGGAGATGATCGACTTCATCAACGAGGCGGGCATCGGCGCGATCGGCACCGTCGAGGACGCGGAGCGGCAGGTGCAGAAGCTCGTCGACCAGTCCGGCGGGTTCGGCTGCATGCTCGTGATGGGCTGCGAGTGGGCCAACCCGCAGGCCACCTGGCGGTCGTGGGAGCTGCTCGCCGAGCACGTGCTGCCGAAGTTCCAGGGCCAGGCCCAACCCACGCTGGACGCCAAGGCGCGGGCCGCCGAGGTGCGCACCGGGCACACCGAGGCCCAGCACGCCGCCATCGCGCACATGACGGAGAAGTACCAGAAGGAGCTGTCCGAGAAGGGTTGATCCGCTACTCGCGCGTGCCGAACATGCCGGTGAACGTGCTGTGGTACACGAGCACGTCGCCGCGGTGCATCCGGGCGCGCAGCTTCACCAGGCCGAGGCCGGGGCGGCTCCGCGAGCGGCGGGCTTCCAGCACCTCCATCGAGGCCCGCAGCTCGTCTCCGGCGTACACCGGGACCGGCCAGACGAGCTCCTCGCCGCCGGGCGAGCCGAGTGAAAGCGCCTTGTTGAGCACCTCGTCGACGTAGAGGCGCATCCACAAGCCCGCGGTGAACCAGCCCGAGGCGGCCAGCGCGCCGAACCACGAGGCCTTGGCGGCGTCGTCGTCGACGTGGAAGGGCTGGGGATCGAAGCGCCGCGCGAACGCGACCATCTCCTCGCGGTCGACCACGGTGGTGCCGAGCTCGAAGATCCGGCCCGCGGTGAAGTCCTCGAACGCAAGCTCGCTCACGCGGCCTCCTCGCCTGCGCTTGTCGGCCGCGCTCGCTGCGCTGCTGTGTCGACGGTGAGCGGCCCGCTCACGAGAGCGCGGCCAGTCCGGCCTCGGCGACCTCTTGGTCCTGGGTGTAGTGGCCGCCGCTGACGCCGATCGCGCCGACGATCGCGTCGCCGATCGTGATCGGGTAGCCGCCCCCGAAGATCACCAGTCGCTTGATGCCGCCGACCGCGCCGTCGGCCAGCGGGGCGTCGTCCTTGATGAAGTCGTGCCAGCCGTGGGTGGGCATGCCGAACCCGACGGCCGTGTACGCCTTGTCCTGCGACACCTGGGTGGAGAGCAGCGCGGCGCCGTCCATGCGGGAGAACGCCTTGAGGTTGCCGCCGGTGTCGGCGATCGCGATGCACATCGGCACGCCGATCTCGGTCGCTTTGGCCTCGGCTGCGGCGATCACGCGGTGGGCGGCCTCTGAGGTGATGGTCGGGACGGACACGGTGTCGGGCATGCGGTTCATCTTCGACCATGAACAAACCCCAGTCATGTTGTGCTCACCGTCCGCGTGTCCTCCGCCGCACCGCCGTTCGCGGGGGCTGACTCGGCCGAACGGGTCTTTGCGGGCTCACGCACTGCGACCGCGCGGGCCTC
>DATAOO010000446.1:0-7122 GCA_036265695.1 Pseudonocardia sp. | reverse complement strand
GCGAAGTCCAGCGCGGGGTCGGTGACGGCGGCGTCGGACCAGTCGATCACACCGGTCAGCCGTCCGTCGGTGGCGAGGAGGTGCTCCGCGCCGAGGTCGGCGTGGGCGAGCACCCGCTCGTCGGTCGGCGGCGGCGGGTCGGCGCGCAGCACCCGCAGCAGCTCGGCAGGACCGCTGAGCTCGGCCAGCCATTCGTGCGGGTCGGCCGCCTCGCGCGGGACGTCGATCGCGTCCGGGTCCACGGCGTGCAGCTCCGCCAGCACGCGCCCGAGATGGGTCGCGGCGCCCGCGGGCGGGGTGCGGTCCAGGAGCGGGCGGCCGGGCAGCAACGGGTACGCGAGCACGCCGCGCGCCGGGTCGGCGAACCGCGGCTCGGGCACCGGGATCGACAGCCGCCCGGCGAGCAGCCGCAGCAACCCCGCCTCCCGGGTGACCTCGGCGCACGCGTCGGGAGCGGTGACGCGCACGACGAGACCGCCCAGCCTGAACGCCTGGTGGTCGAGCCCGCTGCCGAGGTCGGACCAGGTGCCGTACACGTCGGGCGCGTGGTCGGCGACCGCCGCGACCGCCCGGTCGCGGGGCGAGGGCTCGGCGGACATGCGCCCGGTCTACCAGCGCGCGGATCGAGTCGGACGTTGGCGGGGTTCGATCACCGGGAACGTCGGGCTCGCGTCGATCAGGGCCGCCAGCCGCGGGACCAGTGCGGCTGCGACCTCCGCAACCGTCACCCCCGGGACCTCGTCGGCCACCGCGCCCACGGTCGCCGGGTCCCAGTCCAGCCCGAGCAGCGGGTAGGTCGCGGCGAGCACCGCGCGCACCGGCTCGGGGTCGCCGACCAGCACCACCACGCTGAAGAGGTAGCCGTGGCGGGTGAGCCGCTGCGCGGTGCCGACCAGCTTCGTCGCGCCGCGGGCGTTCACGCTGTACTCGCCGGGGCAGTACTCGCCGGGCACCGGCCCGGGGCGGGCATCCACGCCCAGCCCCCGCAGCCCCTCGACCAGCGCCGTCGCCGCGGCCGCGAACCGCGCGCGGTGGCCGTCGTGCGGCGACGGGTGCGGGCCGGCCATGTCCAGCACCAGCGCCTCGCGGTGGTAGGCGGCCAGCCGCCCGCCCGCGGGCCGGATCACGGGGGCGAACCCGTGGGCGGCCGCCGCGGCCGAGGCGTCCGGGAAGCGGGGCGCGAGGGAGTCGCGCCTGCTGAACGCGGCGGTCGGGCGGGGGCGGTGGATCCGCAGCAGGCCGTCGGCGCCGTCGCCGATGGCGGTGAGGGAGGCCCGGGACAGGTCCATGTCCTCCTGCGGCGTCGAGAGGCCGCTCCCGCAGGCGGGTCGGACCGGGCCCGCACCGAACGCGTCCGTCATGCCCTGATGATTCCGTAGCCACCGGTGGACATATATGCCTATCCTGAATAAATGGGCACCGCTCTCGACAAGTACGCGGACAGGGAACCTCAGTGGGACCACCCCGTGGTCATCGAGTCCCACATCAACGGCGTTCGCTCCAGGGAGATGAACCCGAACACGCCGATCACCTACGACGAGATCGCCGAGGACGCGATCCGCTGCTGGGAGGCGGGTGCCGGGGCGATCCACGCGCACAACACGAGCTTCGACCTGTTGGGCGAGAACGCCTACAAGGACTACATGCGCACGTGGGAGAAGGTGCTGGCGAAGCACCCGGACATCACCTGGTACCCCACCACGTGCAACAACCTGCGGCTCGTCGGCGACGAGAACGGCCTCGAGCACGTGATGTACCTCAACGACAACGCGCACGCCGAGATCGCCTGCGTCGACACCGGGCTCACGCTGTTCGCCACGGGCACCGACGAGGACGGCTACCTCCAAGGCCCGGAGTTCGGCTTCAACTACGCCCGGGTGGCCAGCCAGTGGCGGATGCTGCGCGAGCGCGGCATCCCGATGGTCTACGGCGTCTACGAGCCGGGCCACCTGCGCCACGCGATGTACTACGTGAACAAGGGCATGTCGACGCCCGGCTCGATGTGGGACTTCTACCTCATCGGCGACTACGGGCTCACGGCGATGGAGCCGATCGGCACCAACGGGATGAAGCCCAGCCTGGAAAGCCTCTACTACTACCTCCACATGATCGAGGAAGCCCAGGTGCGCCACCCCTGGTACATCTCGATCTGGGGGCAGGGCGCGCTCGACGACACGGGCATCCTCCGCCGCGCCATCGAGCTCGGTGGCCACATCAAGACCGGGCTGGAGCTGTTCTACGACCCGGCCCGCAACCCGACCAATCTCGAGCTGCTCCAGCAGGCGCAGGAGATCGCCCGGGACGTCGGCAGGCCGATCGCGACCCACGAGGAGGCCAGGGCGCTCTACCAGCTGAGCTGAGCGCCCGTCACCACCAGCCCTGCCGCTTGGCCCAGACCAGCAGCAGCACCGACATCACCGCCATGGCCGTCACCGCGACCGCCAGCTCCAGCGGCTGGGTCTGGTCGTTGACGATGACGTTCATCCCGAGGATCGACGAGACCGCCGTGACCGGGAGCGTGATGGCGGCGATCACGGCGAGGCGTTCCGCCGCGATCGTCACCTTCGTGTTCGTGCGCGCCTGGTAGAACTCGATCGTCCCCTGCAGGTTCTCCTTCTCGCCGTCGGCCATCGCGCGCAGGTGGTCGAACTGGTCGACGGCGTCGTCGATGCGCTTCTGCCCCCGTCCCGGCCCGAACGCCTTGATCTTGCGCATCCGGGCGAACACCTCGCGGGAGATCGCCGCCTGCGTCCTGGCGACCATGAAGCCGTGGCGCGCGCGGAAGAGCTCGTCCAGGAACTGCTCGGGTGCCCGGAGGTGTCCCGACGGCCCTTCCTTGACCACCGCCTGGAAGCGGTACTCCAGGCCCCACATGTCGGCGGTGAGCCGCGTGGTGAAGTCGTGCAGCCGCATGGTGACGGCCGAGACGATCACGTAGGTGAGGTCGTACGCGTGCTGGGGGCGGAGCTTGCCCGACTCGAGCCGCTTCGCCAGCGCGTCGACCTCGACGCGCGCGGCGGCCGGGTCGGCCGCCGCGCTCAACGGGCCGTGCACGGTCACCAGGTACCGGTCGCCGACGAACTGGTCCAGCTCGATGGTGTGGACGTGGCCCGCGACACCGGCGTGGGGTGAGTGCAGGACCAGGAACACGTGATCCGGGTAGACGTGCACCTTGGGCACCTGGTTGCGCTTCGCGCAGTCGCTGATCGCCAGGGGGTGGAACGCGAACACCTCGCGGAGCACGTGCTCGGCCGCCTCGTCCCAGGTCGGCACGTCCAACCACACCAGGCCGTCCGGCCTCGCGAGCAGCTCGGCCGCCGCCTCGACCGGGTGCTCCGCGACCCCCGCCGCGCTGATCCATCGCAGCTGCACGTCAGGCCTGCAGGTGCTCCCGGAGCGTCGCCAGGAAGCCGGCGCCCGCCGCTCCGTCGACCGCTCGGTGGTCGCAGGTGAGGGTGAGCTCCGCGATCGGCCGCCACGCGGGGTCGCCGTCGTTCCAGACCTGGCGCTGCTTGGTCGAGCCGACCGCGAGGATCGCGACCTGCGGTGGGTTGAGGATCGCGTCGAACCGGTCGATCCCCATCATGCCCAGGTTGGACACGGTGAACGTGCCGCCGGTCAGGTCGGCGCGCGTCAGCTTGCCCGTGCGCGCCCGCTCGACGACGTCGCGGCGGGCGGCGGCCAAGCCCGACAGGTCCAACGCCTGCGCGCCTGCCAGCACGGGCACGGTGAGCCCCGCGTCGGTGGCCACCGCGATGCCCAGGTTCACCTCGTCGAACACCGTGACGGCGGCGCCGTCGCAGTGCGCGTTGAGCGACGGGTGGGCCTGCAGCGCGGCCGTGCACGCCGCGAGCAGGGCGTCGGTGACCGTGGCTCCCGGCGTGCGCTCCCGCGTGCCGAGCGCGTGGGTCATGTCCACCTCGACGGTGAGGTGGAACACCGGGATCGCCCACGCCTCGACCATCCGGCGAGCGGCGACCTTCCGCATGCCCTTCAGCGGCGTGGTCGTGCCCGCGGGCGCCTCCGTCGTGGTCATGCCCGCGCCTTCGACGACCGGCCCGCGCAGCCGTACAGCTCCAGCTTCGCGACCGTCGCGTCGATCATCCGGTCGCGCCCCGCGGCGAGCGCCTCCTCCAGCTGGCGGTCGCCCTGGGCCCACGTCTCCTCGATGCCCGCGCGGAACGCGTGCCGCAGGTCGGTGTCGGCGTTGAACTTCGCCACGCCCGCCGCCGTCGCCTCCCGGATCTCGTCGTCGGGCACGCCGGACGCACCGTGCAGCACGAGGGGGACGCCGGTGGCGTCGCGGATGTCGCGGATCCGCTGGATGTCCAGGGGCTGCGGGGTGGTCGTCGGCACGCCGTGCACGATGCCGACCGAGATGGCCAGCCAGTCGACGCCGGTCTCCTTGACGAACCGCTCGGCCTCCGCGACGTCGGTGTAGTACGACTGCCAGTCGACCTCCTCGTCGGCCTCCGGGATCTTGCCCAGCTCCGCCTCGACGGGGATGCCGAACGTGTGCGCCACCTGCACGACGTGCCGGGTGGTCTTGATGTTCTCCTCGAACGGCAGGTGCGCGCCGTCGTACATGAGCGAGTGGAAGCCGAGCTTGATCGCCTCCCAGACCTCGTCCCACGGGCCGTGGTCGAGGTGGATCACCAGCTCGGCGCCGGACTCATCGGCCGCGCGGCGGGTGAGCTCGTAGGCGCGCCGCACGCCCATGTGCGGCACGATGGCCCGTCCGACCTGCAGGAACACCGGCGAGTCCGCCCGCTCGGCGCCGCGCACGAGCGCCTCCGCGGTCTCGTCGCTGTGCATGTTGAACGCGCCGACGGCATAGCCGCCCGCGCGGGCGTCCTCCACGAGCTTTAGGGGGTCGGCCCAGGTCATCGCGGCGTCCTTTCGTCTGCGGAAGAGGTGTGTTTCTCGGCGGCCGCGGCGCGGACGTGCCGCACGGCGGCCGACCAGCCGTCGTAGAGCTCGGCGCGGCGGTCCTCGGACATCTCGGGTTCGAAGACCCGGTCGACGGTCCACGACTCCTGGACGTCGTCGGGCACGCGCCAGCGCCCGACGCCCGAGCCCGCCAGGTAGGCGACGCCGAGCGCGGTCCTTTCGAGCTCGTTCGGCCGCACCACGGGCACGCCGAGGATGTCGGCCTGGAACTGGCAGAGCAGCCCGTTGCGGGTGGCTCCGCCGTCGACCCGGAGCTCGGGCACCGGCACGCCGCCGCGCACGAGCGTGTCGACGTTGTCGCGGGTCTGGTAGGCCATGGCCTCCAGGCCCGCGCGGACGACGTGCCCCGCGCCGCTCTCCAGCGAGAGCCCGACGATCGCGGCGCGGGCGTCGCGGTCCCAGTGCGGCGCGCACAGCCCGGCGAACGCCGGGACCAGGTAGACCCCGCCGTTGTCGGGCACGCTGCGGGCCAACGACTCGATGTCGTCGTCCGGCCCGAAGACGCCGAGGCGGTCGCGCAGCCACTGGATGGTCTGGCCGCTGGAGAACACCACGCCCTCGGCCTCGAACATGGTGGAGCCACCCGCCGTCCAGGCGACGCTGGACGTGAGGCCCTCCATGAGGTTCGGCTTGTCGCCGACGTTGGCGACGAGCACCCCGGCCGTGCCGAACGTGTTCTTCGCGGCGCCGAGCCCGAAGCACGCCTGCCCGAAGAGGCCCGCTTGCTGGTCGGCGAGGATGCCGGTGACCGGGATGCCCGGCCCCGGGTCGCCGCCCAAGAGGCGCGGGTCGACGTCGCCGAAGTGGGCGTCGGACGCGACGGCGGGCGGCAGGATCTCCGCCGGGATGTCGCACGCGGCGAGCAGCGCGGCGTCCCAGCCCAGCTCGGCCAGGTTGAGCAGTGCGGTGCGGGAGGCCTGCGTGTGGTCGGTGAGGTGGGAACGCCCCTCGGTGAGGTTCCACAGGATCCACGTGTCGACGGTGCCGACGGCGATCTCGCCGCGGCGGGCCCGCGCGGCGAACCCGTCGACGTTCTCCATGTACCAGGCGAGCTTCGGCGCGGTGAAGTACGAGTCGTTGTTGAGCCCGGTGCGGGCCCGGACCTCGGGGTCGAGGCCTGCGGCCCGCCACCGCCGCACGATGTCGTCGGTCTGGTGCGACATCCACATGATCCCGTTGTGCACGGGCGCGCCGGTGCTCCGCTCCCAGGCGAACGCGGTCTCGCGGTGCGAGGTGAACCCGATCGCGGCGACGTCGGCCGCGGTCGCCCCGACCTCGGCCAGCACCCGCTTCGCGCTGTCGAGCTGCGCGGCCCACAGCGCGACCGGGTCGAGCTCCACCCAGCCCGGGCGCGGGAACAGCGGCTCGACCGGGTTGCGGGCCACGGCGACGATGCGCCCGTCCTCGTCCACGAGCACCGCGCGGGCGCTCGTCGACCCGAGGTCGAGCGCCATCACGTAGCGGCCGGTCACGAGACCCTCTCCGGTATCGCGAGGTGGGTGAGCCACCGCTGGTAGTCCGCGATCTCCTCCTTGCGGCGTTCGGTGTCCCAGCCGAGCTCGGCGCCCAGGATCTCCGCGGCCCGGTCCACCGACGCGAGTCCGTGCCCCGGTTCGAAGGCGAGCAGCACCCGGCGAGCCAGCACGTCGGCGAGCGTGCGGGCGAACTCGTGGCGCACGGCGAACACCAGCTCGGCGCCGATCGCGCCGGAGCCCGCGTCGAACTCGGCCAGCAGCTCGGGATCGTCGCCCGCCGTCGCCAGCACGCCCACGGCCCGTCGTCCGTAGAGCTTGAGCAGCCGCTCGGCAGTGCGCGCGGGGACGCCCGCCGCGACCAGCTCGGCGCGCAGCGGTCCTGGGTCGTCGAGGGCGCCGGGGAAGGGCAGCGAGCGCGTGACGCACTTCGGCGCCGTGCGGCCCAGCCGGCGGAAGGCGTCGTCGACGGCGTCCTCGGCGAGCTGCCGGTACGTGGTGAGCTTGCCGCCCACCACCGTGACCAGGCCGGGGAGGCCGTCGGCGCTGTGGTCGTGCAGCACGTGGGTGCGCGGCACGTTCGACTCCTTCACGCCCGGCGCGTACGGCAGTGGCCGTACCCCGGAGTACGTGTAGAGCACGTCGTCCGGGGTGAGGTTCGCCCCCGGCACCAGCGTGTTGACCTCGCCGAGGATGTAGG
>DATAOO010000445.1:0-1955 GCA_036265695.1 Pseudonocardia sp. | reverse complement strand
AGTCGACGCGGCCCGACGTCTACGCCGCGATCGGCACCACGGGCGGATCGATGGACGACGACGAGTCGGTCGTGCTCAACCTGCCGCCCACCGGCGGGCCGCGGCACGAGCTGCGGCCGTAGCTGCGCTCAGACGCCGGGGCCTGGCCGTGGCGGCCAGGTCTCCGGCGTGAGCAGGCCGAGGGCGTAGCCGCGGGCCACCACCCCGGCGGTGGTGGCGGGCACGCCGCCGGGGCCGTCCGCGCGCAGCTTCTGGCGCAGCCGGGCCAGGCGGTAGTCCACGCCACGCCGGGTGAGCCCCAGCCGCACCGCCACCTGCTGCAGCGTGAGGCCCGAGGCGAGGCCCGTGAGCACCGCGATCTCGGCGGGCGTGGGCCGTTCCCGCCTGCCGGTCGGGACGAGCGGTTCGGCCGGGAGCTCGGCCGGGCCGGGCGCCGCCGCCACGGCCACCGCGATCGCCCCCGTGACCTCGCCGTGCACGTCCACCACCGCGGTGACGACCACGTGGCCCGCCACCGTCGAGCCGTCCGGGCGGCGCAGGGTGGCGTCGAGGTCGTAGCGGTCACGCCGCCCCTCCACCAGGTCTCGCCAGAGCGGAACGGCGCGCAGCGCGTCGGCCCGGGCCAGCGCGGAGCTCGCGGGCTTGCCGACGATGCCGGGCACCCACCTGCGGAACGCCGGGTTGGCGTCCACGACCCGGCCCTCGCGGTCCAGCTCGAGCACGCCGACGCGGGCGGTGTCGAAGACGGCCCGGTACCGCTGCGCGATCTCGTCGCGCGACGGCACCGGGCCGACGACGGCCTGGTGCGCTGGGGAGGTCAGGAAGAGCGTCCGTTCGACGCCCCCGCGGGCTCCTTCCCGAGGGACTCGGCGTTCATCCCGCGCTTCGCGTTGTTGCGCGAGGAGTCGGCGGCCAGCTCGTTGGTGAGCACCTCGGCGAGGCGCGCGAGCTCGGACCTGACGTCCTGCTGCAACGCGCTGAGCCGGGCGATCTCCTGGGCGGCGCTGTCGCGCTGGCGCTGGGCGGCCGCCTCCGCGCGGGCCCGGGTCTCCTCGGCCGCTGCCTCGGACTCCTGGCGCAGCCGCTCCGCCGCCCGCGACGCCGCCGCGTGCATCTGGTCGGCCTGCTCGCGCGCGGCCGCCAGCTGGTCGGCCACCTGCTGCTCGCGCTCCTGGATCTCCGACGAGCGCTGGGCGGCCTGCTGCTCCAGCAGCGAGGCGCGCGAGATGAGCGTCTGCTCGACCTCGTGGCGGTGCTGCTCGGCCTCCTTGCGGGCCTGCTCGATGATCGAGGCGGACTCGCGGCTGGCGTTGCTGCGGATCTCCACCGCCTCCTGCTCGGCCATCCGCAGGAGCTTCTCCGCGCGGAAGCCGAAGCTCTCCTGCGGGTCGGCGGGCTCGTGCGCGGAACGGGCCCGCACCTCCCGCAGCTCCGTGGCGGCGGCGTCGGCGCGCTCGGTGGCGGCCTGGCGCTGCCTGCGCTCGTCGGCCAGCTGCGACTTCAGCCGGGAGATCTCCTTCGAGCGGGCCGAGACGAAGTCGTCGACCTGCCGCCTCTCGTACCCGCGCAACGCGGTGTCAAACGGCTGGTCGGCGCCACCCTCGGGCGTCGACAGCGGAGGCTTCGCGGTGGCGGGACCGGCCACGTTTCACTCACCTTCTGGTTGTTTGCTGGGTGGATCGCCCGTGGGCGGGTGCAGTGCTCAGATCAAGTGCTCAGGTCAGTGGGGAAAGCAGCGCTCAGGCGCGGCCGTCGGCCGCTGCGAGGCGCGCGGGACGCATGGCAGGCGCGGGGCGCTCACCGTTCGCTCCGCTCGAGGGCCGGTCGCCGCGCTGCCCCGGGACGGCCTCGGCCCGCTCGTCGGCGGCGTCGTCGTCGGCGTCGGCCCGGTTGTCGGCCCGGTTGTCGGCCCGGTTGTCGGCCCGGTTGTCGGCCCGGTTGTCGGCCCGGTTGTC
>DATAOO010000444.1:0-13309 GCA_036265695.1 Pseudonocardia sp. | reverse complement strand
CGGCCGCCCGCTCCCGCAGCTCGGCCGCGCGGATCTTCGTGCCGTTCGTGCCCGTGGTCACGGGGAACTCGGCGAGCACCTCGATGCGGGCAGGCACCTTGAACGCGGCGAGCGAGCGGTGGCAGCGGTCGTGCAGGTCGGCCGCCGTCACCACGGCGTCCGGCCGTAGGACGACGAACGCGACGGCCACGCCGCCCGCTCCCACGACCTTCGCCCCCTCGACGCCGTCCTGCTCCAGGAGGAACGACTCGATCTCGGCTGGCTCGACGAGGAACCCGCGCAGCCGCAGCGCGTCGCCCGCCCGACACCGGTAGTGGAAGCCGTCCGCCGTGGTGGAGCCGAGGTCGCCCGAGGAGAACCAGCCGTCGTCGTCGACGGGGACCTCGGGCCCGCCGAGGTAGCCCGACGTGACGGGGTAGCCGCGGAACTGCAGCTCGCCGGTCTCCCCGTGCGGGCAGACGACCCCGTCCGCGACCGCCCGCACCCCGATCGCGGGCGACACCGGCACCCCGCCCGCGGCCACCCGCTCGGCGAGGGGCAGCTCCGCGGGCCACGTCGAGACCAACGCGAACAGCTCCGACGAGCCGTACACACCGGAGAGGGCGATGCCGCGCTCGTCGGCCCACCGCGCGACCTCGCCGGCGCGCCCGCCGAAGTCGGCGATCGCGCCGCGGCGGCACCCGGGCCACTCGGGCGGGTCCGCCGCCATCAGCCTGCCCAGCATGTCGTCGCCGCCGACCAGGTGGGTGACGTGGTGCGCGGCGACGTCGCGGGCCATCCGCCCGGCGTCGAACACCGGCTCCAGCACGCACGTGCCGCCCGCGGCGAGCATGCCGAACGCGGCGCTGAAGCCGAACACCCCGCACAGCGGGAGGGCGAGGTGCACGGCGTCGCCGGGGCGCATGTCGAACGCCCGCGCGACGTTCACCGCGTGCTCGACGACGGCCGCCTGCGGGTGCCCGGCGAGCTTGGGGGCGCCGGTCGAGCCGGACGTGGTGAAGTAGGCGACCGGGTCCTCCGCCCGGCCCGCGGTGGGCGGCGGCGCCGAGCCGCCCGCAGCAGTCGCGCCACCCGCCGCCGGGTCGGCCGCCGTGGGGCGGTCGGCCGTCGGGTCGGGCAGCCGGTGCACCCCATCGCCGAGGTCGAACCGGCCGAGGTCCGCACCCTCCGGCGCCCCGACCACCCCCACCCACGCGCCCGAGCGCGGCAGTTTGCCCACGAAGTCGATGTCCAGGAACCGGTGCGGCACGACCACGCCGACGGGCCGGGCGCGCTCCACCAGGTGCGCGAGCTCGTGCTCGCCGTAGCGGGTGTTGATCCCGAGCGCGGCGGCCCCGAGCGCGCCGAGCGCGAACTCGGCGACGAGGTACTCCAGCACGTTGGGCAGCCACAGCGCCACCACGTCGCCGCGGCCGACACCCCACCCGCCCAGGTCGCCCGCCAGCGCCCCGGCCGCCGCGGCCAGCTCGTCGAACGTCAGCGCCCGCTCGCCCTCCACGAGCGCGACCCGCGCGCCGTGCTCGGCGGCGAGCCCGGAGAGCAACCCCGCCAGCGTGTCCACGCCGACAGTCTGCCGCGCCGCGGCGGATCAGACGACGCCCGTGCGGACCACGTCCTCCGCGACGTCCACGAGCTTCGTGTTGGTCTCCTGCGAACGGCGCACGAGCAGGGCGAAGGCCTCCTCGGCGGTGATCCGCCGGGCCTGCATGATGATCCCCTTCGCCTGCCCGATCAGGTCCCGGCTCTCCAGCGCCCGCTCCAGGTTCGCCCGCCCGCGCGACTCGGAGAGCGTGATGGCCGCGAGGACGGCGAGCACGCGCGCCACCGACTCGGTGACGTCCTTGAAGGCCCGCGGGGTGTCGGCGTAGACGCTGAGCGTGCCGAACAGGGACGTGTCGACGTGCAGCGGCAGGCACAGCATCGACCGGACGCCCGCGACGGTGGCCCGCTCCGCGAACGACGGCCAGCGCGCGTCCGTGCCCACGTCCTCGATCCGGATGACCGACTGGGACCGTGCGGCGTCGAGGCACGGCCCCGCGCCCTCCCGCTGCTGGAGCTCGTCGAGCTGCTTCGGCACCGGACTGGTGGCGGCGACCACCTCAAGGTGCCGACGGCCGATGGCGAGGATCACCCCCGCGTGCTGCGCGGGGTCGATCAGCCGCACCGCCTCCTGACACACGGCCGAGACCAGGGCGGGTTCGTCGTTGCTGCGCAGCCGGAAGAGGCGTACGAGGTGCTCGATGGCTGTCCAGGACTCCCGATCCTCGATGCCGGTCATGTCCATCGGGCCTCCTCCCGTTTTACGCAGAAGGCTCAGTTCTCGGCCATCAGCGCTGCCCGCAGTTGCTTCAGCGTGCGCGCCAGGATACGAGAGACGTGCATCTGGGAGATCCCGAGGCGCTGCCCGATCTGGGTCTGCGTCATCTCGCCGAAGAAGCGCAGGGTGAGGATCGTGCGCTCGCGTTCGGGCAGCGCGTCGAGCAGGGGCCGCAGCGCGTGCTGGTACTCGACCTTCTCGAGGTTGGCGTCGGCCGAGCCGATCTGCTCGGCGAGGGCGACACCGAGGACGGGGTCGACGCCGTCGAGCGACCCCGCGGTCTGGTTCACCCGGACGTCGAGCGCGTCGACGATGTCGCCGACCCCCACCCCCAGCCGGGCGGCCAGCTCGCTGGGTCGGGGCGCGCGGCCCAGCTCCTGCGCCAGCGGCTCGGTCGCCTTGGCGACGGCCGAGCTCAGCTCCTTGAGCCTGCGCGGCACCCGCATCGACCAGGTGCGGTCGCGGAACCAGCGCAGCATCTCGCCGCGCACGCAGGGGACGAGGTAGCCGAGGAATTCACCGTGCGCGAGCTCCGGGTCCCACCGGTCGATCGCGGTGATCAACGCGACGGTGCCCACCTGGGTGAGCTCCTCGCGGGTGGCGCTGTCGCGGCCGTGCCGTCGCGCCAGGTGCTCGACGACCGGGAGGAAGGCGAGCACCAGGTGCTCGCGCAGCAGGACGCGGCGCGGGTCGACGGGCGGCAGCGCCGCGAACTCCCGCAGGTGGACCATCTCGTCGGCGTACTCGCTCGGCGGAGGGGTGGCGACGGGCTCGACACGGACGGTGGAAACGGACACGGGCGACCTCGAGACGGAAGGCGAGGGCGACCGGTTTGGGCCCGCGGTCGCGCGTCCACCGCGACCTGCACCTCAACTTACGCCGGGTGCGCGGAGCCCGCATCACGAACCGCAGCGGCTGGTGGTTCAACCGCTACGGCCGGGCGGGGATCCCACCACCGGCTGGCGTACACCGATCGACGCCCGGCAAACCACCTCTCAGACGACGGCGAGCGGATCGAGCATCGAGCCCGTCGCGCCGGCGATCTTGAGGGGGAGGGCGACGAACAGGAACTCGTGCACCCGGTCGGCCGCCAGCCGTTCCAGGTCCAGGCTCTCCAGGAGGTAGACGCCGCTCTCGATCAACAGGCGGGTGTGCACCGGCTGCGGGTTGGCGGGCACGCCGGGGTCGGGGGCGGGCTGCACCTCGAACGTCTCGGTGTCGCTGCCGACCGCGACCACGCCCCGTTCCAGGAGCCAGTCCGCCGCCGAAAGGTCCGGCCCGGGCGAGCGGTGCTCGGCCATGCGCGCCGCGTCCGGCCACAGGCCCATGTAGCCGGTGCGGAAGAGCACGACGTCGTACTCGCGGATCTCGACGCCCTGGTCGCGGGCGATCGCGGCGACCTCATCGGCGTCCACCGGGCTGCCCGCGGGCAGGCACTCGACCCCCCGGTGCCCGGCGACGTCCAGGAGCACACCCCGCGTGAACAGCGGCGGCAGCGCGGCGGCGTCGCCGACCGTCGGGCCGAAGTCGCCGAGGTGCTCGGCCGCGTTGGCGCCGCCGTACCAGTGGTCGTCCTCGCCGACGGTCATGTGCGCGAGCGCGTCGATGTGCGCGCCGGAGTGGCTCGTGGCGGTGAGGAGCTCGGTCATGCACCCCAGCCCGACGTCGTTGGCGGCGGGGGCCCAGAGGTTCTCCCGCCCGACCTGCAGGCCGTGCGGCGTGCGGTAGGACACCACCTGGAACGTCGGGTGGCCCGGGAAGATCGGCATGCCGTTGAACCGGACGGCCGCCAGCGAGTACTGGCGGCCGGTCCGCACCAGGGCGGCGGCCCGCAGCCGCGCCCCGTCCGGCACCGCGCCTGCAGGCCCTACCCCGGACGTCATCGCGCGGCCTGCACCGCCGCCACGATCCGCTCCGGCGTCATCGGCAGCTCGTCGACGAACACCCCGAGCGGGCGGAGGGCGTCGCTCACGGCGCTGGCGATGGCGGTCGGCGCGACGAGCCGCCCGCCCTCCCCGGCGCCCTTCACGCCGTACTCGGTGAAGGGCGAGGGCGTCTGCACGTGCTCGACGACGATGTCGGGCACCTCGTTGAGGGTCGGGATGAGGTACTCGCGCAGCGACGACGTACCGAGCGTGCCGTCGTCGCGGTACTCGTACTGCTCCATGAGCGCGGCGCCGATGCCCTGCACGATGCCGCCCATGATCTGGCCTTCGACCAGCGGCGGGTTCATGATCGTGCCGCAGTCGTTCACCGCGTAGTACTTGAGCAGCGTGACGCGCCCCGTCTCCGGGTCGACCTCGACGATCGGGATGTGGCAGGCGTGCGACACCATCGGGTAGAAGGCGCCCATGTCCGTGCGGTCGGCGTTCGGCGGCGTCGCGTACGGGTGGTCGTAGGTGTGGGTGTCGACCAGCCCGCTGGACTCGCCCTCCGGGTTGTCGTGCGCGAACAGGTGGGCGCGCATCGCGACCTCGCCCATCGTCATCGACGTGCCCGGCGCCCCCTTGGCGCGGAACGTGCCGTCCACGCACTCGACGTCGTCGGGGCTCATCTCCATCGCGTGCGCGGCGATGCGGGTCATCTTGTCCCGGATCGTGCGCGCCGCGCCCCGGGCCGCCCCGGACAGCATGATCGTGAGACGGCTGCCGCCGGGCCCCGCGGACATCGCGCCGGTGGTCGAGTCGGCGTAGGTGACCGCCACCCCGGCCGGGTCGATGCCGAACTCCTCGCCGATCACCTGGCTGACGACGGTCTCCGGGCTGTTGCCCCACAGCGGGCAGCCCAGCTCCACGAGTACGCCCCCCATCGCGTCGACCTGCAGCTTCACGCTCTCCGGGGTGCTCGTGGCGGGCAGCGGCGGGTTGTCGTAGAGGAACCACCACTCGCTGGCGTTGTAGCCGGTGCGCTCCTGGCAGCTGGCCAGGCCGATGCCGAGGTAGCGGCCCTCGGCGCGCAGCCGCTCCTGCTCGGCCTTCCAGTGCTTGAGGTCGGCGATCTCCAGCGCCCGGTCGAGCACGGCGGCGTAGTTGCCGCTGTCGTACACGTTGCCGGTCGGGATCTTGTACGGGAACTCGTCGGGCTGGATGAAGTTGCGCCGCCGCAGCTCGGCGCCGTCGATGCCGAGCTCGTCGGCGGCCGCGTCGACCAGCCGTTCCAGGATGAAGTTGCCCGGGTCGGCGCCCGCGCCGCGGAAGAAGCCCTGCTGCACCTTGTTGGTGAGCACGCAGGCGACGTCGTAGCGCAGGCTGCCGATGCGGTACGGGCCGGTGGGCTGGGCCATCGCGTTGCCGTGCTGGCCGTGCGCGAACTGGAAGTAGGCGCCGTAGTCGTCGATGATCTTCAGGCTGAGGCTGAGCATCTCCCCCTCGGGGGAGAACGCGAGCTCGGCGTCGTAGTGGCGGTCGGGGCCGGTGTTGTCGTTGGCCGCGAGGTTGTCGAACCGGTCCTCCAGGTAGCGCACCGGCCGTCCGGTGGCCTTCGACAGCGCGCCCGCGATCGCGACGACCTGCATGATCAGGTGTTTGCTGCCGAAGCTGCCGCCCACCGTGCACGGGATGAGCCGCAGCCGGTTGGTGGGCACGCCGAGGATGCCCGCGAACACCCAGGGCAGGAAGTTGTAGAAGTTCGAGTTCGACCAGACGGTCATCGCGCCCGTGTAGGGGTCCCACGAGGCCAGCGCGCCCGCGGTCTCCAGGGGGGTCGCGCACATGCGGTGCCAGCGCCCGCTGCGCCGCACGACGGTGGCGGAGCGGGCGAAGTCGCCCTCCACGTCGCCGAAGTCGAGGCTGCGGTGGAACACGACGTTGCTGTCGAGGGTGTCGTGCACGCGGGCGGCCTCGGGCGTCATCGCCGCGATCGGGTCGACGACCGGCTCGAGCACCTCGTAGTCGACCTCGATCAGCGCGCGGGCGTCCTCGGCGATGTAGCGGTCGGTGGCCGCGACGACGGCGACGGCCTCGCCGGGGTAGCGCACCTTCTCCGTCGCGATCGCGGTCTGCGGCACCGGCTCGGCGCAGAACGCGGCCATCGGGTTGATGTGCTCCAACGCCTCGGCGCCGGTGAGCACGCAGACCACGCCGGGCAGCGCCCGTGCGGCGCTCGCGTCGATGGAGCGGATGCGGGCGTGGGCGTGCGGGCTGCGCAGCACGGCGGCGTGCAGCATGCCGGGCACCACCACGTCGCCGATGTAGCCCGCGCGCCCGGTCAGCAGCTTCGGGTCTTCCTTGCGGGGGGTCGGTTTGCCGACGTACTTGTAGCTCACGACTCGGCCCCCGCGGCGACGACGGATCGGACGATGTTCTGGTAGCCGGTGCAGCGGCAGAGGTTGCCCGACAGCGCCTCGCGGACGTCGGACGGCTCGGGGTGCGGGGTGTGCTGCAGCAGCGCGCAGGCGGCCATGAGCATGCCCGGTGTGCAGAAGCCGCACTGGAGGCCGTGGTTCTCGGTGAAGGCGCGCTGCACCGGGTGCAGGGTGCCGTCCGGGTTGGCCAGCGACTCCACCGTGGTGACCTCGGCGCCGTCCAGCTGCGCGGCGAACATCAGGCAGGAGCGGGTGGGCTCGCCGTCGACCAGCACGGTGCAGGCACCGCAGGCGCCCTGCTCGCACCCGGCGTGGGCGCCGGTGAGGGCGAGCTCGTCCCGCAGGAAGTCCAGCAGCAGGGTGCGCGGCTCGACGAGCACGTCGTGCGCCGTGCCGTTGACGGTGACCGCGACGCGGACCTTGTCAGGCATTCCGTTCCTCCGCGCGTGAGATGGCAGTGGCGAGCGCGCGGCGGGTGAGCACCGCGGCGAGGTGGCGGCGGAAGGCCGCGGAGCCGTGGCAGTCGCCGACGGGGTCGGCGGCCGAAGCCGCCAGCGCGCCCGCCGCCTGCAGCAGCTCGTCGTCGGGGTGCTCGCTCAGCAGCGCGGCCTCGGCGTCGCGGGCCCGGATCGGGCGCCGGTGGACGCCGCAGAGGGCGATGCGCACCTGCGCGACGGCGCCGTCGTCGTCGAGGGTGATGACGGCCGCGACGCCGCACATCGGCAGCTCGCCGTGGCGGCGGGACTCCTCGACGAACGCCGAGCCGGTGCGCGCAGCAGCCGATACCGGGATCCGTAGCGCGACGGCGAGCTCGTCGGGGGCGAGCGCGCTGGTGAAGGGGCCGGTGAAGAAGTCGTCGGCGGCGATGGAGCGCTCCCCCCGGGTGCTGGCCGCCACGACCTCGCCGTCCGCCGCGAGCAGCGCGGTGGGCAGCTCGGCCGAGGGGTCGGCGAACGCCACGCTGCCGACCGCGGTGCCGCGCCGCCGCACCGACGGGTGGGCGACCTGCCCGACCGCCTCGGCGAACACCGGCACGCCGTCGCGCACGTGCGACGACGTCTCGCAGGCGCGCTGGCGGGCGACGGCCCCGATCCGCACCGTGCCGTTCTCCCGGGAGATGGCGGCGAGCTCGTCGATGCGGTTGATGTCGATGAGGACGGACGGCGTCGCGAGCCGGGTGTTCATCAGCCGGACGAGGCTCTGGCCGCCCGCGAGCGGCCGGGCTTCGGAGCCGTGCTCCGCGAGGTGGGCCAGTGCCTCGTCCACGCTCCGAGGAGCGAGATAGGCGAACGGGGCAGGTTTCACTACTCCACACCTCTCTGTGCAGGGGTCTGAGCGTGCCCGACGGCGAGCGCGCCGAAGTACTCGATGTGGTGGCGCATCTCCTTGCCCGCCTGCTCCGGGTCGCGCCGTCGCAGGGCGGCCAGGATGGGCACGTGCGTGTCGACGATCTCCGCCAGGTCGACGTCGGCCCGGAGGTAGGTGATGAGCGCGCGGATCTCGGCGTGGAGCGAGCGCCACACCTCCAGCAGCAGCGCGTTGCCCGCCGCCTCGAAGATCAGCTCGTGGAAGCGGGCGTCGTGGACGAGCTGGGCGTGCAGGTCGCGACGCTCGGACGCGGCCCGCATGGCGTCGATCTCGGCTTCCAGCGCGTCGAGGGTGGTGTCGGTGATCTGGGGCGCGGCGGCGCGCCCGGCCACCTCTTCCAGCGCCGCCCGCACCGGGTACATCTCGCCCATCTCCTTCTCGGTGATGGTGCGGACGCGCACCCCGCGGTGGGCCTCGCTCTCGACGAAGCGCATCGCCTCCAGGTCGCGCAACGCCTCCCGGATCGGCGCCTGGCTCACCCCGTACTCCTTCATGAGGTGGCTCTCGACGACGCGCTCGCCGGGCGCGTAGTCGCCGTCGAGGATGCGCTGGAGGATCCGTTCGCGGAGCTGCTCACGCAGGACCGAGCGGTTCAGCAACTCCGGCACACGCTCGATTATCGATAATCGAGGGAGGACGTCAAGGCTCTGCGGTCGACTACCGGCGACACACCGGCGATGCTTGCCCCATGGGGAAGAAGAAGGAGAAGAGCGGCAAGCTCACCGGCCCGATCAGCGTCTCCCGGGCGGTGCCGATCGGTGACTACGGCTTCCTCAGCGACGGCGAGGTCTCCGCGCTCGTCTCGCCCGGCGGCACGGTGGACTGGATGTGCGTGCCGCGCTTCGACTCGCCGAGCGTCTTCGGCGCCATCCTCGGACGGCGGGCGGGCACGTTCCGGGTGGCACCGGTGGACATCGCGGTGCCCGCCGACCGCCGCTACCTGCCCGGCACGATGATCCTGGAGACCAGCTGGGCCACCACCACCGGCTGGATCGTCGTGCGGGACGCGTTGCTCGTGGGCCCCTGGCACCACGCGGACGACCGCTCCGCGACCTACCGCCGCACGCCCACGGATTACGAGGCCGAGCACATCCTGCTGCGCACGGTCCGCTGCGTGTCGGGCGAGGTGCAGACGATCATGGACTGCGAGCCGGTGCTCGACTACGGCCGCAAGCACGTCCGCTGGGAGTACACCGGCGACAGCTACCACGAGGCGCGGGCCGCCGCCGAGGGCACGGACCTCACCGTCACCCTCACCACCGACATGCGGCTGGGCTTCGAAGGCGGCCAGGCCAGCGCCCGCACGCTGCTCAAGGAGGGCGACCTCCGCTTCGTCGCGTTGTCGTGGGGCGGCGCCGTGCCCCCCACCAGCTTCGACGACGCCTACAAGCGCCAGGTGTGGACCGCCCACCACTGGCAGCACTGGCTGGGGCGCGGCCAGTTCCCCGACCACCCGTGGCGCAGCTACCTGCAGCGCAGCGCCTTGACGCTCAAGGGCCTGACCTACGCGCCGACGGGGGCACTGGTGGCGGCGGGCAGCGCCTCGCTCCCGGAGACGCCCGGCGGGAACCGCAACTACGACTACCGCTTCACCTGGATCCGGGACGCCACCTTCGCCCTGTGGGGGATGTACTCCCTCGGGTTCGACTGGGAGGCCGTCGACTTCTACGCCTTCATCGCCGAGATCGCCGAGAAGGACGACGGCCTGCAGATCATGTACGGCATCGGCGGCGAGCGCGAGCTCACCGAGCACGAGCTGGACCACCTGCCCGGATACGCCGACTCCCGCCCGGTGCGCATCGGCAACGCCGCGTACGCCCAACAGCAGCACGACGTCTGGGGCGCCCTACTCGACTCGGTCTACCTGCACTCCAAGGCGGTCGAGTACCTCGACAACCGGGTCTGGCCGATCCTCGAGAAGCAGGTGGGCGATGCGCTCAAGCACTGGCGGGAGCCGGACGCAGGCATCTGGGAGGTGCGCGGCGAGCTGAAGCACTTCACGTCGTCCAAGATCATGTGTTGGGTCGCCGTCGACCGGGGCGCCCGGCTCGCGGCGATGGTCGGCGAGCACGGCAAGGCGTCGGAGTGGGGGCTCGCGGCCGAGGAGATCAAGCAGGACATCCTGGCCAACGGCGTCGACGAGCGCGGCGTCTTCACCCAGTACTACGGCGGCACGGAGCTGGACGCGTCGCTCCTGTTGGCGCCGCTGGTCCGGTTCCTGCCCGCCGACGACCCGCGGATCCGCGCCACCGTGCTCGCGATCCGCGACGAACTGACCGTCGACGGCCTGGTGCTGCGCTACAAGGTCGAGGAGACCGACGACGGCTTCACCGGCGAGGAGGGCACGTTCACCATCTGCTCGTTCTGGCTGGTCTCCGCGCTGTGCGAGATCGGCGAGATCCACAAGGCCCGTAAGCTCTGCGCGAAGCTGCTCTCCTTCGCAGGCCCGCTGGAGCTCTACGGTGAGGAGATCGACCCGAACAGCGGCCAGCACCTGGGCAACTTCCCGCAGGCCTTCACCCACCTCGCCCTCATCAACGCAGTGCTGCACGTGATCCGGCTGGAGGAGCAGCACCACCGTGACCCGGAGGGGCCAGCGGAGGCGGCAGGCCCCGCCAAGTCCGGCAAGAAGGGTTAGGGCCGCCAGACGACGTCGTCGCGCTGCTTGCAGAGCCACCACTCCGGCTCGTCGACCGCGGTCCGGTCGAGGTAGCGCTCGTGCTCGAAGCAGCGCTCATCGCGGTCGACGACCACGAACACGCCGGTCAGCTGGTCGGCCACCGTGCGGCGGTAGCGGTCCCACAGCGGCCGGAGGAACAGCAGGGGCACGTCGGCGACGTGGGCGACGAGGCGGAACACGGCCACCCCGATGCGCAGCTGGATGAGCCGCAGGCCGCCCTCCGGCATGCGCACCACCTGCACGGCGCGCAGGCCCGCCAGCCGCTTGCCCAGCGTGCGCCCCGCCCCCGCCTGCCCGATGCCGAGGTAGCCCAGCGCGACGACCCCGACGGCGACGGCCACCACGGCGGCCTTGCGCGGCCACGGCGCCGCGGCCCCCCACACGTCGCTCAGCCTGAGCACGTCGCGGACCAGCCAGGACGCCGCGACGACGAGGGCGGCCGCCACCGCTGCGACCACGACGAGGTCGACGAGCCACGCCACCGCCCGCAGCCGCGGCGGCGCCAGCTCGGCGGGCCCGGGCCAGGCGGGACCCACCGTCGGCAGCGGCTGGGTGGTCATCCGTGCAGCCCGCCCGCGGCGAGGTGGATGAACGCGGCGCCGACCTCGTCGGCCGTGCCGAGCCGGTCGACGTAGCCCTGCACCGGGTCGAGCGCCTTCTGCAGGGCCGCGGCGTCGGGCTCGGCGCCGAACGTGATGACGGCCAGGTTGACCGGCCGTCGCGGGTCGGCACCGGCCTTCAGCGCGTCGCGGAGCTGGTCGACCGACAGCGTGGGGTTGTCGGCCTCGTTGCGCCCGTCGGTGAACACCACCGCGTGCGACGGCGTGCCCTCCCGGTAGGCCTCCTGGGCCGACCGGTACGCGGCGAGGATGGTGTCGTGCAGCCCGGTGCCGGTCTCGCTCGGGGTGAGCGCGGCGACCGCGCTGTCGACCGCCCGCCGACCGCCGCCGCCCAGGTCGTCCGCCGGGCGCAGGACGCGGTAGTCGCGGTCGCCGTCGAGGTGGGTGCCGAACTCCCAGAGCGCGAGTCGGGCGTCGTCGGGCAGGAGCCGCGCGAGGGTGGTGACGCTGCGGCGGACCAGCTCGATCCGCGGCTCGGTGGTGCCCGGCACCAGCGCCCGCATCGACCCGGAGACGTCGACGGCGACGACGACGTCCGAGCGCCGGTCCTGCGCGTAGGCCGTCGCGAGGACGTGGTCGACGTGGTGCGGGCCGAGCACGTCGAACGGCGGGGCGGTGACGGGCGGGAGGTCGCCGTCGGAGGGTCCCGGTCGGCCGTCGGCCCGGCGCAGGCCCGCCTCGGCGAGGGCGCGCTCGGCCGCCGGGCCGCCGAGCGCGGCCCGGAGCGCGTCGAGCGCCTTGGCCCGGTCCGGGTCGGCGGCCGCCGCGGCGGACGGGAACCAGCTGTAGCGCAGCTGCGCGGTGTGGTCGCCGGGCGCGATGACCTTCAGGCCGGTGGTCGTGGCGGTGCGCAGCTCCCGTTCGGTCATGAGCCCGACCTCGCCCGGCCGGTCGGGCAGCGCAGGCGCCGCGGCGGGCACGACGCGGGTGCGCGGGAACGTGACGGACAAGGCGTCGGCCGAGGCGTCCATGCCGTCGGCCAGCCACACCACCTCGCCGACGGCGCCGAGCGCGAGCAGGCCGTCGCCCGTCCCGCCGGGCTCGTGGGCGACGAGGCGCACCGTCGAGCCGGGCGCCGTGACCAGCCCCGTGAGCGCGCCCCAGCCACCGCCCGCCCCGACGACCCGCTTGGCGGTGTCGGAGTCGGCGACCAGGTAGAGGGGGCTCGTGGCGACCACGGCCCCCGTGGCGGGGCCGTCGGCGATCGAGAGTCCGCCGGGGGCGGCGCGCCACGCCGCGTCGTCGGGGAGCCAGAGGTCGGCGTCGAGCTTGGCGGCCTTCGCGGCCGCGCCGCGACCGTCGGCGACGGTGACGTCGAGGCGGCTGCACGCGGGCCCGGCCGCGACCGCCGGGGCCAGCGCGTTCAGCACCGGCGCGAAGGACTTGGCGGTGACGACCCGCAGCTTGGTGGGGCACGCGCCGTCCGACGGGCGTTCGAACACCGTGGTGAGCACGATCGCGGACGCGCCGACGAGGACGAGCGCGGCCACCGCGGGCAGCCATCGCCATCGCGAGTAGGTCTTCCGGGCACGGTGCTGGGGCATGGCAGGACCTCCGGTCGGGGAGCGCCTGGCGTCCGCGGGTGGGGAGTCCGGGACGCGCGGCGTGGTCGACGATCGGGGGGCACCGTCGACCGCCGTCCGGGGCGGATCGGGCTCGCCGCCTCCGAAACGGCACCCCGACGGTACCGGGGACTGGGCGCGCCTGGGACGGTCCGGGCCGGTCACGACTCGACAACGACCCTGCCAAGATCAATCGTCGAGCAGCGCGCGGACGGCGTTCGCCCCCTCGGCGGCCACCGCGGCCGCGGCGAGCGACGCGGCCGACCCGCTGTCGAGCCCGCGCACGCGCTGCTTGACCGCGGGTACCGCGGGCGGGGTGACGCTGAGCTCGCGCACGCCGAGCCCGACCAGCAGCGGGGTGGCGCGGTCGTCGGCGGCCAGCTCACCGCAGACCGCCACGGCGACGCCGGTGCGGCACACGGCCGCCACGAGCTTCAGCACCCCCGGGTCGTAGGCGTC
>DATAOO010000443.1:0-46975 GCA_036265695.1 Pseudonocardia sp. | reverse complement strand
TGGGAGCGGGCGGCGCGGTGGGAGCGGGCGGCGCGGTGGGGGCGGCGGTGGCGGTGGGGGTGGTCGTCGGCGCAGCGAGCGCGTAGACGAGCTTCTCGCCGTCGCCCGTGGTGAAGAACTGCGCGGCCGGGTCGAGGCCGCGGCCGCTGCGGGTGACCGCGACCTTGATCGGCGAGGCCGGGCGACCGTGGGCAACCCGTTCGGCGCGACGGTCGGCCGAGCGGACCAGCAGCCGGGGGTCGTCGGCGGCGATCGTGGCCGCCCCGACGAGGATCGCGTCGGCGGCGGCGCGCTCGGCGTCGACCCGGTCGAGGTCCTTGGCGTTCGACAGGATCAGGCGCTCGGGGCCCGCGTCGTCGATGTGGCCGTCGAGCGACGTGGCCACCGACAGCAGCACGTACGGGCGGTTCACGGCACGTACCGGGCCGCGGCTTCGCGCCGGGAGCTGACGCCGAGCTTGGCGAGGATCGCCGAGACGTGGTGGTCCACCGTGCGCACCGAAAGGACGAGCCGCTCGGCGATCTCCGGGTTGGACAGGCCCTCGGCGAGCAGGCCCAGCACGTCGAGCTGCCGTTCGGTGAGCCCGGCCGGGTTCTCCCGGGTCGCGGGCGTGGGCCCGCGCGGGATCCGCTGCACGCCGAGCTCGCGCAGCCGCCGCCGCACGAGCACGGCCGCGGGCCCGGCACCCAGCCCGTCGAGGGTGGCGAGCGCGGCGAGGACGGTGTCCGGATCGGACGACTCGGCGAGCTCGAGCGCACGCGCGTACGGGTCGGCCGCGGTGGCGGCCGCAGCGCGCCAGTCGCCGCGCAGGCCCGCGGCGAACTCCTCCGGACAGCCCGGGAACGGCTCGACGGGCCGCCCGAGCCGCCGCAGGTAGCGCAGCAGCTCACCGCGGTAGCGCTCCACGCCGGGCCGCTGCAGCCGCTCGCTGAGCAGCCGGGCGGGCTCGTCGGCCAGCTCGGGCCGCCCGATGAGCCAGGCGTGCTCGACGGAGGCGAGCGCGGTGGGCGCGAGCACGGGGAGCACGTCGGCGCGCCGCGCCAGCGCCCACGCCCGCTCCAGCCACTCGTCGGCGTCGTCGGCGCCGCGGCGCAGCAGGAGGCGGGCGAGCACCGGCAGCGTGTGCCGGGCCAGCACGCCCGCGTCCGGGTGCTCCGCGACGAGCTCGCGCAGCCCCTGCTCGGCCGTCGCCCACTCCCCGCGGATCATCTGGAGCAGGTTGCGGTGGGCCTCGAGCGTGTAGGCGTGGGACAGGAACTCGACCTCGCGCGCGCGGCTGAGGCCCTCGTCGACGTAGTGGGTCAGCTCGTCGTAGCGGCCGAGGCGCTCCAGCGCGCGCACGATGCTGGTGTAGGAGCGGGCGAGGTAGTCGCGCTGGCCCGCCGCGGTCGCCTGCTCGATGCCGTCGCGGAGCAGGTCGAGGCCGCTCAGGTCGCCGAGCTGCACGCGGGCCAGGCCCGCGTAGCTGGTGCCGAACGCGATGAGGTCGTCCCGGCCCGCTGCGAGCTCGGCCGCCTCCGCGAGCGCGGGCAGTGCCGCCTGCTCGTCGTCGGTGAGCACGAGCAGCACCGCGCGGTGGGTGGCGGCGAGCGCGTCGGACGGCGCGACGGCGACCGCCCGGTCGATCACCGCGCGCGCCTCCCGCAGATCGGCGTTCATGTAGAGCTGGCGGGCCAGTGTGACGAGGGTCTTCGAGTCTTCGCGCAGGTCGACGGCCGTGCGCGCCGCCGTCACGGCGTCGGCGAACCGGTTGGCGTAGTAGTACTCCCAGGCCAGCTCGTCGAAGAACGTCGCACGGTCGGGCAGGTGCTCGGCGACGGGCAGCACCTGCTCCCGGTAGGCCAGCGCCTGCTGGTGCGCACCCGCTGCCGCGGCCGCCCGGGCGGCGGCGGGGCCGTGGGCGAGCACGGCGTCGACGTCGCGGCAACGGTCGGCGTGGTGCAGGATCCGGGCGCGGTCGGGGGGCTCGTCGGCCAGCAGCGCGGCGAGGACGGCCCGGTTGAGCTGGATCCGTCGCCCACCCGGCAGGCTCTCCTCGACGGCCTGGCGGGCCAGCTCGTGGCGGAAGGTGAGTACGCCGTCGCGCACGTCGAGCACGCCGAGCTCCTCCGCCGGGGCGGTGAGGTCGGCCCAGCCGGGCTGCAGCACGTCGAGCAGCGCGGGTTCGGCGCGGGCGGGGATCACCGCGACCTGCTCGACGAACGCACGGCTCACCTCGGGCAGCCGGGTGAGCCGTCCCAGCACGGACTCGCTGACGCTCGCGGGCAGCCGTCCGCCCGCGTGGAGCAGCTCGGTGACGAGGAACGGGTTGCCCCGCGTGCGGCCGTGGACGTGCAGCGCGACGGCCCGGTCGGGGGAGAGCGCGATCACCGCGTTGAGCGACAGCCGGTCCAGCGCGACGCGCACCGCCGACGGGGCCGCGCCCAGCAGCCTGCGCAGCGGCGCCGCCCGGCCCACCTCGTCGTCGCGGTAGGTGAGGACGACGACGGCCCGGAGGTCGCCGATCCGGCGGGCGACGAACGCGAGCAGGTCGAGCGTGGCCTCGTCGGCCCAGTGCAGGTCCTCCACGAGCAGCACCGTCGGCGGGCCCGCCGACAGCTCGGCGAGCACGGCCGCGGCGACGTCGCCCGATCCGGCCAGCGCGGTGGCGAGCGGGCCGTGGGTGCGGCGTGCCACGTCGCGGATCGCGCCGAGCGGGGCGGGCGTGAGCAGGTCGTCGCAGGCGCCGCTGAGCACGCGCGTGCCACGCGGGACGTCCTCGACGAACGCCCGCACCAGGCTGGTCTTGCCGATCCCGGCCTCGCCCGAGACGAACACCGTGCGGCCTGCCCCGCGGGTGGCGTCGGCCAGCGCTTCCTGCAGGCTCGCCGTCGCCGACCGCCGCTCCAGCAGCTCCACGTGGGGAACGCTACCCATTGCCCATACGGTGGTGCGCGCCACAGATGGGCATCGGATACCGATGGAACGCGCGCCCGGGACTCCTACCGTCATCGACGTCAGCAGGAGCCGTTCCCGGAGGTCACCGTGTTCACCACCGTCGTCTGCCCGTTCTGCACCGCCCTGCTCACCGTCGCGAACGACCGGCCTTGCCGCTGCCGCGCGTGCTTCGCCCCGGTGGTCGTGCGGAACTACGCGGGCAGGCCTGCCTTGCGCCTCGTCCGGCCGACGGCGAGCGAGAGCACACCCGCGATGAGACACAGCGCGCCGCCGACGTACCAGGCCGCGTCGTAGGTGTGCAGCCGGTCGCGGATGATCCCCGCGGCCAGCGCCATGACGGCCGCGCCGACCTGGTGCGAGGCGAACACCCACCCGAACACGACGGGTGCGCGGGCGCCGTAGTGCTCGCGGACGAGCGCCATCGTCGGCGGGATCGTCGCCACCCAGTCGAGGCCGTAGAACACGATGAAGAGCAGCAACGTCGGGTGCACGGCCGGACCGAGCAGGAGCGGCAGCGCCATCAGCGACAGCCCGCGCAGCACGTAGTAGACGAGCAGCAGCAGCCGGGGGTCGACGCGGTCGGTGAGCCAGCCCGAGCCGACCGTCCCGAGGATGTCGAAGATCCCGACGAGGGCGAGCAGGCCGGCGCCGACCGTGATCGGCAGGCCGTGGTCGTGCGCGGCGGGCACGAAGTGCGGCTGGATGAGGCCGAACGTCGTCGCCCCGCAGATCGCCATCCCGCCCGCGAGGTACCAGAACGGCTTGGTGCGGACGGCGTCGGCCAGCGCCCGCAGCGCGACCCGCGCGGCGCCGATGCGCACGACGGGCGGCTCGTCCTCGGGTGTGCCGCCGTAGGGGGCGACGCCGAGGTCGGACGGGCGGTCGCGCAGCAGCCACACCACGAGCGGCGCCACGGCGAGCGCGGCCGCCGCCACCCCGAGCGACGCCACCCGCCAGCCCGCCGCGTCCGTCACCGCCGCGACCAAGGGCAAGAACACGAGCTGACCCGCCGCGCCGCCCGCTGTTAGCACACCGGAGACGAGGCCGCGGTGGGTCACGAACCAGCGGCCGGTGACCGTCGCGACCAGCGCCAACGCCATCGAGCCCGTGCCGAGCCCGACGAGCACGCCCCAGCACAGGATTAGCTGCCAGCTCGCCGTCATGAACACCGTGAGCGCGCTGCCCGACGCGACGACCAGCAGCGCCGCCGTGACCACCGCCCGGATCCCGAACCGCTCCATGAGCGCCGCGGCGAAGGGCGAGGTCAGGCCGTACAGAGCCATGTTCACCGAGAACGCCGTCGAGATCGTGGTGACCGACCAGCCGAACTCCTCGCGCAGCGGGTCCATGAACACGCCGGGCACGGACCGGAAGCCCGCGGCGCCGACGAGCGCCAGGAAGGTCACGGCGGCCACCCACCACGCGGGGTGGATCCGACGCACTTGCAGCTCTGTCACGCCTCGCAGCATCGCCGATCTTCGCGTCGATCAGGTAGTGGCCTGATAGCCAATATGTGAAAGAATCCGGCCATGCATGAGGTCGCGGTGCTGGCCCTGCCGTCGGTCGTGGCGTTCGAGCTGGGGCTGCCGCACAAGCTGATCGGCGGGGCGGTCGACGACGCGGGCCGTCCGCTCTACCGGGTGCGGGTGGCGACGGTCGACGGCGGGCCGGTGCGCACGTCGGCCGGCTACTCGGTGCTCCCCGAGTACGACGCGTCGATCTTGCGCACGGCCGACACGGTGGTGGTGCCCGGCATCCAGCGCGGGGCAGCGGTGGAGCGCGGCGGGCTGGAGGACACCGTGGCCGCGGCGCTCGACGGGCTCTCGGCGCGGCTGATGTCGATCTGCACCGGGGCGTTCGTGCTGGCCGCCGCCGGACGGCTCGACGGGCGGCCCGCCACCACGCACTGGCTGCACACGGCGGCGTTCCGGCGGTTCTTCCCGGCCGTGCGGCTGGACCCGGACGTGTTGTACGTCGACGACGGCGACGTCCTCACCTCAGCGGGCAACGCCGCGGGCATCGACCTGTGCCTGCACCTCGTGCGCCGCGACCACGGCCTCGCGGTGGCCAACCGGGTGGCCCGGCGCAGCGTGGTGTCGCCGTGGCGGGAGGGCGGGCAGTCGCAGTTCGTCGAGCCGTTGGCCGACGTCGCCGGGGAGGACACGGCCGCGACCCGGGCGTGGGCGTTGGAGCGGCTCGACCAGCCGCTGGGCCTGGCCGACCTCGCGGCGCACGCCGCCATGAGCGTGCGCACGTTCACCCGCCGCTTCCGCGACGAGACGGGACTGAGCCCGGTGCGCTGGCTCACCGACCGGCGCGTCGAGCTGGCCCGGCGGCTGCTGGAGACCACCGAGCTGCCCGTCGACCGCGTGGCGCAGCGCGCGGGGTTCGGCACCCCGACCGCGTTGCGCCAGCAGTTGCACGCCGCGGTCGGGGTGGCCCCGTTGACCTACCGGCGCACCTACCGGCCCGCCGCCCAGGTGGCCAGCTGGAGGTCGTAGCGCTCGCGGCGGATGCGCTGGTCGACGTACAGCAGCCCGGTGAGGCCCGCGAAGTACGGCGTGGCGAACGTCGTGACGACCACGGAGGCCAGCCCGATCGCGATCGAGAAGCCGATGCCGGGCGTGGCGCCGGTGGTCAGGGTGTTCGCCGCGCCCGCGAAGCCCGCGATGGCCCCGAGGATGCCGCCGATGACGCTGAAGACCAGCACGGCGACGAGCAGCACACCGAAGATCTGCAGCCAGGCGCCGCGCACGAGGTCGCGCGAGCGGGTGAGGGCCGCGACCACGCCGATGTCCTCCAGCACGTAGGCGGCCGTCGCGAGGGACAACAGCACCCCCACGTAGACCAGCAGGACGAGCGCGGCGATGCCGAGCAGGATGCCGATGACCGCGCCCACGCCCCCGCCGATGCCCACCCCGAGCCCGACCGCCAGGCCGAACCCGACCACCGCGACTATCGCGATGAACAGGCCGAGCAGGATCGAGACCCCGATGAGTCCGGGCACCTTCGGCAGCGCGGCCTTCCACGCCGAGCCGAGGTCGGTGCGGCGGCCGATCAGGGCGCCGCGCAGCACGGTGAACAGGATGCCGGTGAGGATCGCGCCGAGGATCAGGCCGATGACCAGCACGATCGCGGACGCGCTGAACGAACGTCCCAGGTAGGCGCCGATGGCCGCCGACGATCGCGGTGGCTGGCCGGTGACCCCCAGCGCGGCCTGCGCGCCGAACTGGACGAGCTGCAGGATCACGGCCACGACCAGCGCGGGCACCAACGTGGACACCGGGTTGGCCCGGATGTAGGCGAACGCGCCGCCGAAGAAGTCGCCGAAGCCCAGCGGGCGCAGCGGGATGATCCCCGGGCGGGGCGCGGTGTGGAAGCCGGGCGGCCCGTAGGCCGGGCCGTAGGACTGCGGGCTGCCGCCCGAGCCGGGCGGGCCCTGCTGGGCGTAGGCGGGCCCGTAGCCGGGCGGGGGTCCGTAGCCGGGCGGCGGCTGGCCGTAGCCCTGGGGGCCGGGGCCTTGCGGTCCGAAGCCGGGCGGGCCGTACGGCGACGGCCCCGGCTGGCCGGGCGGCGGCCCGTAGACCGGCGCGCCCGCCGGGCCGTAGTCGGGCGGCCCGTAACCGGCAGGCCGGTAGGCGCCGCTGCCCCCCGGCCCGTCGGCGGGGCGGTAGGCGCCACTGCCCCCTGGCCCGTCCACCGACCCGGCCGCCGCCGCCGCGCCGTAAGCACCACTGCCACCCGGGCCGTCCGCCGCGCGATAAGCCCCACTGCCGCCCGGGCCATCCGTCGACCCGGCCGCCGCCGCGCCGTAAGCACCACTGCCCCCTGGACCGTCGGCCGCGCGATAAGCCCCGCTGCCGCCCGGCCCGTCCGCCGACGTGCCGTACGCCCCGCTGCCACCAGGGCCATCCGCCGAGCGGTATGCCGCCGTGCCGTGCGGGCCGTAGGCACCACTGCCGCCCGGGCCGTCTGCCGATCCGGCCGCCGCACCGTAGGCGCCGCTAGCACCGGCGCCATCGGCCGCGTGAGAAGCGCCGGAGCCATCGGGCCCATCCGCGCTACCGGCCCCGCCGTACGCCCCGCTGCCACCTGGGCCGTCCGGTGAGCGGTAGGCGCCGCTGCCACCGGGACCGTCGGTCGCGCCGTAAGCCCCGCTGCCACCCGGGCCGTCCGCCGAACGGTAGGCGCCGCTGCCGCCCGCGTCGTCGGAACCCGCCGAGGGGCCTCGGCCGCCGGTGGCGCCCGAGAGGTCGAAGACGGCCGTCTGCTCGGAGCTGTCGCTGCTGCCGAAGGGCGCCGTGGAGCGGAGGCCCGACGGCGGGGTGAGGTCGGATGCCGGGTCTGCGGGCCCGCTCTCCGAGCCGCCCGGGACGCCCGACTCGGACGGCGCCTGACCCGACCCGCCCGCGCTCGACGCGGCGGATCCGTTCGGCGACCCGCCGACGGCGGCCGCGCCGTCACCCTGCGCGCCGACGGCGGGGCCGTCGAGGCCCGACCTGCTGACAGCGTCCGCATCGGAGCCCGGCCTGCCGACACCTGCGGTGTCCGAGCCCGAAGCGTCCCGGCCCGGCTCGCCGCCGACACCCGGCGCATCGCCGACCGAGCCGCCGTCCGTCGCCGACCGCCCCGCGCCCGGTTCCGCCTCGGCGCCCGCCGCACCGAAGTGCGAGGGGATCGTGACCGTGTCCGGGTCGCGGCGCGGATCGTCGTGGCGAGGGTCGTCCGCAGGCGGCTCCGGCGGCTCGGCCGACGACCCGGCGCCCGCCGCGGACCCGGGGAAGGGGCCGTGCTTCAGGGTCGGCTCGTCCTCGTGGCGCCCGTGCTCGCCGGGCCGGTCCGGCGTATCCGTCATCGCACACTCCCCCGTGTTGGCCGGTCGCGGACATCCTGGCAGGCCCGCCCGCGTCGCGCGGCCCTTCGGTCCAACTCGCCCGCCCTGCCCAGTGAACCCCAAACCGCGCGCGGGAGACTGAAACGGTGACAGCTTCCTCGCCCGCCGACCTCACGATCCCCGCCGACCTGAAGCCCCGCGACGGGCGCTTCGGCTGCGGACCCTCCAAGGTGCGCCCCGAGCAGCTCGCCACGCTGGCCGCCGCGGGGGCCCTGATGGGCACCTCGCACCGCCAGGCGCCGGTGAAGGCGCTGGTCGCGCGGGTGCGGGCGGGCCTCGCCGAGCTCTTCGGCCTGCCCGCGGGCTACGAGGTCGTCCTCGGCAACGGCGGCTCCACGGCGTTCTGGGACGCCGCGACGTTCAGCCTCGTCCGCGAGCGCGCCCTGCACGTCACCTACGGCGAGTTCTCCGCCAAGTTCGCCGAGTCCACGCAGGGCGCGCCGTTCCTCGCCGACAGCGTGGTCGTCAAGTCCGAGCCGGGCACCGCACCGGAGCCGCAGGCCGACCCCTCCTGCGACGTCTTGGCGTGGGCCCACAACGAGACCTCCACGGGCGTCGCGGTGCCGGTGGTGCGCCCGGCCGAGGCGATCGACGGCCAGCTCGTCGTGATCGACGCGACCTCCGGCGCGGGCGGCCTGCCCGTCGACATCCAGCAGGCCGACACCTACTACTTCGCCCCGCAGAAGGGCTTCGCGTCCGACGGCGGCCTCTACATCGCGCTGATGAGCCCGGCCGCGCTCGAGCGGGTGGCCCAGCTGGCGGCGTCCGACCGGTGGATCCCGCCGTTCCTCTCGCTCGCCACCGCCGTCGACAACTCGCTCAAGGACCAGACGTACAACACGCCCGCCCTCGGCACGCTCGTGCTCATGGCCGAGCAGATCGACTGGATGCGCGGCCTCGGCGGCTTGGACGCCTGCGTCGCGCGTACGGCGGAGTCGTCGTCGCGGCTGTACTCGTGGGCGGAGAAGTCGGAGTTCGCCACGCCGTTCGTCACCGACCCCGCGCACCGGTCGCAGGTCGTCGGCACGATCGACTTCGACGCGGCGGTCGACGCCGCGGCCGTGGCGAAGACGCTGCGCGCCAACGGGATCGTCGACACCGAGCCCTACCGCAAGCTCGGCCGCAACCAGCTGCGGATCGGCATGTTCCCGGCGGTCGACCCGGCCGACGTCGCCGCGCTCATCGAATGCATCGATTGGGTGGTCGAGCAGCTGCAGTAGGGCTCGTCGCGGAGGGTAGTCACACGAGTCTCAGCATTACCAGTGGCGCACAACCGGGCACGCTGCGTGACTTCTCCGATTGTGCCCGCCGGACCTGCACGTTCGGGTCCGGCGCGCCTCCGCGGCACGTTGCGGTTGTGCATCTACCGTCACCCTGACGGGGAGTGTGAAGAGGGCGGGAGGCCGCGGATGCGGGCGCTGCGGGTCGTCGGGATCACCGAGGGCGGCGGGGAACTCTCCGTCGTGCTCGAAGATCCCGCGCGCCAGGAGCGGTTCACCGTGCCCGCAGACGAGCAGTTGCGCGCCGCCGCCCGGGGAGACCTCACACGGCTCGGGCAGATCGCGATCGAGTTGGAGAGCCAGTTGCGCCCACGTGAGATCCAGGCCCGCATCCGTGCCGGAGCGTCCGTGGACCAGGTCGCAGCGGCCGCGGGCGTGCCCAGCCAGAAGATCGAGCGGTTCGCCTACCCGGTGTTGCTGGAGCGGTCGCGCACGGCCGAGGTCGCGCAGCGCGCCCACCCGATGCGCGCGGACGGGCCGGACAACCGCGTGCTGGCCGACGTCGTCGCGCACACCTTCGGCCTCCGCGGCCAGGAGTTCCTCTCCGCCGAATGGGACTCGTGGAAGGGTGACGACGGGCGCTGGGTCGTCGCGCTGTCGTGGCGGGCGGGGCGCTCGGACAACCGCGCGCTGTGGACGTTCCAGCCCGGGGCGCACGGCGGCACCGTCACGGCGATCGACGAGCACGCGCACGACCTGGTCGAGGGCCTGCCCGCGCGGCCGCTGCGCACCGTGGGCCCGGTGATCGACATCTCCCGGCCGGACGAGCAGCCGCCGCCCGCGCCCGAGGAGGGGCACGAGCTGCGCGCGGCGGCGTCGGACATCGCGGCGCGCCGGGACGTCTCCGACTGGTCGCGCGTCGCCCCCGAGCCGCGCCGCCCGGAGTCGCGGCGCCCGGCCGCACGGCCCGAACCCGGCGAGACCTCCGGCCGCACCGGCCGGTCCGACGAGCCCGCCACCGAGTGGCCCGCTCCCCCGCGGCAGTCCGAGTCGGGAGGTCAGGGCGAGGCCGGCGCGCCCGTCGACGGCTCGGACGGCCGCCGCGACACCCCCGCCGCCGACCGCGCCCGCACCGACGACCGGCCGCGAGCGGGCACTTCTCCCCCGTCCAGCCCCCCTGCCGCGGCTGCATCGACCGAGAGCCGCAACCAGCCGGGCGCCGCGGTCACCCCTGACCGTCCGACCCGCGAGGCCGACCCGGTCCCGAGCCGCCCCGAGGCGGCCAACGCCGAGGTGCCGAGCGCACGGCCTGCGCAGCCGAGTGCGGCGGGCGACTCCGCGGAGACGGCCGGCGAGCCGACGACGTCGGAGCAGGCCCCGTCCGAGCCCCCCGCGCCCCGCCGCGCCGAGCCCGAGGCCCCGGCCGCCCAGCAGGCACCGAAGCGCGGCCGCAAGGGCAAGCCCGTCATGCCGTCCTGGGACGAGGTGCTGTTGGGCGTGCGCAGCCAGCGCTGACCGTGCCGACGTCGTAGGCGGTCTGCGCCTGCGCTCGTGCGAGCGGCGGGCGCGCTGTCGCTCGTGGATGCTGCCTGCCTCACGGCCGGGGCGGGCGGAGGCCGTCGCGCACGACGGCGAGCAGCCGCGCGGGCAGCGCGGGATCGCCGCTCTCCTGCACCGCCTGCAGCAAGCCTTTGAGCAACACCATCAGCTCGGCCGCGCCGATCCCTTCGCGGACGGCCCCCGCGGCTCGCGCGCGGTCGAGCAGCGTGTCCAGAGCCCCGTGGAGCTCGGTGCGGGCCACCGCGACGGCCGCCTCCCCCACCCCGCCGAGCGCGTCGGGCAGGTCACGCTTGGCGACGGCCTCCTCGGCGATGCGGCCGAGCAGCGCGTCGAGCGCGGCACCGGGGTCGGCGGCCGCGCCGCCCGCCCTGGCCAGCGCGACGAGCTCCCGCACGCGCGCCACCGTGACCGCCTCGAACAGCGCCTCCTTCGTCGGGAAGTGCCGGTAGACGGTGCCCGGGCCCACGCCCGCCCGCGCCGCGATCGCGTCGAGCGGCACGCCGTAGCCCGACTCGGCGAACGCCTCGCGAGCGGCGGTCAGCACGCTCTCGCGGTTGCGGCGGGCGTCGGCGCGCAGGGGCCGATCGGGCGTGGACAAACGGGGCGCTCGTTCCGTATCGTCGAAGCGGAGTGACCGTTCCGATTATAGGGAGGACGCATGGAGCGCAGCCCACGCGAGGTCGCCGAGCTGGTGCGTCGGATGGTCGCAGGCGAGGGGGTGGTGTTCGCCGACCTCTTCGCCGAGGACGGCGTGCTGCGCTTCCCGTTCGCGCCACCCGGCATGCCGCGGGAGATCCGCGGGCGGGAGGCGATCCGCACCTCCCGTACCGCGGAGGCCGGGCGGCGGTCGTTGCTCGCCATGGACGGGGTCGACCTCGTCGTGCGCGAGACCGACGACCCCGAGGTGGTCGTCACCGAGATCGAGCACTACGGCCACTCGCACGCGCTGAACGGCCCGTACCGCTTCCGGGCGCTGGGTGTCGTGCGCGTGCGGGACGGCGAGATCGTCAGCTACGACGACTACATGGACCCCATCGCCATGGCCGCCCTGCTCGGCCGGACCGACGAGCTGGCCGCCGCGCTGAAGGCGTCCTAGGAAGATCGCCGCGAGCCGCACCGCACGACGGTCGCGAGGCGCGTGGTGTGCGGCTCGACGCGATCACTCGGCGGCCTCCGCCGCCGCCAGCCACTCCAGCTCGACGTCCTCGCGTTCGGCGATGACGCCGCGCAGCTCGGCGTCGAGCGCCAGCAGGCGCTCCGGCTCGGTGGCGGCTTCGACCATCTGGTCGTGCAGCGCCTTCTCGCGGGCCGTCAAGGTCTCCAGGCGGCGCTCCAGCCGCGCGGCTTCCTTGCGGGCCGCCCGCTGCTCGGCGCCCGAACGCGCCGGGCCCCCGCCCGCCGGTGCCGCATCACGCGCATTCGCCCCGCGTGCGGGCGCGCCCGACGCAGCGCCGGCCCCCCGCGCCCCACCACCGCGACCCCCAGGCGCAGCGGCCACGCCCGACCGCCGCTCCGCGCCGTGGCCGCGGCGGGCCAGGTACTCCTCGATCCCGCCGGGCAGATGCGTGACCTTCCCGTCGCCCAACAGCGCGACGACCGTGTCGCACACCCGCTCCACCAGGTACCGGTCGTGGCTCACGACGACGAGCGTGCCGGGCCAGCCGTCCAGCAGGTCCTCGAGGCGGGCGAGGGTGTCGACGTCCAAGTCGTTGGTGGGCTCGTCCAGCATCAACACGTTGGGCTCGGCCATCAGCAGCCGGGTGAGCTGCAGCCGCCGCCGCTCGCCGCCGGAGAGCTGCCCGACCGGGGTCCACTGCCGCGCCGCGGGGAAGCCGAGCCGCTCCAGCACCGAGGACGCGGTGAGCTCCAGCTTGCCCAGCCGCACGTACTTCGCCACCTCCTCGGTGGCCTCCAGCACGCGCATCTCCCGCGGTAGGTCGACCAGTTCCTGTGTGAGCTCCGCGAGCTGCACCGTGCGGCCGCGCACCAACCGGCCGCCGTCGAGCGGCCGCGCGCCGGTGAGCGCGTGCAGCAGCGTGGTCTTGCCCGAGCCGTTGACGCCGACGATCCCGATGCGGTCGCCCGGCCCGAGTCGCCACGTGACGCGGTCGAGCAGCGTGCGGCCGCCGATCGTCACGGTGGCGTCCTCCAGCTCCAGCACGGTGCGGCCGAGCCGGTTGGTGGCGAAGCCGAGCAGCTCGACCTTGTCGCGCGGCGGGGGCACGTCGGCGATCAGCGCCTCGGCGGCCTCGATGCGGAAGCGCGGCTTGGACGTGCGCGCGGGCGGCCCGCGCCGCAGCCAGGCCAGCTCCTTGCGGGCGAGGTTCTGCCGACGGGCCTCGGCGGCATCGGCCTGGCGCGCGCGTTCGGCCCGGGCGTAGACCCAGTCGGCGTAGCCGCCGAGGTACCCCTCGACCCGGCCGCCCGCCACCTCCCAGGTGCGCGTGCATACGGCGTCGAGGAACCACCGGTCGTGCGTGACCACGACGACCGCGCACCGCCGCGCCACCAGGTGCTCGGCGAGCCAGCCGATGCCTTCGACGTCGAGGTGGTTGGTGGGTTCGTCGAGCACGACCAGGTCGAGGTCACCGAGCAACGCCGTGGCCAGCGCAACGCGGCGCTTCTCACCACCGGAGAGCCCGTCGACGGTGCGATCGAGGTCGTGCACGCCCAGGCCGTCCAGGACGTCGCGCACCTGGGGATCGGCCGCCCACTCGTGCTCGGCCCCGTAGCCGCCGAGGACGACGTCGCGGACCCGGGCGCCCGGCGGGAGGTCGTCGCCCTGGGCCAGGTGCGCCATCCGCAGCCCACCCACCCGGCTCACCCGGCCCGCGTCGGGGGCGCGCATGCCGGTGAGGACGTCGAGCAGCGTGGTCTTGCCGCCGCCGTTGAGCCCGACGACGCCGATCCGGTCACCGGACTCGACCCCGAGCGACACGCGGTCGAGCAGCACCCGCGAAGCGTCGCCGGGGACGTGGGCGGTGACCGTCTCCAGGTTGACGAGGTTGGGCATCAGGCGCGCACCGGGGGCCAGGAGGGGCCGGACTCCGGGGCCTCGACGATCCGGGCGCCCGGCACCGGCCCGTGCGCCACGCGGACCGTGCGGCACACCCCTACGCCCGCCAGCTCGGTGGCGACGTCCAGCGCGGCGTCCGCCCCCGCGCACAGGAACGCGCACGTCGGCCCGGACCCGGAGACCAGCCCGGCGAGCGCACCCGCGTCGACGCCCGCCCGCAGGGTGCGGCGCAGCTCGGGGGCGAGGCTGATGGCCGCGGGCTGCAGGTCGTTGCCCAGTGAGAGGGCGAGCTGGCGCGGGTCGCCGCCCGCGATGGCCTCCAGCACCGGCTCGACGGGGCGGACGGGGGGCAGGACACCGCCGCGGAGCCGGTCGAGCTCGCCGAACACGGCGGGCGTGGCGAGGCCGGTGCGGTGCAGGGCGATCACCCAGTGCTGGGTGTGCCGCGACAGCACCGGCACGATCTGCTCCCCCCGGCCGGTACCGAGCGCGGTGCCGCCGTGCAGGGCGAACGTGACGTCGCTGCCCAGCTCGGCGGCGAGGCCGGACAGCTCGTCGCGGGACAGGTCGAGCTTCCACAGCGCGGACAGGCCGACCAGCGCGGCCGCCGCGTCGGCGCTCCCTCCGGCCATGCCCCCGGCCACCGGGATGCCCTTGCGCAGGACGAGCGCGACGTCCGGATCCCGGTCGGCCCGCTCGGCGAGCAGCTGGACGGCCCGCCAGGCGAGGTTGGTCTCGTCGGCCGGTACCTCCGTGACCCCCTCGCCGTGCACCGCGATGGCGGGCTCGGGGTTGACGGCGACCGAGACCTCGTCGAACAGGCTCACGGCGTGGAACACGGTGACGAGGTCGTGGAAGCCGTCGTCGCGCAGCCCGCCGACCTCCAAATGGAGATTGATCTTGGCGGGCACCCGCACCGTGACGGGGGGCGGGACGGCGGACAGCACCCTCCAACCCTACGGCGTGATCAGCTGCGCGCCGGCTCGACGTCAGGCCTGCGCGGCGCCAGGTGTCGCGGCCTGGCGAAGCACAGCGCCGCGACGAGTCCCGCGGCCAACACCGCTGCGGGCAGCAGCAACGACTGGGCCATCGCGGCACTGAACCCCGCGTGCAGGGCCGGGGGCAGCCGGGCCGCGGCCTCGTCGACCTCTCCGCCGCCCGGCAGCTCGGCGGTGATCCGCGCCTGCATGAGCACGGCGATGCCCGCACTGCCCAGCACCGCCCCGATCTGGCGGGTGGTGTTGTAGACGCCCGCGGCCGCGCCCGCCTGGCTCATCGGCAGGTTGCGGGTGGCCGACGTGGAGATGGGCGCCCACATGTAGCCGTTGGCCACGCCGATGAGCGCGATCGGGCCCAGCAGCACCCAGAATGGCGTAGCGGCGCCCATGACCGCGGCCAGCCAGACCAGCCCGCCCACGAAGCACGCGAGCCCGAACCCGGCGACCCAGCGCGGGTGCGCGCGGTCGGTGAGCCGCCCGACGTAGGGGGACAAGCCGCCCGAGATCACCGCCATCGGGACGAACAGCAGCGCGGCCTGGGTGGGCGACAGCCCGAGCACGCCCTGGGCGTACAGCATCGTGGGGAACGCCATCGCCGTGACACCGAACCCGACGGCGGCGATCGCGACGGCGGCGAGGCTGAAGTTGCGGTCGCGGAAGAGCGAGAGCGACAGCAGCGGCTCCTCCTTCGTGCGCGCCTGCCAGGCGATGAAAACGCCCAGGACCACGAGGCCCGCGATGATCAACGACCACACCGAGATCGGGCCTGCGATCGTGCCCCAGTGGTAGCTCTGGCCCTCCTGGATGCCGAAGACCAGGAGGAACATGCCGACGGCCGAGAGCACGACGCCCCACAGGTCGAACCGGCGCACGTGGGTGGGGAGCTCCGGGACGAGCCGGACGGCGAGCACGAGCCCGACCACGCCCACCGGCACGTTGACGAAGAAGATCCATTCCCAGCCGAGGCCGTCGACCAGCACGCCGCCCAAGATCGGCCCGACCAGCGTGGCGACCCCCGCGACCGCGCCCCACAGGCTCATCGCCCGGCCGCGCGACTCGGCCGGGAACGTGCGGGTGATCACCGCCATGGTCTGCGGCATCATCACCGCGGCGCCGAGGCCCTGCACCACGCGGGCCGCGATCAGGCCGCCGATCGTGCTGGTGAAGCCGCACCACAGCGACGCGAGGGTGAATACCGTCAGCCCGACGAGATAGACGCGACGGGGGCCGAACCGATCGCCGAGGCGGCCGGTGATGAGCAGGGGAACGGCGTAGGCCAAGAGGTAGGCGCTGGTGACCCAGACGACGGCGTCGACGTCGGTACGCAGGTCCGCGAGGATCGTCGGTGTCGCCACGGAGACGATCGTGGTGTCGACCAGGATCATGAAGAAGCCCACGCACAGCGCCCACAGCGCAGGCCACGGACTGCGATCCCCGGTGCTGTCGACCATGCCTCTGAGGCTACGTCGGGAGCCCGACAGGAACCGGTCCGCACAAGCGTCGCGATGCCCACACCGGCGTCGTGGCGGGAGTGCGGGCACCGCGACGCTTGTGCCGAGCGCGCCTGGTGGTGGCGCGCGGCGGCCCTAACGGGCAGCGGCCGCCTAACCGGCGACGCGGGGCCAACCGGCGACGGCGAGGCGGCGGCCGCCCAACGGGGCGGCGGCAGCCCAACGGGGGGGCGGCAGCCCAACGGGGGGGCGGCAGCCCAACGGGGCGGCGGCAGCCCAACGGGGCGGCGGCAGCCCAACGGGGCGGCGGCAGCCCAACGGCCGCGCCCAACGGGCGGCGGCGGCGTAACGGACGGCGGCGACCTGACGGGCAGGGCGACGCTTGCGCGGCGGTCTACCGGGCGGCGGCGGCGATGCGGGCAAAGTCGGAGATCGTCAGCGTCTCCGCGCGGGCGCGCGGGTCGACGTCGGCCGCGCGCAGGACGGCCTCGGCCGCGGCGGGCGACCCGGCCCAGCCCGCCAACGCCGACCGCAAGGCCTTGCGCCGCTGCGCGAAGGCCGCGTCCACCACGGCGAACACCGCGGCGCGGTCGCCGGGCGGCGGGTCGTGCCGGTCGAAGGCGAGCAGCCCGGAGTCGACGCCGGGCACCGGCCAGAACACCGCCCGGGGAACCGGGCCGGCCCGGCGGGCCGCGGCGTACCAGGCGAGCTTGGCGCTCGGCACCCCGTAGGCCCGGCTCCCGGGCGACGCCGCCAGCCGCTCGGCCACCTCGGCCTGCACCATCACGAGCCCCCGCCGAATGCTCGGCAGCTCGGCCAGGAGGTGCAGCACGACCGGCACGGCGACGTTGTAGGGCAGGTTCGCGACCAACGCTGTCGGCAACCCCGGCCCACCGGCGGCAGCTCCGGCGGCGGCGCGGGCGACGGCGCCGTCGACGGCCAGGCCCGCGGCGCGGAGGCGGAGCGCGTCGGCTCCGTCGGCGGCTCCATCGGCGGCGCCGACGACGGCGCCATCGGCGGTCAGGTCCGCGGCGCGGAGGCGGAGCGCGTCGGCGGCGTGGACGACCAGGCGCTCGGCCAACGCGGGGGCGCGCTCAGCCACGGTCAACGGCAGCCGTGCGGCGAGCGCCGGGTCGATCTCGACGGCGTGGACGGCAGCCACCTCGGGCAGCAGGGCCAGCGTCAGCGAGCCGAGACCGGGCCCGACCTCCACCACCACGTCGTCCGGCCGCAGCTCGGCCGCCCGCACGATGCGGCGCACGGTGTTGGCGTCGTGCACGAAGTTCTGGCCCAGCCGCTTGGTCGGGCGCAGCTCCAGCTCCGCGGCCAGCGCCCGCACCTCGACCGGGCCGAGCAGCCGCGCCTCGCCCACCGTCACGCCGAAAGCGTGCACCCCGTTGCCGAAGCCCCTGTCACTGGGGCAGGCCGAGCTTCCGCGAACAGGCGGGCCAGGCGCCGTAGCCACCGCCGCGGGAGTCGCGCACCTTCTCCGCCACCGCGATCTGCTCCTCGCGCGAGGCCTGGCTGGGCAGCGCCGCGTACGTGCCGCCGCCGAACGCCCGCCACGTGCCCGCGTCGAACTGCAGGCCGCCGTAGTAGCCGTTGCCGGTGCTGATGCCCCAGTTGCCGGTGGCTTCGCACTTGGCGAGGCGATCCCACACGCTGCCGTCGTCGACGGCCGGTGCGGAGGGCACGTCGTCGTTCGTGCCGACCCGGACCACGCGCGGCACGGCGGCGGTCATGGCGCCCGCCCCGATCTGCTGGCGGCGCACCTCCTCGCCGTTCTGCACGTACACCTTCATGATCGCGCTGGACACCCCGGGCTTGCCCGGGTTGACGACCACCTCCTTGCCACGCGGCAGCGCCGGGTCTTCGATCTTCTGGACGGGCGGCGGCGCGGCGCGCGTCTCGACGACCTCACCGACGCCGTTGCGGACGACCTGCACGTCCGAACCGTCGATGAGCGGGGTGTCGCCGCTGGGGAGGGAGACGTCGTCGACGCCGAGCACGATCCGGTGCTCCGCGAGGAGCCCGGCGACCGTGCCCGCCGTGGTGGTGATGGTCTTCTTGGCGCCGGTGCCGTCGGTCAGCGTGACCTTGTGCGGCACCCGGAGCTCCAGTGCGAGCCCGGCCAGCGGGATCGCGGTGTTGGGCGAGGTGGACATCTGGATCGGCTGGGCCTGCACGCCGAGCCCGGCCAGCGCCTGGCCCACCGTGGGCGCGGTCGTCCACACCTCGCGCTGCGACGGGCCCTCGTCGAGGATCAGCTTGCGGGCCCGGCTGAAGATCACGTGGTCGCCGTTGTCGACCGTGGTGGGCAGCGCGGGCTCGACCCGGTCCTGCGGGGCCGCGCTGATGCCCGCGGCCTGCAGCGCCGCGGCGACGTCGCCCGCGAACGTGTGCACGACGCGGTCCTGGCCGTCGACCGTCACGGTGATCGCCTTGTCCATCGCCACCGCAGTCGCTCCACCGCCGACCAGGGCGAGGAGGAGGGCGAGGGCGGTGGCGCGGACGGTCAGGCGGCCCACCGCGGGACGGCAGGCGTTGCGGCGCTCGGCGCGGCGGGTGTGGGCTGCGGGCTCGGGCACGGCGGCGAACGAGTCGGTGATCGGCTCGTCGGCGACGGGCCCGGTGAGGTGCTCGTCGGACTCGGGGCCGATCGCGGGGATGGGCGCGGTGACCGGTCCGGCGTCGGGGACGGCGACGCGCCCGGTCTCGCGCGCCGACCGGCCGGGGGTGGACGGCGGCGCGTCCTCGTCGGCGACACCGAGCTCGTCCTCGTCCGGCTCCACCCACGCGGGAGCGGCCGGGCCCCGGTCCACCACCGCCGGGCTCGAGCCGGAGGCCGAGACGCCGGGCAGGTCCGTCACCGGCGACGCGGCGGACGGGCGGGCGACGGCCGGAGCGGTCGCCCCCCAGAACCCGGAGTCCGGGGTGAGCGGCGCGGCGGGCGGCGGCTCGGCGGCGTCGACCCGCCCGTCGCCGGACGGCGTGGTGGGGGTGAACAGCTCGCCCGTGATCCGCGGGATCGGGCCGGTCATGTCCGCCGAGCTGATCACCGGGATGCGGCAGGTCGTCTCGGTGATGTGCTCGGGCTCGACGACCGGCAGCTCACCGGTGGCCGGGTCGGCCGAAGCGTCCTCGGAGAGCCCACCGCGACCCGGGTAGGCGACCACGCCCTGCGACTGCGACACCACCGACTCGACCGCGGGCCGCTTCGACGGCGCCGGGAAGTCGACCGGGTCCTGCACCGGCTGCGGGCCGTACCAGTCGGCGTACGGGTCGGTCTCCGGCGCGCCCACGATCACACCCACACGGGCACGCGCGGCACGGCGCCGCGCACGCGCAGAGACGTCGACCACAGTCAACCTAACCCTCGTCGGACCGGGCAGGGGAAGCGAGTCACGGTCACGACGGCCCCGGGGGCGGGTGGTTCTGGGGGAGCGCCCCGGAACCGTCGTGACCGATGCTGGGGAGCGTTTCCCCACCCCGGCTTTAGCGATCACGGAACCGTAACGGGGTGCGTGGGGCGGCACCGTGCTGTGACACACCGCGAGCGCCGAACGGGCACCTCGCTACGCTGAACGTGGGTCTGTTGCGCCCGACGTACCAATCGACGGGCTGGACGGCAGCTCGCCGAGCCGAAACACCCGCTCGGCGTTACGCCGAGCGCATGAAGAGAGCCGCTCGTCGGTGACGCCCCGGACGGCGGCGAGCGCCCGCACCGTCCACGGTAGACAGAACGGCTCGTTGGCCCGGCCGCGGTGCGGGTGCGGGGTGAGGAACGGTGCGTCGGTCTCGACGAGGAGCTGGTCGTCGGGCACCAGCGCGGCGGCCGCGCGCAGGTCGGGCGCGTTCTTGAACGTGACGGGCCCGGCGAACGAGAGCACGTAGCCCGCGTCGACGCATTCCCGCGCCATCCCGGCGTCGCCGGAGAAGCAGTGGAAGACGACGACCGGCGGCGCGCCCTCCTCGCGCAGGATCCGCAGGATGTCGGCGTGCGCCTCGCGGTCGTGGATCATCAGCGGCTTGCCGAGCCGCTTGGCGAGCCCGATGTGCCACCGGAAGACCCGCTGCTGCGCCTCGGGCGGGGAGAAGTCCCAGTAGTAGTCGAGCCCGGTCTCCCCCACCGCGACGACGCGGGGGTGCGCGGCGAGCCGTTCGATCTCGGCGAGGTCCGCGTCGGCGGCGGCGGCCGTGCGCGTCGGGTGCAGCGCGACGGCCGCCACGACCCGGTCGTCCCAGCCGGCGGCGTCGACGACCCAGCGCGCGGAGGCCAGGTCGTCGGCCACCGTGACCGCTCGCGTCACCCCGACCGCCGCCGCCCGATCCATCGCCGCGGCCAGGAGCTCCGGCGTCGTCGCGCCGCACGCGTCCAGGTGCGTGTGGGCGTCGACGGTGGCCGCGGGCAACGGCTCCGGCGGGGGCGGCGGCGGCTTCACCCTCGGGCCGCCGCGCGCCCGCGGCCTTCGCTCGGCCCCGTCGCAGCGCGGCGGCCCCGGCGGGCGACCACGGCGCGCCGACCGGTGGGGCGCACGACCGCGGCGCCCCGACGGGCCGGGCACGCAACCACGGCGGCGAGGGCGAGCGGAGCGTCGCCCGTCATCGCGCGATCGGCGCCCACTCCGGCCCGGTCTCGCCGAGCGCGGGGTCGAGCTTGGTGAAGATCGGGGTGGGCCGGGCCAGCGGGCGGCCGACCTCGACCGGCGTGGACGCCCACCGCGCCTGCTCGCCCGCGTAGTCGCCGGTGAGGACGGGGTAGGCGGGGCCGTCGCCGAGGTCCTCGACCTCGCGGATCTCCGGCTGCGCCGCCCACACCCCGCTGCCGCCCAGCGCCTCGTGCACCTGCTGCGCGGCGTGCGGGAGGAACGGCGTGAGCAGCGTGTTGGCGTCCTGCACGACCTGCAGCGCGGTGTGCAGGATCGTGTCGCGCCGGTCGGGGTCGTCCTTGCGCTTCCACGGCTCCTGGTCGGACAGGTACCGGTTGGCCGCCGACACCACCCGCATGGCCTCGCCGACCGCCTGCTTGAACCGGTTGCGCCCCAGCAGCTCCCCGACGGTGTCGAACCCGGCCCGGGAGACGGCGAGCAGCTCGGCGTCGGCGTCGGCGGGCGCCACCGGCTTCGGGATCGCCCCGACGTTCTTGTGCGCCATCGAGATCGACCGGTTGACCAGGTTGCCCCACTCGTTGGCCAGCTCGAAGTTGGTGCGGCGGACGAACTCGTCCCAGGTGAAGTCGGTGTCCTGGTTCTCCGGCCCGGCGACGGCGATGAAGTACCGCAGCGCGTCGGGCCCGAACTCCTTCAGGAAGTCGCCGACGTAGATCACGGTGCCGCGGCTGGTCGAGAACTTCGAGCCGCTCATCGTGAGGTACTCCGACGACACGATCTCGCTCGGCAGGTTCAGCGTGCCGAACACGCCGGGGGTGCCGCCGTGGTCGCCCTGCCCGTTCTGCCCCAGCAGGAGCGCGGGCCAGATCACCGAGTGGAAGACGATGTTGTCCTTGCCCATGAAGTAGTAGCCCTGGGCGGCCGGATCGCACCACCACTGCTTCCACGCGTCCGGGTCGGGGCCGCGCCGGGCCCACTCGACGGACGCCGACAGGTAGCCGATGACCGCGTCGAACCACACGTAGAGCCGCTTCATCGGCCGGTCGCGCCAGCCGTCGAGCGGGATGGGGACGCCCCAGTCGAGGTCGCGGGTGATCGCGCGCGGCTTGAGGTCCTCGACCAGGTTGGCCGAGAACTTCAGCACGTTGGGCCGCCAGTCGGTGCGCGTGGACAGCCACTGCCCCAGCGACTCGGCGAACGCGGGCAGGTCGAGGAAGAAGTGCTCGGTCTCGACGAACCGCGGCGTCTCGCCGTTGATCCTCGAGCGGGGGTTGATGAGGTCGGCGGGGTCGAGCTGGTTGCCGCAGTTGTCGCACTGGTCGCCACGCGCCGCCTCGTAGCCGCAGATGGGGCAGGTGCCCTCGACGTAGCGGTCGGGCAGCGTGCGCCCGGTGGACGGGCTGATCGCGCCCATCGCCGACTTGGCGACGACGTAGCCGTTCTTGTGCAGCGCGAGGAAGAGGTTCTGCACGACCTCGTAGTGGTTGGTGGTGGTGGTGCGGGTGAAGAGGTCGTAGGCCAGCCCGAGGCCCTGCAGGTCCTTGGTGATCACGCCGTTGTACTTGTCGGCGAGCTGGCGGGGGGACAGCCCCTCGGCGTCGGCCTGCACCTGGATCGGGGTGCCGTGCTCGTCCGTGCCGCTGACCATGAGCACCTGGTCGCCCGCCATCCGCCGGTAGCGGGAGAAGACGTCGGAGGGCACACCGAAGCCGGAGACGTGGCCGATGTGCCGCGGGCCGTTGGCGTAGGGCCACGCCACGGCGGTCAGCACGCGGGTACTCATGGTCACCAGCGTAGGACCTGCGCGAAACGGGATTTCGGGGGCGCCCCGAACGCTCCGTGACGGCGGCCGAAAAACATCAAGCCCCCCTAGATGCACGAACACTGTTCCGTGCGGGTAGGAAGGGCGTCGATGTCACTCTTCGCGATCGACCGGAAGCGAATTGATCTGATCGCGGAGATGATCGACGTCCCAGCGGTACCGGCCCGACGGGAGGCGCAGATCAGGCTTGACGTAGCCGGCTTGGACGTACCGCTGCAGAGTTCGCGCGGAAATACCGAGCTGACGGGCCGCTTCAGGAGTGGTGACCAGGGTCGGCTTCGGCACGCCAGTCACTCTAAGTTACTTGGCGGCGTATCAAGCCCCCCTAGACGTTTTTGTCGCCACATTTCAAGCAAAGTCGCTACTGTGGGCCACATAGGGCTACAGTGGGCCTATGCGGTCTACTGACGCGCGATGGCACTTGGCGGTCGAAGCGCTCGCGCGGATGCCGGAGCTCGCCCATCGCCTGGTCGAGGTCCACCAGGCCGACGCGAGGGGCTACTGCCGGGGCTGCATGGCCCCCGGCGGCACGCTGTTCGTCCGATGGCCCTGCGGGCTGCACCGGCTCGCGACGGCGGCCTCGGCGGGCGGCGCACCCGCGGCTCCTCCGGCGGACGGCCCCGCGCAGGAGCCCGAACGCGAGCCCTCCATCGGCGGCGGCCACCGGTCCGCGTTCGGCCCAGGTCGACGGATCGGTTTCGGGCCCCACCGCCAGTGGCCGCCCAGCCCCCGGCCGGAGGCGCCGCCCGAGGCGGCCGCCGGGTCCGGCGGATAGCGGCAGTGCCGTCGGGCCGCGTCAGCCGCCCGGCCCACCTCGCGGCGGCCCAGCCGCACTGGAGCGCCGCGTCATGGCCCCGCCGCCCTCGCGGCGCAGTGGGCGCCGTCAGCCCCGCTGGTCGGCCAGCGCGGCCGCGTACAGCTCCCGCTTCGGGACGCCCGCCGCCGAAGCCACCACGCTCACGGCGTCCTTCAGCCGCTCGCCGTCCGCCACGCGCTCCTGCACCGCCGCCACCAGCGACGCCACGCTCGGCACCGCCGCCGACGCCCCCGCCAGCACGACGGTGATCTCCCCCCGCACGCCCTCGGCCGCCCACGCGGCCAGCTCGGCCAGCGGCCCCCGGCGCACCTCCTCGTGCGTCTTCGTCAGCTCCCGGCACACGGCGGCGGCCCGATCGCCACCCAGCTCGGTGACGGCGTCCGCGAGCGTCTCGGCCAGTCGGTGGGGCGACTCGAAGAACACCACCGCCCGCGGCTCGCCGCGCAACGACGCGAGCCACCGCCGCCGCTCCCCCGACCGCCGTGGCGCGAACCCCTCGAAGCAGAACCGGTCGGCGGGCAGCCCCGCGAGCACCAGCGCCGTGGTGACCGCGGAGGGCCCGGGCAGGCACGTCACCGGCAACCCCTCGGCCACCGCGGCCGCGACGATCCGGTAGCCCGGGTCGGACACCATCGGCATCCCCGCGTCGCTCACCACCAGCACCGTGCGCCCCGCCCGGACCTCGTCGAGCAGGCCGGGCAGCCGCGCGGCCTCGACGGCGTCGTAGTGCGACACCACCCGCCCCCGCACCGACACCCCCAGCGCGGCGGCGAGCGTCCGCAGCCGCCGGGTGTCCTCCGCGGCGATCACGTCGGCCTCCCCCAACGCCGCGACCAGGCGCGAAGACGCGTCCGCGGCCTGGCCCAACGGGGTGGCCGCGAGCACCAGGAGACCGGCTGACGGGGAGGACACGAGCGTGAGCCTACGATCGGGCGCCGTGGCTACCTCGACCGTCGGCCATCCGCGGCACAGCAGGCCCAGCCGCCCGGCCACCGACGACGACGCGGCCACCGGCGTCCAGCCGCTGGGCGAACCCCCCGAAGGCCCACCGCCCGAGCCCGCCGACGTCCTCGGGCCGCCCCCGCCGACCGACCGCCTCCGCGCTTTCGTCGTCACGCTCGTCCTCGGCATCGTCGCGGCGTCCGTCCGGTTCGCGGGCCTCGGCAGCCCCACCGACGGCGGCACCCCGGTCTTCGACGAGAAGCACTACGTGCCGCAGGCGTGGCAGATGCTGCGCAACGGCGGCGTCGAGGACAACCCCGGCTTCGAGCTCGTCGTCCACCCGCCGCTGGGCAAGCAGCTCATCGCGATCGGCGAGGCGATGTTCGGCTACGACGCCGTCGGCTGGCGGTTCTCCGCCGCGCTCGCGAGCGTGCTGTGCGTCGTCCTCATCGTCCGGGTGGGCCGCCGCCTGACCCGCTCCACGCTGCTGGGCGCGGTCGCGGGCGTGCTGCTGATCTGCGACGGGCTCTCGCACGTGCAGGGCCGCATGGGCATGCTCGACGTCTTCTCCGCGCTTTTCGTGGTGGCCGCGTTCGCCACGCTCGTCTGCGACCGCGACGACGTCCGCGCCCGCATGGCCCGCGTCGTCGCCGAAGGCCGGGTCGGGGATTCCCCGCTCGGGCCGCGGATGGGCGTGCGCTGGTGGCGGCTGGCCACCGGCGTGCTGCTCGGGCTCGGGATCGCCGTGAAGTGGTCGGGCATCTACTGGGTGGCGGCGTTCGCCGTCCTCTCGGTGCTCTGGGACCTCACCGCCCGGCGCAACGCGGGCGTCGCGCGGCCGTGGAAGGGCACATTGCTGCGCGACGTGCTGCCGTCCGTGTGGGCGCTCGCGCTCCTACCGGTGGCGGTGTACTTCGCGGACTGGGCGTTCTGGTTCGCCAGCGAGACGGCCACCGACCGCTACGCGTCCACCAACGCCTTCTCCTCGATGCTCTACTTCGAGGGCAAGGTGCTGGCCTTCCACCAGGGGCTCACCACGCAGTCGGCGGGCGCCCACCCGTGGGAGTCCAAGCCCTGGTCGTGGCCCATGGGGCTGCGGCCGATGCTCTACTACTACGCGGGCGACGGGGTCACGGGCTGCGGCGACGCCCAGTGCGTCAGCGCCGTGATGCTCATCGGCACCCCGGCGCTGTGGTGGCCCGCGCCGTTGGTGCTGGCGCTGTCGCTGTGGCGCGTGGTGACCCGGGCCGACTGGCGCTACGGCGCGGTGCTCGTGGGCTACGCGGCGGGCATCGTCCCGTGGTTCATGGACATCGACCGGCAGATGTTCTTCTTCTACATGACGCCGGTCGTGCCGTTCCTCGTGCTCGCCACGGTGCTGGTCATGGGCGAGATCCTGGGCCGGTCCGACGTCGGGAAGGAACGGCGGCAGACCGGCCTGCTCGTCGTCGGGCTGTGGGTGGGGTTGGTGGTGGCCAACTTCGCGTGGCTCTGGCCGATCCTCACCGCGATGCCGATCACGCCGGGCATGTGGGACGCCCAGCTGTGGCTGCCCAGTTGGCGCGCCTAACCGCCGACCGCCAGCAGCACGCTCGCGCCCACCGCGAGGCCCGCGCCGCCGATCTGCAGCCCGGTGAGCCGCTCGCGCAGCACCACCCCGGCCAGCAGCGCGACCACCACCGGGTACAGCGACACGACCACCGAGCTCACACCGAGGTCACCGGCGCGGGTGGCGAGCAGGAAGAACACGTTGGCGAGGGTGTCGAACACCCCGGAGACCAGCGCGAGCTTCCAGGGGAACCCCGCGCCCGGACGCACGCCCCTGGTCAACGCGACCACGACGACGAGCACCGGCGCCGACACCAGCCGTCCGACCAGGAGCGGCCACATCCCGGAGTCCACCGGGGCCGCGTGCAGCCCGACGAAGAACAGCGCGAACCCGGCCCCCGCGCCCAACGCCATGAGCGGCCCGAGGCGGCTTCCCGTGCCCGCCTTGCCGCCCGCCGTGGCCAGGACGATCGCCACCAGCGCGATGCCGATGGCCACCAGCGTGACGGGCCCGAGCCGCTCCCCGCTCAGCAGCCCCACCAGCAGCGGCAGCCCCGCGCCGACCACGGCCGACAGCGGCGCGACCACACCCATGGGCCCCACCGCGAGCGCCCGCAGGTAGAGCAGGAGGCCGCCGGTGCCGCCCGCCGCCGCGAGCACACCCCAGCCGACCGCGGCCCAGGACAGCGTGCCGCCCGCGAACGGCATCACGGGCAGCAGCGCCACGAGCCCGGCCACCTGCACCACGGCCGTCACGACGAAGACGGGGGCGCGGCGCGTTGCCATGCCGCCCGCGAAGTCGGCGAGACCGTAGGCGAGTGCCCCGGGCAGGGCGAAGTACAGCGACATCATGGTTCCGTTCAGCGAACTTGACCTAGCAGGACAGCAAGATGGACGGTACGTCAGTACAGCAGAGTTGTCGATGAGGTACGGCACACTGGACGACATGCAGTCTTCCGAAGCCGTCGCGGCCGCCGTCGGGCGCAACGTCCGCACCCTGCGCCAACAGCGTCGGATGACGATCGACGCGCTCGCCGCGGCGGCGGGCGTCAGCCGCGGCACCGTGATCCAGATCGAGACGGCGCGCGGCAACCCGTCCATCGGCACGCTGTGCAACCTGGCCGCGGCGCTGCGGGTGGGGGTGGCCTCGCTGGTGGACGGCGACGCCGCGCCGCGCGTCGTCGTCCGGCGCGGGGCCGATGCGGCGCAACTGTGGACGAGCGCCGCGGGCAGCAGCGCGGTGTTCCGCATCGGCACCGACCCGCCCGACGTCGTCGAGCTGTGGGACTGGACGCTGCGGCCGGGCGACGGCTTCGAGGGCGAGGCGCACCCGATCGGCACCCAGGAGGTGCTCTCGGTGCTCGCCGGGCAGCTGGCGCTACGGGTGGGGGCCGTCGACCAGGTCCTCGACACCGGCGACACCGTGCTCTTCCAGGCGCACGCCCCGCACCGCTACGCCTGCGTGGGCGACGAGCCGGTGCGCTTCGTCATGGTGGTGCTGCAGCCCGGCGACGCGGGCCTGGTACCCCCGAGCGCCATCGCCGAGGCCGACCCCGCCGACCGGTGAGTCGTACGTTCCACCCCGGTGAGTCGTACGTTCCGACCCGCCGTGTTGGCCGTTTCGACGCCGCTCAGGTCGATCGGGCCGTCTCCCACGCCTCCCGGGTGAGGCGGTACTGCCGGAACGCGACGCCGCCGTAGTCCACCTCGCCGTCGGGCTGGAAGCCGAGCCGGGCGACCGCGCGGTCGGGGCTGCGGGTGTGCGGCAGCGCGATGAGCACGTCGGTGAGCCCGAGCTCGGTGAACCCGCGCTGCAGCACCTCCCGGGTGATCGCGGCGCCCCGACCCCAGTGCTGCGGGAAGAGCACCAGCGCGAAGTCGGCGCCGTTCGGCTCGCGCTGGAAGCCGCCCCAGCCCGCGAAGTCGCCGTCCACCAGCACCGCCCACGGGCCGTAGCCGTGCTCGTCCCACTGCGCGTCCTTGGCCTGCACCCACTCGCGCGCGGTCTCCGACGTGAACGGGTTGGACAGCGGCATGTGCCGGGTGTTGCGCGGCTCGTTGAGCAGCGCGACCACCGCGTCGAGGGGAACCTCGGTCAGACGAGCCAGCCCGATCCGCGCATCCGCCACGAACCGGGGATCCTAATCGCCCAACTCGCCCCGGCGGATCGTACGACTCACCGCGGGCGCAGCCGCATGTGCCGGTTGACGTCCTTGTAGAGCAGGTACCGGAACTTGCCGGGGCCGCCCGCGTAGCAGGCCTGCGGGCAGAACGCGCGCAGCCACATGAAGTCGCCCTCCTGCACCTCCACCCAGTCCTCGTTGAGCCGGTACACGGCCTTGCCTTCGAGCACGTACAGGCCGTGCTCCATGACGTGGGTCTCGGCGAACGGGATCACCGCACCGGGCTCGAACGTCACGATGGTCACGTGCATGTCGTGGCGCAGGTCCTGCGGGTCGACGAAGCGGCTCGTCTTCCAGCGCCCGTCGGTGTCGGGCATCGGGGTGGGTTCGACGTCGCGTTCGTTGGTGATGAACGCCTCGGGCGCGTCGAGGCCGTCCACCCGTTGGTAGGCCTTGCGGATCCAGTGGAAGTGCGCGAGGTCGCCGCCGTCGTTGCGGACCGACCAGTCGGCGCCCGGCGGGAGGTAGGCGTAGCCACCGGGGTCGAGCTTGTGGTCGGTGCCCCCCACGGTGATCCGTAGGGCGCCCGCGGTGAGGAACAGCACCCCCTCGGCCTCCGGATCGGGCTCGGGACGGTCGCTGCCGCCCCCGGGAGAGACCTCCATCATGTACTGGGAGAAGGTCTCGGCGAAGCCGGACAGCGGCCTGGCCAGCACCCAGAGCCGGGTGCCCTGCCAGTGCGGCAGGTAGCTGGTGACGATGTCGGAGTTGGTGCCGCGCGGGATCACCGCGTAGGCCTCCCGGAACATCGCCCGGTCGCTGAGCAGCTGGGTCTGCGGTGGCAGCCCGCCGGTGGGGGTGTAGTAGCTCATGCTTCTCCTCGGCGGATCAGGCGGCCGTGCGGCTCGCGGTCGGTGACCGGGGTGCCGCGCAACCAGGTGCGCCGCACCACACCCGCGAGGGCGCGGTCGGCGTAGGGCGTGACCGGGTTGCGGTGGTAGAGCCGCCCCGGGTTGACGACGAAGGCGGCGTCCGGCGCGAACGCGACGAGGTCGGCGTCGCAGCCGGGCGCGATCCGGCCCTTGCGGGTGAGGCCCGCGATCTCGGCGGGGCGCTGCGCCATCCAGCGCACGACGTCGGCGAGGCCGTGCCCGCGCCGCCGCGCCTCCGTCCACACGGCGGGCAGGCCGATCTGCAGCGACGAGATGCCGCCCCAGGCCGTGCCGAAGTCGCCGTGGTCGAGGCCCTTCAGCTCCGGGACGCAGGGCGAGTGGTCGGAGACGACGATGTCGATGTCGCCGCGCCCGAGCGCCGCCCAGAGGTCCTCGCGGTTGTCGGCCTCGCGGATGGGCGGGCAGCACTTGAACTGGGTGGCGCCCGCGGCGATCGACGCCGCCTCGAAGACGAGGTAGTGCGGGCACGTCTCGACGGTGAACGCGATCCCGTCGCGCCGGGCCGAGCGCAGCATCGGCACCGCGTCCGAGCTGGAGAGGTGCAGCAGGTGCACGGCGGCCCCGGTGTGCCGGGCGGCCTCGATGAGCTCGGCGATGGCGAGGTTCTCCACGCCACGCGGTCGCGAGGCGAGGAAGCTCGCGTACTCCCGGCCGTGCGCCTCGGGGGCGCGCTCCAGCGCGTCGCCGTCCTCGGCGTGGACGATCATCATCCCGCCGAACCCGGCCAGCTCGGCCAGGTAGCGGTCCAGTTCGGCCACCGGGAGCGGGGGGAACTCGTCCACACCGGACGGCGCGAGGAAGCACTTGAAGCCGAACACGCCCTCGTCGTGCAGGCCGCGCAGGTCGGCGAGGTTGCCGGGGATCGCGCCGCCCCAGAAGCCGACGTCGACGTGGCAGCGCCCGTCGGCGGACTTCCGCTTGATCTGCAGCGCCTCGACCGTGCACGTGGGCGGGATGCTGTTGAGCGGCATGTCCAGCAGCGTGGTGACGCCGCCCGCCGCCGCGGCCCGGGTGGCGGTGGCGAAGCCCTCCCACTCGGTGCGGCCGGGCTCGTTGACGTGCACGTGGGTGTCGACGAGGCCGGGCAGCAGCACCTCGTCGTCGGCGAGGTCGACGGTGTCGGCGGAGGCGGCCGGGGTGTCGAAGGGCTCGATGGCGGCAATGACGCCGTCGCGCACGACGACGGCCGCCGCCGTCTCACCTGCCGGCGTCACGACCCGGCGGGCGCGGATCACGAAGTCCATCAGCGGCCCTCCTTGTAGGCACGCCAGCTGCCGAACTCCGAGACGTCCTTGAGCCCGATGCCCGCGGCGTGGACGCCCTCCCGCAGCATCACCACCAGCGCGCTGCTGCCGTCCTCGAGCTCGACGACGCTGAGCTCCAGCTCGGGCGGCTCGGCGGGGATGAAGGCGTCGCGGATGACGTCGAGGGGCACGTCGTACAGCTCGCCCTCGATGCTGACCCCGTCCTCGGCCACCGGCCACAGCGCCGGGAACTCGTCGCGGACGGAGAAGAAGCGATAGCGGGGCGCGGTGCGGGCGGCGCCGAGGAACGGGTGTGCCTCGATGGTGTGGTGGACGCGGCCGCCGCGCATGCCGTCGCCGTTGACGAAGAGGGGCACGGTGGTGGTCATCTCTCCTCCTTGAGCCAGTCGCGGGCGAGGGTGCGGGCGAGCTCCTGCAGCAGTGGGCCCGCCTCGCTGAAGCAGCGGTCGGGGTCGGACTCGATGTCGGTGAGGGCGTAGGCGCGGCGGATGCCCGCGCCCGCGAGCTGGTCGGCGGTGAGCGCCACCCGGCCGGAGACGGTGACGACCGGGATCCCGGCCTCCCGGGCCGCGGCGGCCACGCCCGCGGGGGTCTTGCCGCTGAGGGTCTGGGTGTCGAGCGAGCCCTCGCCGGTGACGACGAGGCCGGTGCCGGGCAAGTGGTCGGCGAACCCGACGAGGTCGAGGACGAGGCCGATGCCCGACTGCAGCTCGGCCCCGAGCACGGCCATCGCCGCGAACCCGACCCCGCCCGCGGCGCCCGCCCCGGGCCGGTCCCGCGGCGCGGGCGTGGCCTCGGGTACGGCGGCAACGGCGCCGGCAGCGGCCGCCCCGGCGGCGGTGGAGCCCGCCGCAGCCGCCGCGGCGGCGACGCCTGCCACGGCCGCCGCGGCAGCGGGGTCCAACCCGGCCGCGCCGGCGGGTGAGCCGGCGGCGACACCGGCCGCGGCGGTCACGGCAGCGGGGTCGGTCCCGGTCGCGCCCGCGCTGGCGGTCGGCGCGGCGCCGTCGGCCACCGCCGCTTCCACCACGTCCGCCCAGCGGGTCAGCGCCGCGTCCAGGGTCACCACGTCCGCTTCCGACGCCCCCTTCTGCGGGCCGTACACCGCGGCCGCGCCGTTCGGGCCGAGCAGCGGGTTGTCGACGTCGCTCGCCACCACGACCCGCGCCTCGGCGAGCGCCGGGTGCAGGCCGGAGAGGTCGAGCCGGGCCAGGTCCGCGAGCGCGGCGCCACCCCGCCCCAGTTCCTGCCCGTCAGAGGAGAGGAGCCGCGCGCCGAGCGCCGCCACCATGCCCGCGCCGCCGTCGGTGCTCGCGCTGCCGCCGATGCCCAGCACGATCTCCCGACAGCCGTGGTCCAGCGCGGCCCGGATCACCTCGCCGGTGCCGTACGAGCTCGCGCCCAGCGCGTCGAGCCGGTCGGGCATCAGCAGCGCGAGCCCGGACACGTCGGCCATCTCGACCACGGCCACGCCGTCGCGCGCCGCGAACGCCGTGGTCACCGGTTCGTCGGTGGGGCCGTGCGCCGCCACCTCGACCCGCGTGAACCCGGCGGCGACGGCGGCGTCGAGCGTGCCGTCGCCGCCGTCGGCCACGGGCACCTGCTCGACCTCGACGCCCGGCGCCTCGGCGCCGATCCCCGCCGCCACCCGCGCGGCGACCTCCCGCGCGGTGAGCGAGCCCTTGAACTTGTCCGGTGCCACCAAGACGCGCATGGCTCAGTCAAGCAGGGCGATGGCCGTCGGTGCGTGCTCGTCGAGCGTCGCCAGCTCCTCGAACTCCACGACGTTGTCCAGCTCGGTGCCCATCGCAATGTTCGTGACGCGCTCCAGGATCACCTCGACCAGCACCGGCACCCGGAACTCGGCCATCAGCTTCTTCGCGTCTTCGAACGCCGACGCGATGTCCTCGGGCCGCTCGACCCGCACGGCCTTGCAGCCGAGGCCCTCGGCCACCTTCACGTGGTCGACGCCGTAGCCGTTCAGGTCGGGGCTGTTGACGTTGTCGAACGCCAGCTGCACGCAGTAGTCCATCTCGAACCCGCGCTGGCTCTGGCGGATCAGCCCGAGGTAGGAGTTGTTGACGACGACGTGGATGTAGGGCAGGTGGAACTGCGCCCCCACCGCCATCTCCTCCATGAGGAACTGGAAGTCGTAGTCGCCCGAGAGCGCCACGACCGGGGTGTCCGGGTCGGCCGCGGCGACCCCGAGCGCGGCGGGCAGCGTCCAGCCCAGCGGGCCCGCCTGCCCGGCGTTGATCCAGCGCCGCGGCCCGAACACGTGCAGGAACTGCCCGCCCGCGATCTGGGAGAGGCCGATCGTCGACACGTAGCGGGTGTCGCGCCCGAACGAGCGGTTCATCTCCTCGTACACGCGCTGCGGCTTCACCGGCACGTTCTCGAAGTGCGTGCGGCGCAGCATCGAGAGCTTGCGCTTGGCGCACTGCTCGACCCACCCGCTGTAGTCCCGGAGCCGGCCCCTGCGCTCCCGGGCCACTTCGACGAGCAGCTCCAGCGCCTTGCCCGCGTCGGACACGATCCCGTAGTCCGGCGGGAACACGCGGCCGATCTGCGTGGGCTCGATGTCGACGTGCACGAACGTCCGGCCGCGCCGGTAGAGGTCCAGCCCGCCGGTGTGCCGGTTGGCCCAGCGGTTGCCGATGCCCAGCACGAAGTCCGACGCCAGGAAGGTGGCGTTGCCGTACTGGTGCGAGGTCTGCAGCCCGACCATGCCCGCCATCAGGCGGTGGTCGTCGGGGATGGCGCCCCAGCCCATGAGGGTCGGGATGACCGGCACGTCGAGCAGCTCGGCCAGCTCGACGAGCAGGTCCGAAGCGTCGGCGTTGATGATCCCGCCACCGGCGACGATCAACGGCGCCGCCGACTCCTGCAGCATGTCGAGGGCCTTCTCCACCTGCGCGCGCGTGGCGGCGGGGCGGTGCGGCTCCAGCGGCGCGTACGTCTCCGGGTCGAACTCGATCTCCGTCATCTGGACGTCGAACGGGAGGTCGATCAGCACCGGCCCGGGCCTGCCCGAGCGCATGAGGTGGAACGCCTTCTGGAACACGCCGGGCACCTGCGCGGCCTCCAGCACGGTGACGGCCATCTTGGTCACCGGCGCGGCGATCGTCGCGATGTCGACGGCCTGGAAGTCCTCCTTGTGCAGCCGCGCAACCGGCGCCTGGCCGGTGATGGCGAGGATCGGCACGGAGTCGGCGGCCGCCGCGTACAGGCCGGTGATCATGTCCGTGCCCGCGGGGCCGGAGGTGCCGACGCACACGCCGATGTTGCCCGCACGGGTGCGGGTGAAGCCGTCGGCCATGTGGGAGGCGCCCTCGACGTGGCGGGCGAGCACGTGGTCGATGGCGCCGTCGCGCCGCATCGCGGCGTAGAACGGGTTGATCGCGGCACCCGGCACGCCGAAGGCGTGGGTCACGCCCTCCGCGCGCAGGATCGCCACGGCGGCGTCCGCCGCTGTCATCCGAGCCATGATGTGTCCTTAGGTGTGCAGCGGCGACCGCCGGTTCGGCCGTGCCGAACCGGTGATCACCGGCGTGGTGAGGGGTCAGCCGTTGCGGCCGGACAGCTCCTCGACGAGCTTGAGCAGGCCGGAGTGGTCGAGGCCGCCGTCGCCGCGGGCCACCATGGCCGCGACGAGCTGGGCGACGACCGCGCCGAGCGGAATCGTGACGCCCGCTTCCCGAGCGGCCGAGGTCACGATGCCCATGTCCTTGTGGTGCAGCGCGAGGCGGAAGCCGGGCTTGAACTCACCGGCGAGCATGGACGCGCCCTTCCGGTTGAGCACCGTGCTGCCCGCGAGCCCGCCGCCGAGCACCTCGAGGGCGGCGTCGGCGTCGACGCCGTAGGCGCGCAGGAACACGATCGCCTCGGCGAGCAGCTGGATGTTGCCCGCCACCATCAGTTGGTTGGCGGCCTTGACTGTTTGCCCGGAGCCCGCGGGTCCGACGTGGACGACGGTCTTGCCGACCGCGTCGAGCACCGGCCTGGCGTCCGCGAAGTCCTCGGCCGAGCCGCCGACCATGATCGACAGGCTGCCCTCGATGGCGCCCGCCTCGCCGCCGGACACCGGGGCGTCGAGCACCCGCACGCCCGCCTCGCGGCCCGCCTCGGCCACGCGGACGGCGACGTCGGGGCGGATCGTGCTCATGTCGATGTAGAGGGTGCCCTCCCGGGCGCCTGAGAAGACCTCGCCGCTGACGGCCTCCACGTCGGGCGAGTCCGGCACCATCGTGATCACGAAGTCGGCCTCGCGCACCGCGGAGGCGACGTCCTCGGCGCCGCGGCCGCCCTTCTCGACGAGCTCCTTGACCTTCTCCGGGCTGCGGTTGTACCCGACGACGTCGAACCCCGCCTTCACGAGGTTGGCCGCCATCGGCCCGCCCATGATGCCGAGCCCGATGAACGCAACGGTGGTCATCGCTTTCCTTCCAACCAGCCGAAGGGATCGGGCCCTTCGGCGACGTATTCGAGTGCGATGCGGCCGTCGTAGCCGGTGGCCGCGATCTTCTGGAGCCAGCGGGCGATCGGCAGATCGCCGGTGCCGGGCTGGTGGCGGCCGGGGGCGTCGGCGATCTGGACGTGCCCGAACCGGCCGCCCTCGATCGCGGCGTCGACGTCGTCGCCGTTGACGGAGAGGTGGTAGACGTCCAGCAGCAGCCGGAGGTTGTCCTCGCCCGCCCGGTCGACCGCGGCGAGCGCATCGGCCGCCGTGCGCAGCGGGTAGCGCGGAGCGCCGCTCACCGGCTCGACGAGCACCGTGCCCTCGACGCGCTTGGCGGCGCGGGCGGCGATCGCGAGGTTCTCGGCGGCGAGCTCGTCCTGCTCCTCGGGGCGGACGCCCTCGACACGGTTGCCGTACAGGGCGTTGAACGCCCGGCAGCCCAGCCGCTCGCCGATGCCGACGGCGACGTCGACGTTGTCGCGGAACTCGCCGCTCCGCGCGGGCCACGACACGAGGCCGCGGTCGCCACCCGGCATGTCACCCGCGGCGAAGTTGAGCCCGATGAGCTGCACCCCCGCGTCGGTGACGGCCGCGACGAACTCGTCGATCTCGGCGTCGGCGGGCACGGCGACCGGCCAGGGCCACCAGAACTCCACCGCGTCGAACCCCGCCTGCCTGGCCGCGGCGGGCCGTTCGAGCAGGGGGAGCTCGGTGAACAGGATCGAGCAGTTGACCGCGTACACCCTCAGCCTTTCCGTCATGCGAAATTTTTGTTTCGCTCTACGATAACAAACGGGTCGCAGTGCCGGCTACCCACGAGCCGCGTATATCTGCGGCGCAGGCCAGGGCGAACACCTTGGCCAGCGCGTCGTCGGCGTCGTCGGCGTGGCCGAGCACCCGGTCGAGCGTGCTGCCCTCGGCCGGGCGCACCCACGCGGCGTCGAACTGGCGCCCGACCGAGAGGTCGCCGACGTCGTCGAGGTCGAGCGCGGCGGCCCCGGCCCGCGTCGCCATCCAGAGCAGGTGCGCGGACGTGAGCGGGTAGCCGAGCAGCGCCTGCATGAAGTAGGCCTGCAGCCCCTCCCTGAGCAGCGAGAACCCGGTGCCCGCGCCGACGTCGGTGCCCAGCGCCACCCGCACGCCCCGCTCGACGTGGCGGCGCAGCGGGAAGTGCCCGCTGCCCAGCGCGCTGTTGCTCGACGGGCAGTGCGCGACGCTCGCCGCCGTGCCCGCCAGCACGTCCAGCTCGGCGTCGGTGGGGTGCACGGAGTGCGCCAGCACGCTGCGCCGCCCGAGCAGCGCGAAGCGGTCGTAGGTGTCGACGTAGTGCGCGCACTCCGGGAACAGCTGCGCCACCGCGGCGACCTCGGCCGGGTTCTCGTTGACGTGCGAGGTGAACAGGGCCCCGTCGACGTCGCCGAGCAGTGCCGCGCAGCTCTCCAGCAGGCCCGGCGTGGTGGCGAGCGAGAAGCGCGGTGTGACGGCGTAGCGCAGGCGTTCCTTGCCGTGCCAGCGTTCGGCCAGGCTGCGACCGTCGGCGTAGGCCCGCTCGGGGGTGACCTCGAGCTCGGGTCGCAGGTTGCGGTCGCCGACGACGAGCCCGGCCGTGACGCGCAGCCCGGCCACCGCGGCCCGCTCGAACAGCACGTCGACGGCGGGCGCGTAGTGGGCGCCGAACACGAGCGCCGTGGTGGTGCCCGCGCGGGCGAGCCCGTCCACGAAGTCGGTGGCGATCACCCCGGCGTAGTCGACGTCGGACATGCGCGCCTCCTCGGGCAGCGCGCGGCCCTCCAACCAGGACAGCAGCGGCTTGCCGAGGCCGCCGATCACCCGGACCTGCGGGAAGTGCACGTGCGTGTCGACCAGGCCCGGCAGCAGCACACCGCCGGTGAGGTCGACGACCTCGTCGTCCGGCCGGGCCGCGCGCACCCGCGCGAAGGGGCCGCGGTCGACGACCACGCCCGCCTCCACCGCGATCCCGGCGTCGGACTCGGCGCGCAGCCCGCCGCCGTGGAACGGCGAGTCGGGGGTGTCGAGGACGGTGCCGCGGTAGACGGTCACCTCGCCCCCTCCCGCGAGCCGGACGTTTCCGGGGTCCGCACCCCGGAAACGTCGGTCTCGCGCTCCAGGCGGCGCAACAGATCCGCGGCGACGCTCACCGCGATCGTCGCGGGCGCTTTCCCCGTGATGTCGGGCAGCCCGATCGGGGTGGTGATGCGGGCGAGCGCCGCCTCGTCGTGGCCTTCCGCGGCGAGCTTGCGCGCGAACCGGCTCCACTTCACGGTCGAACCGATCAGCCCGATCGACCCCAGATGCCCGCAGCGCAGCGCAGCGTCGCAGAGCGCGGCGTCCTCGGCGTGGTCGTGCGTCATGATCAGCACGTGGCTGCCGGTGGGCAGCTCGCCGAGCACCAGCTCCGGCACCACGGCGTGGTGGCGGTGCACCCGCGCGACGGCGCGCTCGGTGGGCACGGCGTCGACGCGGCCGTCGCGCGAGTCCACCAGGTGCAGCTCGACGTCGTGGCGTTGCAGCACCAGCGCCAGCTCGGTGCCGACGTGCCCGATCCCGAAGATCGCGATCGCGGGCACGGGGCGCTGCGGCTCGAACAGCAGCGTGACCTCGCCGCCGCAGCACTGCACGCCGTGCCGGGCCGGGGCGCGGTCGGAGAGGCGCGTGACGCTGGTGGAGGGCTCGGTGGCGGCGTCCGCGATCAGCTCGCGGGCGCGCACCACCGCCTCCTGCTCCAGGTTGCCGCCGCCGATCGTGCCCCAGGTGCGCAGCTGCCCGACCACCATCTTCGCCCCGGCTTCGCGCGGCGCGTGGCCGCGGACCTCGGTGACGGTGACCAGCACGCCGGGCTGCCGCGCGGTCCGCAGCTCGGCGAGGGCGGTGAGCCAGTGCATCAGTCCCCCACCGCAACGGGGGCCCGCGCCGCGGCGCGGGCGGCCTCCACCGCCCAGAACACGGCCTCCGGCGTCGACGGGCAGCCCAGGTCGACGCTGTGGCCCTCGGGCCCGAACGCCGCCACGGCCTCCCGCAACGCCTCGCGCACGCTGAACGCCAGCATCAGCGGCGGCTCGCCGACCGCCTTGGAGCCGTACACCGCGCCGTCCTCGGCCGCCTTCTCCAGCAGCGTGACCCGGAACTCCGTCGGCATCTCCGAGAAGCTCGGCAGCTTGTACGTGCTGGCCGCCTGGGTGGACAGCCGCCCGCGGTGGGGGCCGTCGCCCGTGTCCCAGCGCAGGTCCTCGAGGGTGAGCCAGCCCGCGCCCTGCACGAAGCCGCCCTCGACCTGGCCGAGGTCGACCAGCGGGGAGAGGCTGTCGCCGACGTCGTGCACGATGTCGACGCGCCGCAGCGTGTACGCCCCGGTGAACCCGTCGACCTCCACCTCGCTCGCCGCCGCCCCGTACGCGAAGTACTTGAACGGCTCGCCGTGCATGTTCTTCGCGTCCCAGTGCAGGCCCGCCGTGCGGTAGAAGCCCGCCGCCGAGAGCTGCACCCGCCGGTAGTAGGCCAGGTGCACCACCTCCGCGAACGTGAGGTTCTTGTCCTTCTCGGCAAGGCCGGTGACGATGCCGTCGACGAAGCGGACGTCGTCCGGGTGGACACCCAGCTCCCCGGCGGCCACGTCGGCGAGGCGGGTCCGGATCTGCTCGCAGGCGTTCTTCACCGCGCCGCCGTTGAGGTCGGCCCCGGAGCTCGCCGCGGTGGCCGACGTGTTGGGCACCTTGTCGGTGCGCGTCGGCGCCAGCCTTACCAGCGAGAGCGGCACGCCGAGCGCGGTCGCCGCCACCTGCAGCATCTTCGTGTGCAGGCCCTGGCCCATCTCGGTGCCGCCGTGGTTGATCAGCACCGTGCCGTCCTTGTAGACGTGCACGAGCGCGCCCGCCTGGTTGAACGCGGTGAGGTTGAACGAGATCCCGAACTTCACGGGCGTGATCGCCAACGCCCGCTTCTTGTGCTCGTGAGCGGCGTTGAACGCGGCGATCCCGGCCAGGCGCCGGGCGACGTCGCCGCTCTCGGTGACCTGCGACCACACCCGCTCGATCCGCTCCGGGTGCCGCACGGGCTGCCCGTAGGGGGTGGTGTGGCCCGCTTGGTAGAAGTTGCGGCGCCGCAGCTCGCGGGCCGAGAGCCCGAGCAGGGGTGCGCACCGGCCGAGGATGTCCTCCATCACGATCATGCCCTGCGGGCCTCCGAAGCCGCGGAACGCCGTCTGCGACGTCTTGTTCGTCTTCGCGATCCGCCCGTGCACCTCGATGTGCGGCACCCAGTAGGCGTTGTCGATGTGACACAGCGCCCGGGCCTGCACGGGCTCGGAGAGGTCGAGGCTCCAGCCCCCGTCGGCGGTCAGCGTGGCGGCCAGCGCGCGGAGCTTGCCCTCGCCGTCGAACCCGACCTTCCACACGGCGTGGAAGCCGTGCCGCTTGCCCGTCATGGTGATGTCCTGCGTGCGGTTCAGCCGCAGCCGCACCGGGCGGCCGGTCAGCGTGGCACCGAGCGCGGCGATCGCCGCGTAGCCGTGCGGCTGCATCTCCTTGCCGCCGAACCCGCCGCCCATCCGCAGGCACTGCACGGTGACCTCGTGGCTGCCGCGGCCCAGCACGTGCGCGATGATCTCCTGCGTCTCGCTGGGGTGCTGGGTGCTGGACTGCACGAACACCTGGCCGTTCTCGTCGACGTGCGCGAGCGCGGCGTTCGTCTCCAGGTAGAAGTGCTCCTGGCCTGCGAACTCGAACTCGCCCTCGAAGACGTGGGCGCACGTGTCCCACTGCGCCTCGGGCTCGCCGCGGCGCACGGTGGGCCGCGCGCCCTGGAAGCTCTCGGCGGCGATGGCTTCGGTGACCGTCACCAGCGACGGCAGCGGTTCGTACTCCACCTCGACCTTGGTGGCGCCGATCCGCGCGGCTTCGAGGGTCTCGCCGAGCACCCAGCAGATCGCGTGCCCGCGGTAGCAGACCTCGGACGGGAAGAGCGGCTCGTCGTGCTTGACGCCCGCGTCGTTCACGCCGGGCACGTCGGCCGCGGTGAGCACCCGCACCACGCCCGGCACGTCCAGGGCGGGCTCGGTGCGCAACGACGTGACGTGCGCGTGGGTGTGCGTGGCCTGCACCGGGTAGGCGTGCAGCACGCCGACGTGCCGGTTGACCAGGTCGTCCGTGTACAGCGCCAGGCCCGTGACGTGCAGGTCGGCGGCTTCGTGTTGCATCGAGACCCCGACGACCGAGTTGGCCGGACGGGTGGCGAGCTCGCTCATGCCGACACCTCCGCGTGCAGCTTCAGCAGTGACTGTTCGAGCATCGCCACGCGGTAGGCGGCGCTGGCCCGGTGGTCGTCGATGGGGGTGCCCTCGGCGCGCAGCACGGCCGCGGCCTCCCGCACGGTGTCGGCGTCCCAGGGTCGGCCGCGCAGGGCCGCCTCGGTGGCGGTCGCCCGCACCGGCGTGGCCGCGACCCCGCCCAGGCCGATCGCGACGTCGGCGACCACCCCGTCGCGCACGTCGAGCGCGAACGCCACGGCGACGCTGGAGATGTCGTCGAACCGCCGCTTGGCGATCTTGTGGAACGCGGCGAGCGGGGCCAGCGGCAGCGGCACCCGCACCGACTTGATCAGCTCGCCCGCCGCGCGGACCGAGCGCCGGTAGCCGGTGAAGTACTCGTCGAGGGGGACGACGCGCTCGCCGTCCGGTCCGACCAGCACCACGTCCGCGCGCAGGGCCAGCAGCGCGGGCGGCGCGTCGCCGATGGGCGACCCGGTGCCGAGGTTGCCGCCCAGGGTGGCGCCGTTGCGGATGAGCCGGGACGCAAACTGCGGCCACAGCTGGTCCAGCAGCGGCACCCGGCCCGCGAGCAGCCGTTCGGCCTCCGAGAGCGTGAGCGCGGCGCCGAGCTCGATGTGGTCGTCGGCGACGGCGTACGTGCGCAGCTCGGTGAGCCGGTCCACCGCGATGACGAACGGGGCGCGCACGCCGCGGATGTTGACCTCGACGCCCCAGTCGGTGCAGCCCGCCACCACCATCGCGTCCGGGTGCTCGGCCAGCAGCGCGAGCGCGTCGGCGAGGTCGGAGGGCCGGGCGAACCGGGGAACCCGGGTCGGCGGCGCGGCGGGTGCGGGCGCGGCGGCGCGGCCCGCGAGGGCGTCGTCCGCGGGCGGGTTGCCCAGCGCGTACGCGGCGTCGCGGATGGGGCGGTAGCCGGTGCAGCGGCAGAGGTTGCCCGACAGCGCGTGCAGGTCGAAGCCGTTGGGGCCGTGCTCGGCGTCGACGTGTCCGTTGGTCGAGGCCGCGCGTTCGGGCCGGTAGTACTCGGCCGCCATGCTGCAGATGAAGCCCGGCGTGCAGTAGCCACACTGCGAGCCGCCGCGGCAGGCCATCTCCTCCTGCACCGGGTGCAGGTCGCCGGGCAGGCCGAGCCCTTCGGCCGTGACGACCTCCTGTCCGTCCAGCGCGAGCGCGGGCAGCAGGCAGGCGTTGAGCGCGGTCCACCGGGTGCGGGCCTCGCCGTCGGGTCGGGCGACGAGGACCGAGCACGCGCCGCACTCGCCCTCCGCGCAGCCCTCCTTGGCCCCGGTGAAGCCCTGGTCGCGCAGCCAGTCCAGCGCCGTGACGTGCGGCTCGCCGGTGACCGGGCGCGCCTCGCCGTTGACCGTGATCGTCGGTGTCATGCTCCCACCACCTCCGGCAACCGCAGGAGGGCGATCTCGCGCAGCTGCGCGACCGTTTCCGCTCGTTCGGTTGCCTCGTCGTTGTCCAGCCTGCGCCGCAGCTCCGCGAGGACCTCCGGCGCGGTGCGGCCCGCGGCGCGGATGAGGAACACCCGTCCGAAGCGCCGCTCGTACTCCTTGTTCGCTGCTGTCAGCTCGTCGTCCGGCGCGACGGCCGCCTGCTCCCGTCGGGAGAACGCGGCGTCGTGGCCGTCGCCCGCGCGTTCGCCGATGCGCGGGTGGCGGGCGAGGGCGCTGGCGAGCTCGTCGTCGCTGAGCGTCGCCGCCGCGGCCTCGGCCTGCTTGGTGAGGGCGGCGAGGGTGTCGTACGGCCGCCCGTCCACCACCTCCGCCGCCCACCGCGGCACGGCGAGGCACGTCAGCAACCGTGCGGTCGCCTCCGGGGTGGGCAGCGTGTTGAAGTGCAGCTCTTTCATGGTTCCAAGTGTCTGTTACGGGCCGAGTGGATCGGGTTGGCGTTGGCGACCTTCTCGTCGAACCGGTGCGTCGCGATCTTGGCGATCTCGATCAACGCGGTGGCGTGCTCCTGGGTCGGCGAGTTGTTGAGCCGCTCCCAGCCGCTGCTGAGCACGTGGTCCAGCGAGGTGCGGTCGCGCACGGCCGTGACGAGCGGGAAGCCGAACCGGTCGCGGTAGGCCGCGGTGAGCGAGGCCAGCTCCTCGTGCTCCTTCTCGGCGAGGCGGTGCAGCCCGAGCGTCGACTGGTCTTCCAGCGAGGCACCGCCCACGTGCGCGCCCAGGTCCGGGTAGGAGTTGATCAGCTGCTCCTGCTCCTCGACGGTGGCCGCGAACAGGGCCTCCTGGAACGCGCGGCGCAGGTCCTGGGTGTCGGAGAAGGGGCGCTGCGCGTAGGCGCGGCGGACCACCCAGTCCGGCCCCTGGAACAGGCCCGCGAAGGTGTCCACGAACTCGTCCTCGGTCATCGCGTTGACCTGGTCCAGTCGCACGAGGTGATCGCCGGGCGAGCCCGCGACGGCAGGCCCGCGGTTGCGGCCGATGTGGTGGAACACGAGGTTGAGCAGGATCGCGGTGATGCTACCGAGCGTGATGCCGCTGCCGAGGATGATCTGCGCCCACTCGGGCACGGCCTTGGCGACGTCCGGGATGGCGGTCACGTACATCGCCAGGCCGATGCTGGTCGAGACGATCACGATGTTGCGGTGGTCGTGGAAGTCCACCCGCCCGAGGGTCTGGATGCCGACGACCGCGACGGTCGCGAACATCGCGATCGCGGCGCCGCCGAGCACCGGGTGCGGGATGCTCGCCACGATCGCGCCCGCCTTCGGGATGAGCCCGATGATGATCATGATCACGCCCGCGGCGGCCACGACGTAGCGGCTCTTCACCCGGGTCAGGCGCACGAGGCCGACGTTCTCGGCGAAGCACGTGTACGGGAACGAGTTGAGGATGCCGCCGAGCGTGGTGGCCAGGCCGTCGGCGCGCAAAGCGCGGGCGATGTCGTCGCGCGTGATGCGCTTCTCGACGATCTCGCCGGTCGCGAACACGTCACCGGTGGTCTCCACGGCGGTGATCAGCATGACGACGATCATCGAGACGATCGCCGCGAGGGCGAACTTCGGCGCGCCGAAGTAGAAGGGCGTGGTGACGCCGACCCAGGCCGACTGCGCGACGGAGTCGAAGTGCGCGTCGCCGAACGCCCAGGCCACCAGCGTGCCGACGACGAGGCCGACCAGAACCGCGACCGTCGCCATGAAGCCGCGGAACACCCGCTGGATCAGCACGATCAGCGCGAGCGTGCCCAGCGCGTAGGCCATGTTGCGGCCGTTGGTCGGATCGAGGGTGGGGCCCGCCCCGCCCGCGGCGTCCGCCGCCGCGACGGGCAGCAGCGCGATGCCGATGATCGTGATCACCGTCCCGGTGACGACCGGCGGGAAGAAGCGGATGAGCTTCGAGAAGAACGGCGCGATGAGGAACGTGAAGAGGCCCGCGACGATCACGGAGCCGTAGATCACGAGCAGGCCCTCGGTGCCGCCGCCCGCCGCCAGGCCGATGGCGATCATCGGCGAGACCGCCGTGAACGTCACGCCCTGCAGCAACGGCAGCCGCACACCGATCTTCCAGAAGCCGACCGACTGGATGATCGAGGCGATGCCGCACGTGAAGAGGTCGGCGTTGATGAGGTGGATGAGCTGCTCGGTGTTGAGCCCGATGGAGTTGGCGAGCAGGATCGGCACGATCACGGCGCCCGCGTAGAACGCCAACACGTGCTGGAATCCGTAGATCGCCAGCTTCGGCACCGGCAGCACCTCGTCAACGGGGTGCGCGACGGCCTTCCTGGGCGCCTCGACGGTGGACATACGTGTGCCTCCTCGACACTCGAGCGGGGTGGTGGTCGGCGTTGCCGGGGTGTTCGGCCCGGGCGGCCCGACCGCGGCACGCCCGTCATCGGCGTTTATCCGCTAGGCGGAACTTTCTCTCCGATCGGCGGAAGAGTAGGCTCCACGTGTCGACGGGTCAAGGGGGTCGCGTCGTCTCCATATATCCGAGCCGCGGGGCATCGGACCTCGGCAGCCTCGAAGTCGGACGTCGACGCCGTCGCCGTGCCGGTTCTGCTAGGCGGATGTAGCATTCTGCCTATCGGAAGCGGGCCGCCCCGCCTTGTCCCACTGCGTCCGACCCCCTGTCGTGAGGATGGTGAACGATCATGAGCAGCGTCGGAGCTGTCGAGGGATCCGGCGGCGTGCAGTCCGTCGGACGGGCCTTCGAGATCCTCGAGGTGATCGCCGCGCAGGGCGGTGAGCTGTCACTCTCGGAGATCGCGGCCTCCGTGGGCCTGCCCGCCCCCTCGGCCCACCGCCTCCTGCGCACCCTGGTCGGGCTCGGCTACCTGCGTCAGGAGACGTCGCGCCGCTACGCGCTGGCCCCCCGGCTCATCCGGCTCGGCGAGTCCGCGGCCAAGCAGTTCGGCGCGTGGGGCTACCCCGTGCTCACCGAGCTGATGGAGGCGGTCGGCGAGTCGGCCAACATGGCGATCCTCGACGGGTCGAACGCCATCTACGTCGCGCAGGTGGCGGGCAGGCACTCGATGCGCATGTTCACCGAGGTGGGCAGGCGGGTGCCGTTGCACGCCACCGGGGTAGGCAAGGCGCTGCTCGCGCAGCTGCCCGACGAGGAGATCGTCCGCATCCTCGACCTGGCGGGCATGCCCACCGTCACGCCGCACACCATCACCGACGCCGCCGTCCTGCTGCAGGACGTGCGCGCCAGCCGGATCCGCGGCTACACCATCGACGACGGCGAGCAGGAGGTCGGCGTGTCCTGCGTGGCCGTCACGGTGCCGAACGCGCCCACGCCCACCGCCATCTCGATCTCCGCGCCCACCCCGCGCATGACGCCGGACGTCGTGCGGGAGGCCGCCACCGCGCTCCGCGAGGCCGCCGCCACCATGGCCGCGCGCTTCGACCGGGAACGCGCCACCGGCTGAGCCCACCCCCCGCACTCCCAAGATCGCCGTTCCGGGGACATGACGTGCACTCACGCACGTCATGTCCCCGAGACGGCGATCTTGCTGTGGGGGACGGCTCTTGACGACCCCTCGCGGCGGCCGTAACTTATCGCATCGTGGAAGTTTAATTCCGCTAGAGAGACTTGAGGCAGCGAGCCCGCCCCACCACTCGAGGAGCAGCCATGGCCGTCACTTTGGGCGCCAACCAGTACGGGAAGGCGGAGACCCGTGTCGTGCGCGTCTTCCGCGACACCGAGCCGCACGAGATCGTCGACTACAACGTCAGCGTGCAGCTGCGCGGCGACTTCGCCGACGTCCACCTGCGCGGCGACAACACCAAGTGCCTCACCACCGACGCCACGAAGAACACCGTGAACGCGTTCGCGAAGGAGGCGGGCGACGCCGTGCGCGAGCCGGAGTCGTTCGGACGGGCGCTGGCCCGGCACTTCGTCGACGACGTGCCGCAGGTCGAGCGGGCCCGCATCCAGATCGAGGCCTACCCGTGGGACCGGCTCACCCACAACGGCAGCCCGCACCCGCACGCCTTCGCCCGGCGCGGTTCCTACGTCCGCACGGCCACCGTCACGGCCACCGCCGACGCGACGTGGATCGTCTCGGGCGTGCGCGAGCTGGTGCTGCTGAAGACCACCGACTCGGAGTTCCACACCTTCTACTCCGACCGCTACACCACGCTCGTCCCCACCGACGACCGGATCATGGCCAGCTCGGTGACCGCGCAGTGGCTGCACACCGACGCCGACACCGACTGGGGCACGTCCTACGACGCGGTCCTCACGGCGATGTCCGACACCTTCGCGGGCCACTACAGCCTGGCGCTGCAGCAGACCCTGTACGCGATGGGCGAGGCCGTGATCGAGGCACAGCCCGAGATCGGTGAGGTGCGGTTCTCGATGCCGAACAAGCACCACTTCGTCGTCGACCTCAGCCCGTACGGCCTGGAGAACAAGAACGAGGTCTTCCACGCGGACGACCGGCCGTACGGCCTCATCGAGGGCACCATCCGGCGCGACGACGCCCCGGACCCCGGCGCCGCCGCGTTCGACCCCGGCCAGGGGTGGTGAGGGTGGCGAAGGCGAAGACGGAGCGTCACCCCGTCGACCAGGTGCTGCCCGCCGGGCAGATGGTCGTGTACGGCCTGCAGCACGTCATGAGCATGTACGCGGGCGTCGTGGCGGTGCCGCTCATCGTCGGCTCGGCCATGGGCCTGCCGTTCGGTGAGCTGGCCTACCTGCTCACCGCCGCCCTGCTGGTGTCTGGCCTCGCGACGTTGCTCCAGACGCTCGGCGTGTGGCGCATCGGCGCCCGCCAGCCGCTGGTGCAGGGCACCTCGTTCGCGGCCGTGGCGTCGATGCTCGCGATCGGCAAGGGCGCGGGCGGCGGCGCGGCGGGCCTCACCGCCATCTACGGCGCGGTGATCGTCGCGGGCGTCGTGGGGTTCCTGCTCGCGCCGGTGTTCAACCGGCTGCTGCACCTCTTCCCGCCGGTCGTCACCGGCGTCGTGATCACCGTCATCGGGATCTCGCTGCTGCCGGTGGCGTTCGGCTGGGCGGGCGGCGGCACGGGCACGCCGAACTTCGGCGACCCGGGGAACATCGCGCTGGCCGCCGTCACCCTGCTCATCATCCTGGCCATCTACCGGTTCCTGCCCGGCTTCCTCAGCCGCGTCGCGATCCTCGCGGGCCTGGTGCTGGGCACGTTGGTGGCGTGGCCGTTCGGCAAGGTCGATTTCAGCCGGATCGGGCAGGCGCAGTGGTTCGCGGTGTCCACCCCGTTCCACTTCGGGCCGCCGCAGTTCGAGATCGCCGCGATCGTCTCGATGGTCATCGTGATGCTGGTGATCATGACCGAGACCACGGCCGACATCCTCGCGATCGGCGAGGTGATCGACCGGCCCGCGGACGGCCGCACGGTGGTGGGCGGGCTGCGCGCGGACACCCTGGCCACCACGATCTCCGGCGGCCTGCTCAACGGCTTCCCGGTGAGCGCGTTCGCGCAGAACGTGGGGCTGGTCGCGATCACGGGCATCAAGAGCCGCTTCGTGGTGGCGGTGAGCGGCATCATCCTGGTGGCGCTCGGGCTCGTCCCCAAGCTGGGCGCGATCATCGCGTCGATCCCGCTGCCGGTGCTGGGCGGGGCCGGGCTGGCGCT
>DATAOO010000442.1:0-10891 GCA_036265695.1 Pseudonocardia sp. | reverse complement strand
CATGAGGACCCAGAGCGCGCCGCGGTCGCGGATGGTGTCGGCGTTGCCCACCGCGGGCGGGTTGGCCGGGTACTTCACGAACGGGATCGCGAAGGTCGCCAGGAACCCGAAGAGGCCCACCAGCAGCGAGAGCTGCCGCGGCCGCACGTTGCCGGTGCGCCCGTAGGCCATGCAGAACGCCACCGCGAAGAACAGCCCGACGGCCACTCCGAACGCGATCATGCCGACCCCGATGCCGAGGTTGCCCTGCACCGCGCGGCTGAACAGCTCCGGCCCCTCGGCCGACGGCGCCTGCCCGGCCGCGGCGGCCAACGCCGCCTCGGCCTCGGCTCGACCGGCCTCGTAGTCGATCGCGGCCTGGATCAACGGCTCGGCGAAGATCCGCGCGAACACGAACGCGACCACGCCCGCCAGCGCGCCGACCCCGGCGGCCCGCAGGACCAGTGCCCTGACCATGTCATGTCTCCCAACGGCGAGGCTCGGCCGACGCAACCTAAGACTGATCGCCTGATCACGTCAACGGATGTTGCGCGCCGTGCACTTGCCAGAACTTTGCGGTTGCCGTCCTCCTGCGTCTAGCCTGGGCGCGCCCGGTTCGGGTGGATCGTTCGCCGTGAGGAGGTCTCCATGACCGTGGCCATGCACATGAGCGACGGCCTGGTGAACGCGCCGACCTCGCTCGCGTTCGGGCTGCTCGCCGTGCTCGTGCTCGCCGTTGCGGTCAGCCGGGCGCGGGCCGATCTCGACGACCGCACGGCGCCGATGGCGGGCCTCGTCACCGCGTTCGTGTTCGCCGTTCAGATGATCAACTTTCCGATCCTGCCCGGGGCCAGCGGACACCTGCTGGGCGGCGCGCTCGTCGCCATCCTCGTCGGGCCGTGGGTCGGCTCGCTGTGCATCGCGATCGTGCTCGTCGTGCAGAGCATCCTGTTCGCCGACGGCGGGCTCACCGCGCTCGGCTTGAACGTCACCAACATGGCGATCGTCGGGGTGTTCACCGGCTACCTGGTTGCCCGGGCGCTGCGGGGGCTCGCCCGGCGCGGCCGGGGCGGACTGGTGGCGGTGGCGTTCGTCGCGGCGTTCGCCAACACGGTGGTGGCCTCGCTCGCCTTCGTGGTCGAGTACGCCGTCGGCGGCGCAGGCGGCGCAGGCCTCGCCACGGTGTTCGCGCTCATGGTCGGGCTGCACGCGCTCATCGGCATCGGCGAGGGGCTGATCACCGCGGCCACGGTCGGGGCCGTCGCGGGCACCCGGCCGGACCTCATCTACCTCCTGCGCCAACCGGCGCGGGGCCGCGCGGTCACCGGGAGCGCGTCGTGACCACGTCCACCCGGTTCTACGTCGGGTTCCTGGTGGTCGCCCTGCTCGTCGCGGGCGGGCTGTCCTCCTTCGCCAGCAGCGCCCCGGACGGGCTGGACACCGTCGCGCTGAACGGCTGCCAGACCGTGCAGACCGCGGGCGGCGAGGAGCTCACGGGCGAGTGCATCGCCCGCAACGCCACCGACCACGTGACGGCGGGGAGCCCGCTTGCCGACTACAGCCTCTTCGGCGGCGACGGCACGGTCGGAGCCGCCGGGATCATCGGGGTGCTCGTCACGCTCGTGGTCGCGGGCGGCCTGTTCTGGCTGCTGCGCCGCCGCGGCGCCCGGACGTAGCGGTGGGGACGGGCCACGCGCACCCGCTGTACCTGCCCGGCTCGTCGGCGGTGCACCGGCTGCCTGCCGAGGTGAAGATCGTCGCCGCGTTCCTCGGGGTGCTGTGCGTGGTGGCCACACCGCGGGAGGCGTTCGGGGTGTTCGGCGGTTACCTGCTGGTGCTCGTCGCCGTCTGGATCGTGGCGGGGATCCCGCTGTGCTGGATCGCGGTCCGGTCGGTGATCGAGGCGCCGTTCGTCGTGCTCGCCGTGCTGTTGCCGTTCACCGGGCCGCCGCCGACCGTCGAGTGGCTCGGGCTCGCGCTGTCCGAGCCCGGGCTGCTGGGGGCGTGGAACATCGTGGTCAAGGGCGCGCTCGGGGTGCTCACGTCGCTCACGCTCGCGGCCACCACCCCCCTGCGCGACCTGCTGCTGGGCCTGCAGCGGCTGGGCGCACCCGCGCTGGTCGTCACGATCGCCACGCTGATGCTGCGCTACGTCGACGTCATAGCGGGTGAAGCCCGGCGGATGCGGCTGGCGCGGATCTCGCGCGGCCACGACCCGCGGTTCCTGTGGCAGCTCGGCGCGACCGCCCGCGGCGTGGGCTCGCTGTTCGTCCGCTCCTACGAGCGTGGCGAGCGGGTGCACCTGGCGATGCTCGCCCGCGGCTGGGCGGGCCGGATGCCGCGGCGGTCGGACGCCGCGGCGACGCCACGCCAGTGGGCGCTCGGGCTCGCGCCCGCGGTGGCGGCGTTCGCGCTCGCCCTCGCCGGTTGGCTGGCCACGTGACCGCGTCGCTGGAGATCGCCGACGTCACCTTCGCCTACCCCGACGGCCACCCGGCGCTGCGGGAGGTGAAGCTGCGCATCGAGCGCGGCGAGCGGGTCGCGCTGCTCGGGCCGAACGGGGCCGGGAAGACCACGCTCGTGCTCCATCTCAACGGCATTCTCACCGCGCAGCAGGGCAGCGTGACCGTGGCCGGGCTGGAGGTGGCCAAGCCGAACCTGCGGGAGATCCGCCGCCGGGTCGGCATCGTGTTCCAGGACCCGGACGACCAGTTGTTCATGCCGACCGTCGCCGAGGACGTCGCGTTCGGCCCCGCCAACTTCGGGGTGACGGGCGCCGAGCTGGACGCGCGGGTGGACGCCGCGCTGGCCGCCGTCGACATGGCCGGGCACAAGGACCGTTCGCCGCTCAACCTGTCCGGCGGCCAGCGACGGCGGGTGGCGTTGGCCACCGTGCTCGCCTGCAAGCCGGAGATCCTCGTGCTCGACGAGCCGTCGTCCAACCTCGACCCGGTCGCCCGCCGCGAGCTGGCCAAGGTGTTGCTGCGGCTGGACGCGACCACGCTGATGGTCACCCACGACCTGCCGTTCGCGTTGCAGCTCTGCCCGCGCAGCATCGTGCTCGACGACGGCGCGGTGGTGGCCGACGGTCCGACCCGTGACCTGCTCGGTGACGCGGAGTTTCTCCGTCGCCACCGTCTGGAGTTACCATTCGGGTTCGTGCTGTCCTGACCTGCGCGGAGGAGACCATGCGCCACATCGCCACCTTCTGCGGCCAGTGCAACTGCGGCTGCCCCGAGCTCCACCTCGACGACACGGCCGCACCGGAGAAGCGCGTGGTCATCACCGACGACTTCGGGCAGCGCATCCAGATGAGCCTCGAGCAGCTCGCCGACCTCGTGGCCGACGTCCGCAACGGCGTGCTCGACGAGGTGCTCGCCCAGAGCCGATGACTTCCGGCCGCTCCGGAGTCTGATCCGGACTTATCGCCATTCACTTGCAATGGCTTACTTTAGGTGTCTACGTTGGCGCCCATGCCCCATTCCCTGTGGACGCGAATGCGGACCACCCTTTCGCCACAGGACTGGCGCGCCGTTGCCGGAATGTCCGGATTCATCGTTTTCCTGCACGTCGTCGGCTTCGGCCTCTTGCTGTTCTTCGTCGTTCCCGCGCGGTACGACCTGGGCGAATCGGGCATTTACACCGTCGGGATCGGGGTACTGGCTTACACGTTCGGCCTGCGGCACGCCTTCGACGCCGACCACATCGCCGCGGTGGACAACACCACCCGCAAGCTGCTGACCGATCGGGCCGACGGCGACCGTCGGCCGCTGTCGGTGGGCTTCTGGTTCTCCCTCGGCCACTCGACGATCGTGTTCCTGCTCGCCTTCCTGCTCTCGGTCGGCGTGAAGGCGCTGGCGGGCCAGGTGGCGGACGGCGGTTCGGAGCTGCACTCGATCACCGGGATCGTCGGCGCGTCGGTGTCGGGCGTGTTCCTCTGGATCATCGGGATCCTCAACCTGGTCGTGCTGATCGGCATCATCGGGATCTTCCGACGCATGCGCCGCGGCAAGTTCGACGAGGCCGAACTGGAGGCGCAGCTGAACAACCGCGGCCTGGTGAACCGGTTCCTGGGACGCTTGACGCGCGCCATCACCAAGCCGTGGCAGATCTATCCGGTCGGGGTGCTCTTCGGGCTCGGGTTCGACACCGCGACCGAGGTTGGGTTGCTGGTGCTGGCGGGCGGTGCGGCGGCGTTCAACCTGCCGTTCTCCGCGATCCTCGTACTGCCGATCCTGTTCGCGGGCGGGATGTGCCTGATGGACACGATCGACGGGGTGTTCATGAACTTCGCGTACGGGTGGGCGTTCGCCAAGCCGGTGCGCAAGGTGTTTTACAACATCACGATCACGGCGATCTCGGTGGCCGTCGCGCTGATCATCGGCACGGTCGAGCTGATCGGCGTGCTCGTCGACCAGGCGCGGATCGCCTCCGGGCCGCTCGCCGCCATCGCCGACATCCCGCTGGACTACGCGGGCTACGCGATCGTCGCGCTCTTCGTGGTCTCCTGGCTGGTGGCACTGGCCGTGTGGCGCTTCGGCAGGATCGAAGACCGCTGGTCGCAGGGGCTGGCCGCGTCCGTCGACCATCCCGGACCGTGACCCGCCGGGTGGCGGAGGTCAAGAATCCACTGCGTGCAGGAGATCGAACCGCTGGACCCGGTGATCATCGACGGCAGGCACCTGCGCCGCCCGGACGTCGTCACCGTCGCTCGTGGACGGCCGCCGGTGCACCTCGACGCGGGCGGGCGGTCGCGCGCCCACGCCGCGAGCGAGCTGGCCATCCACATCGCGGCGGTCCGGCCGATCTACGGGCGCTCCACCGGGGTCGGCGCCAACCGCATCGAGGTCGTCACCGACGACGCGGCGGGCCACGGGCTGCGACTCCTCCGCAGCCACGCGAGCGGCGCGGGTGAGCTGGAGCCCCCCGACCGGGCCCGCGCGATGATGGTCGTGCGGCTCAACCAGCTCGCCGCGGGCGGCTCGGGTGTCGACCCGCGGGTGCTCGACGCGCTGGTCACCGCGCTCGACACGGGCGCGATCCCGGCCGTGCACCAGATCGGCGCGATCGGCACCGGCGACCTGTGCGCGCTCGCCGACCTCGCGCTCGCGCTGTGCGGCGACCGCCCGTGGATCACCGGGACCGCGCCGGTCGTCGGCCTCTCCAGCTCCGACGCCCTCGCGATGATCTCGAGCAACGCGGCGACCATCGGCGAGGCCGTGCTGGCCCAGGCCGATCTCGCCGCGCTGCTGCGGGCCAGCGAGGTCGTCGCCGCGCTGTCGTTCGTCGCTCTCGGCGGGGCGGCGGAGGCGTACGGCTCGCCGGTGCAGAACGCCCGTGCCCACCCCGGCCAACTGGTGGTGGCGACCCGCATGCGCAGGCTGCTGGGCGTGGGCCCGACGTCGCGGGCGGGCAGGCGCCTGCAGGACCCGTTCAGCCTCCGGGCGGTGCCGCAGGTGCACGGCACCGCGGTGGACGCGGTCGAACGGCTGGGCACGGTGCTCGACGTCGAGATCACCGCCCGGGCCGAGACCCCCCTCCTCGACCTCGCCACCTCGGACGCCTGGCACAACGCCAACTTCCACACCGGGTACCTGGCGCACGCGCTCGACTCGGCCCGCGCGGCGGTGTACCCGGTGGCCGAGCTGTCCGCGGCTCGGCTGGGCGACCTCGTCGACCCCGACTTCACCGGGCTCGCCGCGTTCCTCTCCGAGGGCCCGCCGGGCAGCTCCGGGGTGATGGCGCTGGAGTACGTGGCGCAGGACGGCGTGGCCTCCCTGCGCCACACGACCCTGCCCGCCACGCTCGGCAGCGCGGTGATCTCGCGCGGGCTGGAGGACCACGCCAGCTACTCGACGCACGGCGCGCGGCTCGCGACGGTCTGCGTGTCGGCGCTGCGCACGGTGCTGGCGACCGAGCTGGTCGCAGCCGTACGGGCGCTGGAGATGGGCGCGGCGGTGCCCGACGGCCTCCCGCTCTCGACGTCCCTGCGCGCCGCCTACGCGCAGGCCACCGCGGTGTTGGGCGCGGAGCGGGCCGACCGGTCGCTCTCGGCCGACCTCGCCGCAGCCGAGCTCCTGCTGAACCGGCTGGGTGGGGGCTGAGCGGGTGTCGGTCTGGCGGGCGCCGGGCATGCCCGGGCTCCTCGCGATGACGGTGCTCGTGTTCGCCGGGTTCGGCCTGCTCCTGCCGCTCTCGCCCCTGTGGGCCGTGCAAGGCGGCGCCGACGAGCGCGGCGCGGGCCTGGTCACGGCCACGCTGATGCTGTTCACGGTCCTCGCGCAGCTGCGGGTCAACGCCGCGCTCGCCACGCTGGGCTGGGGCCGCACCCTCGCGCTCGGCCTCGTCCTCCTGGCCGCGCCCGCACCGGTGCAGGCGCTCTCCCCCGACCTGTGGCTGGTGCTCGCCACCTCCGCCGTGCGCGGGCTGGGGTTCGGCATCCTCACCGTCTGCGGCGCCACGGCGATCGCGCTCCTCGTGACGCCGGAGGCCCGCGGCCGGGCGGTCGGCGCCTACGGGCTGGTGATCGCGGTACCGCAGCTCGCGCTGACCCCCGCGGCCCCCTGGCTGCTGGCGACGTTCGGCTTCCCCCTGGTGGCGGCGTTCGGCGCGGTGCCACTGCTCGCCGTGGCCTGGATGCCGCACCTCGGCAGGCGCATCACCGCCAGCGCGCCCGGCGGCGCCGCGCCGCAGGCCAGGGCGGAGCGGAGCGGGCCCTCGACGCCGCGGCGCATCTGGCGGCCCCTGCTCGCCCTCCTGCTCGCGACGAGCGCGGGCGGCGCGCTGCTCACGTTCACGGCCCAACTCGCGCCCGACACCGGCACGGCGGTGCTCGCCCTGGTGTGCCTCACCGCGGCCGCCGCACTGTGCCGGTGGCGGATCGGCGCGCTGTCCGACCGCTGGGGCACCCGCCCGTTCGTCGGCCCGCAGCTCGTCGTGGGGGCGGCGGGCCTCGCGCTCGTCGGCCTCGCGGGCGACCCGTGGCTCCTGGTCGCGGGCGCGCTCGTCACCGGTGCGGCGTACGGCGGCCTGCAGAGCGTCACGCTGATCCAGGCCTTCGCCGACGGCGACGACCGGCACCGGGTCTCCGTCGCCTGGAACGTCGGGTTCGACCTCGGCACCGGGGTGGGCGCCGCGGTGGTGGGCGTGATCGCCGCGCAGAGCTCCTTCCGCGTGGCGTTCTTCGCGCTGGCCTGCGCCTGCCTCGTCGCGGCCGCGGTCACCCACCGCCGGTGACGCGTCACGGCTCGCCGATCCGCTCCAGGGCATCGACCACCAGGTCCCAGAACCGTCCGTGGTCCAGGTCCACCGCCACGTGCGTGCGGCAGTCCGGCGGCGCGGGGGCCCGGAGGTCGGCGACCGTCATGCCCCGCGTGTGGCTCCCGGCCAGCTCCACCGTGACCGGCGCGCGCCGGGTCGTGAGCACCGCGGGGTCGATCACGCGGGCGACCGCGCACGGGTCGTGCACCGGCGGGTGCGGGAAGCCCTGCTCGGCGCGGTAGGTCGTGCCGAAGAACTCCAGCACCTCGGTGACGAACCGGGCCGGTCGCGTGCCGATCCCGGCGATGCGGTCGACGACGTCCGGGGTGGCGAGCGCCTGGTAGGTGAGGTCGAGCCCGACCATCGTCACGGGCCAGCCTGCGCCGAACACGATGTGCGCGGCCTCCGGGTCGGTGACGATGTTGAACTCCGCGGCCGCGCTCCAGTTGCCGCCCGCCACGGCCCCGCCCATGAGCACGACCTCGGCGACCCGCTCGGCGAGGCGCGGCTCCTTGCGCACGGCGATGGCGATGTTGGTCAGCGCGGCCGTCGGCACGAGCGTCACGGTGCCGGCCTCTTCCCGCAGTACCGTCTCGATGATCACGTCGACGGCGTGGCGCGGGTCGAGCGTGCGGGTGGGCGCGGGCAGCACCGGCCCGTCGAGGCCGGTGCTGCCGTGGATGGTGTGTGCGGTCGACAGCTCCCCGACCAGCGGACGCGGGCAGCCCGCCGCGATCGGGACGTCGCGGACGCCCCCGATGGTCGCGACGACGAGCGCGTTGCGCGTGACGTTCTCCAGCGTCGAGTTGCCCATCACCGTGGTGATCGCGAGCAGCTCGATCTCCGGGTTGCCGTGGGCGAGCAGCAGGGCGATAGCGTCGTCGTGGCCGGGGTCGCAGTCCAGGATGATCTTCTTGGGCACGCCCCAACTCTGGCAGCGTCAGCCCGGCCGGGTCGCGCGCTCCCGCGAAGAGAGCAGGCCCGCGACGGTGAGCACCAGGACCGAGGCGATCACGACCGCGAGCGGGGCCGTCCAGCCCCCCGACGCCTCGTGCACCGCGCCCACCACGAACGGGCCGGTGGCGGCGACGGTGTAGCCGCCGCCCTGCACGAGCGCCGACATCCGCCGGTTCTCGGCGGCGTCGCGGGCCTTGCGGACGACCAACGCGAAGATGACCGTGAGCCCGCCGCCCTGCGCCGCGCCGCCGAACACGCACCACACCGCCCAACCCGCCGGGACGAACAGGAGCCCGAGCAGCATCACGAGCCAGGCGCCGCACACCACCGCCATCGCCGTGCGCGGCCCGGAGCACCAGCGCAGGAGCACGGGCACGCCGACCGCACCCGCGAGCGCGGCGACCTGGAAGATCGAGGCGCTCACACCCGCCTGCGCCGGGGTCATCCCGAGCCGGTCGCCCAGGAGCACCGGGAGCCAGGCCGTCATGCCGTAATAGGCGAACGCCTGGCCGGAGAACGCGACGGTGAGGCCCCACACCACCGGGCGGCGCCACCAGGGCGGGCCCGCGTCCACGCCCTCGGCGGGCGGTGCCACGGCCGCCGGGCCGTCGGCCAGCGGCCGGGTGGCCCACCACCAGATCACGGCCGCGACCACGACCAGCACCCCCCACAGCGCCAGGGCGAGCTGCCACCCGGTCGCGTCGGCGATCGGCACGGTCAGCGACAGCGTGAGCATCGAGCCGACGTTCAACGCCGCCGTGTACGCCCCCAACACGGGACCCGTCCGGTCCGCGAGCTCCCGCCCGATGACCACCGGCACCGCCACGTTCGCGACGGTGATCGCGGCGCCGATCAGCACGGTGCCCGCGAGAGCGGCGGTCAGGCCGCCGAGCGACCGCACCACGATCCCGGCCAGCAGCACCGCCAGGGCCACGAGCACGCCCCGCCCCAGGCCGAGCCGGGCCAGCAGCGCCGAGGCGGGCGGTGTGGCCAGCCCGAAGCAGAGCACCGGCAGGCTCGTCAGGAGGCCGACCGTGCCTGCGTCCACGCCCAGGTCGGCGCGGATCACCTCGGTGACCGGCGAGACGGCGACGATCGGGCCGCGCATGTTGAGCGCGAGCAGCAGGATGGCCGCGATGAGCAGCCCCGGGGCCGCGGTGACGCGGGCGGGCACGGTCGTCGCGGAGGTCACCGGTCTCATCCTCCCCCGCCGGGACCGGGCATTCATCTCCTAGTGAGCAATGCCAAACGCCGGGGAGGTCGCGCGGCGCACAGGGAGTGCACAGTTCGCTCACCGCCGCCGCCCATCCCGGCAAGCCACCCTCGGTGCTCGAACCGCACATCGAGGAGAACCGTCAGCACGACGGCGCGCCGCGACCGACACCGCTGAACGGCACGCCCGGCGAGACCGCCCCGGGAGCCACAAGACCCCACGGCTCGGCGCCCGATGCGACGCAGCCGACTACAGCCCACGGCGCGCCGCGCCAGGCTGCAGCGGAGGCGCCGACCACGCTCGCCGCTGCACCGCGTGGCGCCGACCCGGCGACCTCCGACGCGCCTCGCGATGCGACCGTGCTCCCGACGACCGCCCTCGCGGCCGACGCACCACCGCCGCCTCTGGGGCGGCCACGTGGGGGCCGGGGTGAAGCTCGCTGCTGGGGCGGCGGGGCTGCTGGTGCTCGGTGGCCTCGGCGGATACTGGCTCGGACACACCACCACCGCTTCTCCCGCGGCCTGGGCGGGCGCGGGTATCGGCGCGCACCAGCACCGCGATCGCGGTGGGCCGGGCCGCGACATGCAGGCGCCGGGCCCGCGGCCGCCTGGCGGCGGGCCAGACGGAACGGCAGGCGGCACCCCGTCGGGCTCCGGCGCCTCGGGAACCGGGGCGGCGGCGTGACCGTGCTGCTGGACCGCTCGATCCGCGGCCACCCGATCGACACGCGGCCCGCGCGCGTCGACGCGATCGCCCGCGCCGTGGCGGGCGGGGCGGTGGCGGCGAGCCTCGCCGTCGTCGTCGCCTTATGGGTGAGCGGCGGCGGCATCACGGCGTTCGCCGGTTGGAGCGACGGCCAGACCTCGGTCGGCCGCCTCACCGGCCTGCTCGCCGCCGATCTGCTGCTCGTACAGGTGCTGCTCATGGCCCGCATCCCGGTCGTCGAGCGCGCGGTCGGGCAGGACCGGCTCGCCCGCTGGCACCGCCTCGCCGGGTTTGCCTCCTTCACGCTGATGGCAGCCCACATCGGCCTCATCGGCTGGGGCTACGCGGCAGGCCGCCTCGCTGCCGCACCGCCGACCCCGCCGGCAGGCCGTGGCGCATCGGCATCGAGGACCCGTGGGATCCGACCACGCTCGCCGCGGTCGTGCCGCTGCGCACCGGGGCCGTCGCGACGTCCGGCTCGGCCCACCGCGGCGCCCACATCGTCGACGCCCGCACCGGCCGCGCGCCGGGCGGCTCGCCGCGGTGACCGTGATCGGGCATTCCCTCACCGTCGTACGTCGACGCGACCGCCGCCTTCGCCCTCGGCGCGGACGGCGAGCGCTGGCTGGCAGGCCGCGGGCATCGCGCGGCGTTCGTCGTACGCGCGGACGGGACCAGCGGCACGCTCTGACGTTCGGCCCTCCCACCTGCGCCGAACGGCCGCACCGCCGCTGCCGTTCATCGTCGGCTCGGCCACGGCCACCGCAAACCCGCTCG
>DATAOO010000441.1:0-3840 GCA_036265695.1 Pseudonocardia sp. | reverse complement strand
GCCGCGTTCGTCGCCGTGCCCGCGGCCGCCTGCGCGGCGGTCGTGGCCGAGCTGGCCGCGCTCGGCTGCGGGGGCGCGGTGGTCTACAGCTCCGGCTTCGCCGAGACCGGCCCGGCGGGTGCCGAACGGCAGCAGGCGCTCCTCGCCGCGGCCGGAGCCATGCCGCTGCTCGGCCCGAACTGCTACGGGCTGGTCAACTACGCCGAGCGCGCGCTGGTGTGGCCCGACCAGCACGGCGGGGTCGCGCTGGCCGAGGGTGAGCGCGGCGTCGCCGTCGTGTCCCAGTCGTCGTCGATCGCGATCAGCGTGACGATGGCCGACGCCGGGCTGCCGCTGGCCGCCGTGGTCACCGTGGGCAACGCCGCCCGGCTCGGGGTGGCGGCGGTGGCCGCGGCCCTGCTGGAGACCCCGCAGATGTCCCCGCGGGTGTCGGCGGTCGGGATGATCGTCGAGTCGCTCGCGGACCTGCGCGACTGGGAGCGCCTGGCCGCGCGCGCCCGGGCCCGTCGGATCGGCCTGGTCGCGCTGGTGCTCGGGCGCAGCGCGCAGGCGCGCGCGGCGGTCGTCACGCACACGGCCTCGCTCGCGGGGGACGCCGCGGTGGCGGCGGAGTTCCTGCGCCGCAACGGGATCGGCCAGGTCGACTCGGTCGACGCGCTGCTCGGGGCGCTGAGCCTGCTGCACTGCGGCGGCCCGCTGCCCGACGCCAGGCTCACGTCGCTCTCCAGCTCGGGGGGCGAGGCGGCGCTGATCGCGGACGCCGCCGTCGGCACGTCGGTCCGGTTCGCCGAACTGACCGCGACGCAGCGCACGGAGCTGCGGGCCGCGCTCGGCGAGCGGGTACCGCTGGCCAACCCGCTCGACTACCACACCTACGTCTGGGGCGACCCGGACGCGATGGCGGCGGCCTTCACGGCGATGCTCCGCGGCCCCGCCGACCTGCACCTGCTCTTCGCCGACCTGCCCCGCGCCGACCGTTGCGCCGACGACGACTGGACGCTGGCCGTCGAGGCGTTCGCGCGCGCCTGTGCGGCGGTGGGTGCGCGGGGCGCGCTGGTCGCCGCGATGGCGGCCAACCTGACCGGCGAGCGGGCCGCGGCCTGGGTGCGCCGGGGGTTGGCGGTGCTCGCGCCGCCCGCGGTCGCGATGGCGGCCGTCGAAGCCGCGGCCGCGATCGGGAAGGCGTGGGCGGCCCCGCCCGCGGACCCGGTGGCGGGGCCCGAAGGCCGGGGCGGGGGCCCACCCCAAGATCGCCGGTTCGGTGCGGAAGGCGGCCAGGTCTGGCCGGGAACGCACCCGATCGGTGATCACCGGGCAGGGGCGGACGTCCAGGGCGAAGCGGGGCGCGCGCCGACCACTGAGCGGGGCGGCGGCGCCGAGGTGCCGCGGGAGGCCGGGGCGGCCTGGCCGGGTCGCGGCACGACCGTGCTCAACGAGGCCACCGGCAAGCGGCTGCTGCGCATCCATTCGGTTCCGGTGCCGGAGGGCGCGGTGTGCGCCAGCGCGGGCGCGGCGGTGGTGGCCGCGGCCGACCTGGGCGGCCCGGTCGCGGTGAAGGCGCTGGGCGCGGCCCACAAGACCGAGCGCCGGGCCGTGCGGCTCGGCCTCGTGGAGCCCCGGGACGTCCGCGCCGCCGCCGCGCTGCTGCTGGCCAGGTACCCGGCGGTGCTGGTCGAGCGGCAGGTGGCGGGCGGGATCGTCGAGCTGCTGGTGGGGGTGCACAGCGACCCGGTGGTCGGCCCGGTGCTCACCCTGGGCGCCGGGGGCGTGCTCACCGAGCTGGTGCGCGACGTCGCCCACCTGCTCCTGCCGGTGGAGCCCGCCGCGGTCCGCCGTGCCCTGCTCGGCCTGCGCTGCGCCCCGCTGCTCACCGGCTACCGGGGCGCGCCCGCCGCCGACCTCGACCGCGCCGTCGCCGTCATCGGCCTGGTCGCGGAGCTGGTGCTGGGCAGGCCGGAGGTGGTGTCGTTGGAGATCAACCCGTTGATCGTCACGGTGGACGGGGCCTGGGCGTGCGACGCGCTGGTGGTCACATGACGGTGCGTACCCGCACGCTGGGCGCCGTGCTGGAGGTCACGCTGGACCGGCCGCCCGCCAACGCGATCGACCTCGCCACCTCGCGCGCGATGGGCGAGGTGTTCGCCGCTTTCCGCGACGACCGCGCGTTGCGGGTCGCGGTGCTGCGCACCGCGGGCGAGCGGTTCTTCTGCGCCGGCTGGGACCTCAAGGCGGCCGCGGCGGGCGACGCCGTCGACGGCGACTACGGCGCGGGCGGCTTCGGCGGCATCCAGGAGCTGCCGGGGCTCAACAAGCCGGTGATCGCGCTCGTCGAGGGCATGGCGGTGGGCGGCGGGTTCGAGCTGGCCCTGTCCTGCGACCTGATCTACGCGGCCGACGCGGCCTCGTTCGCGCTCCCGGAGATCAACGCGGGCACGCTCGCCGACGCGGCCACGCTGCGGCTGCCCACCCGGATGCCCCACCACATCGCGATGGAGCTGCTGCTCACCGGGCGCTGGATGGACGCCGCCGAGGCGCACCGGTGGGGCCTCGTCAACGAGGTGCACCCGCCCGCGCGGCTGGCTGAGCGGGTTCTGGAGGTGGCGAACCAGCTGGCCGCAGGGCCGCCGCTGGTCTACGCGGCGATCAAGGAGGTCCAGCGCGAGAGCCAACGCCTGACGTTCGCCGAGGCCATGCGGCGGATCGCGACGAGCGACTTCCCGACCGTCGCCGCGCTGCACGCGTCGAAGGACCAGCGCGAAGGAGCGCGGGCGTTCGCGGAGAAGCGGCCGCCGGTCTGGACGGGCGAGTAGCGCGCTAGGCCGTGCCGCGGCGGACGGTGTCGGACGGGAGCTCGCCGTACCGCTCCTGGTACTGGCGGGCGAACCGGCTCGGGTGGAAGAAGCCCCAGCGCGTGGCGACGTCGCTGATCCGCGCGTCCGCGCCGCCCGTGCGCAGCAGCTCGGCGTGCACGTGGTCGAGCCGGATCCGCCGCAGGTGCGCCATGGGCGAGAGGCCCAGCTCGTGCCGGAACGTCGCGTGCAGCGAGCGGACGCTCATGCAGCCGACCCTGGCCAGCTCGCCGGGCGTCAACGGCTGGTCGGCGTGGGTCTCCATGTGGGTCAGCACGGCGTGCAACCGCGAAGGGCGGCTGCGCGCCCCGTAGCCCTCGAGCACGTCGCTGTAGGAGTTGGGCACGGCCAGCAGCACCTGCGTCATCACGAACGCCTCCAGCTGCTCGCGGGCCAGCGGGGTCTCCGCGATGCCGCCCGGGCGGTCCAGCTCCCGCGCCAGGAACTCGACGGAAGCGAGCAGGCTGCGGCCCCGGCCCGTCGCCGTGCTGAAGCCGAACCGGAAGTCGACGGGCTTGTCGACAGGGCGGCCGACGAGGTCGGCGAGGTGCGACTCGAGCCGGGTGCGCGGGATCTTGAGGATGAGCTGCTCGGCGTCGTCGGTCCAGCGGACCGTGTTGAACTGGTCGGGGAGCAGCATGACCCCGCTGTTCCGTGCCGCGGTGACCGCCCGGGTGCCGTCGCCGCGTTCGGCGTACGTGGTGCCGCGCGTGGTGAGGTTGACGTGGTAGGTCGTCTCGGTGGCGGGCATCCCCAGCTCGGCGTGCGCCCCGTAGGCCAGGAAGCCCAGCGTGAAGCGGCGCTGGCGGGCGGCGTTGAGCCGCATCCGCAGGCGCCCGCTGTCGGCCCGGAGGGCGTGGGGGAGGTAGACGTCGGTGACGGCGTCCCGGGCCTCGTCCACGCTGGTCGTGCGCACCACGGGAAAATGGCGCAGTGTGTGGCGACGGTCGTCCATGACCGTGTCCTCCGTTTGGCCGGGGTCTGGGGCTAA
>DATAOO010000440.1:0-8880 GCA_036265695.1 Pseudonocardia sp. | reverse complement strand
GAGGTGCTGCGGCACGCGTGGGCGGCCTCGCCCGCCGCCCGGCTGCGCGCGCACGAGGCCCGCGCCGCCATCCCGGCCCACGCCTGGAACGCCGCCTGCGGGGTCGTCGACGACACCTCGAGCGTCTGCGGTGTGCCGTTCCTCGCCCGCTACCTGTTCGGCGAGGCCCTCTCGGTGAGCACCGACCGCGGCCTCGCGGACGCGGTCTGGGGCGCGGCCGTCGCGACCGCGTTCCGCGACGACCTCCCCGAGGACACGCGCGACCTGCTGTCGAGCCCCTTCCACGCCGCCGCCTGATCGGCGGATACCGCAAAACTCGCCGTTTGTGCTATTGTCCTAACAAATAGCGCTACCATCGCGGGATGATGTCGTACCGCGACGGCGACACGGTGCTACGCGGCGCCTTCGTCGAGCCGCCGGGCGCGGCGGCCACCGCGGGCGTGCTGCTCGTGCACGGTGGCGCCGGACTCGACGACCACGCCCGCGAGCAGGCCGAGCGGGTCGCCGCTTTCGGCTACGTGGTGTTCGCCTGCGACATGTTCGGCGATGGCGTCCGCGGCGACCGTCAGCGCACGATGGCGACGATCGGCGCGCTCGTGGCCGACCCGGACCGGCTGTGCGCCCGCGCGGTGGCCGGTCTCGACGTCCTCACCGCGCACCCGCGCGTCGACGGGCGCACCGCTGCGGTGGGGTACTGCTTCGGCGGCACCACGGTGCTGGAGATGGCGCGGGCGGGCGCCGCGGTGGCCGGGGTGGCGAGCGTCCACGGCGGGCTGCGGCGCCGCAGGCCCGGCCCCGTCGCACCGATCGCCGCCCGGGTGCTGGCCTGCCACGGCGGCGCCGACCCGCACGTGCCGCCCGCCGAGGTCACCGCGTTCGTCGACGAGATGACCGCGGCCGCGGCCGACTGGCAGCTCTGCGCCTACCGCGGCGCCGCGCACGCCTTCACCCACCGGCAGCCCAGCACGGCCCCCGGCGTCGCCTTCGACGCGGTCGCCGACGCCCGTTCGGCGAGCGCGCTGCGGCTGTTCCTGGCCGAGCTCTAGCTACTTCTTCTCCCGCCAGGCCCGCTCGAACGGCAGCCGCCACGCGTTCGGCGCGATGAGCTGGTGGATCGCGTTGGGCCCCCACGTGCCCGGCGGGTAGACCTTCACCGGGGGCGGGTCGTCCAGGAGCGGCTGCGAGCGCTCCCACAGGGACTCGATGCCCTCAGCGGTGGTGAAGAGCGTGTGATCGCCCCGCATGGCGTCGAGGATCAGCCGCTCGTAGGCCTCCATGACGTCGGAGGCGCTGCCCGTCTCCTGCGTGGAGAACTGCATCGACAGCTTCTCCAGCCGCATCCCCGGGCCCGGGCGCTTGCCGTAGAACGACAGCGAGACCCGTGAGTTGTCGGCGAGGTCGAACGTCAGGTGGTCCGGCCCGGACTGGCCGACCCCGGAGCCGCCGGGGAACATCGTGCGCGGCGCCTCCTTGAAAGCGATCGAGATGATGCGCATGCCCTCGGCCATCTTCTTGCCGGTGCGCAGGTAGAACGGGGTGCCCGCCCACCGCCAGTTGTCGATGCCGACCTTCAGCGCGATGAACGTCTCGGTGTCCGAGTCCGAGGCCACGCCCTTCTCACCCCGGTAGCCCGTGTACTGCCCGCGCACCACGTCCGACGGGTGGATCGGCAGCATCGAGCGGAAGACCTTGTTCTTCTCCTCGCTGATCGCCCGCGGCTCCAGCGCGGTGGGCGGCTCCATCGCGACGAACGCCATCACCTGCATGAGGTGGGTGACGACCATGTCCTTGAACGCGCCGGTGGCCTCGTAGAAGTCGGCGCGCTGGTCGAGGCCGAGCGTCTCCGGGATGTCGATCTGGATGTGGTCGATGAAGTTGCGGTTCCAGATCGGCTCGAACAGGCCGTTGGCGAAGCGGAACGCGAGGATGTTCTGCGCCGCCTCCTTGCCCAGGAAGTGGTCGATGCGGAAGACCTGCGACTCGGCGAAGGTCTGGTGCACGAAGTCGTTGAGCCGGATCGCCGTCTCCAGGTCGTCCCCGAACGGCTTCTCCATGATCACTCGGGAGTTCCCGACGAGGTCGGCGTCGCGGAGCATCGCGATCACGGCCTGGGCGGCGCGCGGCGGCACGGAGAGGTAGTGCAGGCGCCGGGTGTCTTCCCCGAGCAGCGCCTCCGCCGCCTTGACCGCCGTCGTCAGCCCCTCCGGCCCCGCGCTCTGCGGCACGTAGGTGAGCTTCTCGCCGAACTCCTGCCACTCCTCCTCGGTGAGCTTGTGCGTGCCGAAGCTGTTGACGGCATTCTTGGCCAGCTCGCGGAATTCGTCGGTGGTGATGTCGTCCATCGCGGTGCCGACGATGCGCACGTCCGGCGTGAACTGCGACTGCTGCAGGTAGCCGAGGCCGGGGAGGAGCTTGCGCTTCGCGAGGTCGCCGGTCGCGCCGAACAGCACGATGACGTGCGGCGGCAAGGTCTCGACCATCCCGCGCCGCCGGGCCCGCGTGCGTGCGGGCCACGCGATCGTCTGGGGGTCACGGGGGGCCGGTACGCCCGAGGGTGTGTCGGACAGGTCGGTCACGCTCGTCCTCCTCTTGCTCCGCTCAAGGGCGACGCCGTAGCGGGTGGCACCGCGGGGGACTATAGGCCACGTGACGGGCCGTGGCTGAAGATCGCTTGCCGGCCTTGCTCCGCGGGATACGGCCGGTGTCGCGGAAGCGAATGCTGCCTGAAGCGCTGGCCGGGGCGACCCTGGCCGCGCTGGCCGTGCCGGAGGTGCTCGGGTACGCGCGGATCGCCGGGATGCCGGTGGTCACCGGCCTCTACACGATGCTCGCGCCGATGGTCGTGTTCGCGGTGCTGTGCTCGTCGCGCCACCTCGTGGTCGCCGCGGACTCGGCGACGGCCGCGCTGCTCTTGGCCGGCCTGACCGGCCTCGCGGCGGCGGGCTCGGCGCGCTACGTCGCGTTGGCGGGCACCGTGGCGCTCACGGTCGCGGCGCTGCTCGTGCTGGCGCGGGTGGTCGGGCTGGGGTTCCTCACGAACTTCCTCTCCCGCACGGTGCTGGTCGGCTTCCTGACCGGCGTCGGGATCACGGTCGCGATCGGCCAGCTCGGCGACCTGCTCGGGGTCGACCCCGGCGGCGGCGAGGCACCCCAGCGGCTCGTGCACGTGCTGGCCGAGCTGCCGCACGCGAACCTGCCGACGGTCCTGGTCGGCGGCGCCGTCGTCGCGGTCGTGCTGGCGGGGCGGCTGCTGGACCGGCGCGTACCGGTGGCGCTGTTCGCGGTCGTGGCGGCGATCGTGGCCGAGGCCGTGCTCGGGCTCTCGGCGCACGGCGTGGCGGTGCTCGGCCCGGTGCCGTCGGGCGTGCCCGGGCTCGTGCTGCCCGCGTTCGCCCCGGCCGACCTCGCCGCCGTGTTCCCGACCGCCGTCTCGATGGTCGTGGTGATCCTGGCCCAGAGCGCGGCGACCTCGCGGGCGTACGCGGCGCGTTTCGACGAGCAGGTCGACACCGACGCCGACCTGCTGGCGCTGGGCGGCGCGAACCTCGCCGCGGCGGTCACAGGCACGTTCGTGGTCAACGGCAGCCCGACGAAGACGCAGATGGTGGTGGGCGCGGGCGGGCGCAGCCAGGTCGCGCAGCTCGCCGCGGTCGTCGTGGTCGGCGTCGTGTGCGCGGTGGCCACCGGCCTGCTGGGCGGGCTCCCGCTGGCCGCGCTGGCCGCCGTCGTGTTCCTCATCGGCATCGAGCTGGTCGACGTCGCCGGGATGCGGCGGATCCTGGCGGTACGGCGGGCCGAGTTCGTCGTCGCGGTGCTCACCGCGCTCGCCGTGGTGGTGCTCGGCGTGGAGGACGGGATCGTCGTCGCCGTCGTGGTGTCGATCATCGACCACCTGCGGCACAGCTACGCCCCCCGCAGCAGCGTGCTGGTCAAGTCGCCCGAGGGCCACTGGCGCTCGCTGCCCGTGGCGCCGGGCGCCCGCACGGCCGACGGCCTGCTCGTCTACCGCTTCGGCAGCGGGCTGTACTTCGCGAACGTCTCCCGGCTCGTCGCCGACCTCACGACGCTCGCCGCCGAGGGGCCGCCGGTGCGGTGGCTGTGCCTGGACGCGGCCGCGGTCGGCGACGTCGACTACACGGCCGCCGCGGTCCTCACCCAGCTCGTGCAGCGCGAGCAGCGGGCGAGGGTGCGGGTGGTGCTGTCCAACGTGGTCGGCGCCGTGCGGGTGGAGCTGGACCGCTACGGCATCACGGCGCTGGTCGGCCCGGACGGCATCTTCGACACCTCCGGCGAGGTGCTCGCGGCGTACGAGGCCGACTAGCTCAGACGGCCGTGCCCTTCAGCCACTGCGCCCAGGGCAGCTCCCAGTCGCCGTAGGTGTCGCCGAGGGGGAGCTGCGCGCCGCCGGAGTTGGCGATCTCCACCACGTCGCCGATGCCGAAGTGGTCGAAGAACCACTGCGCGTTGGCGGGGGAGAGGTTGACGCACCCGTGGGAGACGTTGGCCCCGCCCTGCGAACCGACCGACCACGGCGCGGAGTGCACGAACTCGCCGTCGTCGGAGATGCGCTCGTCGAGGTCCACCTTCTCCTTGTAGTAGCCCGGCTCGCCTTCGCACACCCCGTACGTGCAGGAGTCCATGATCACGCTGGGCTGCTTGTCGGAGATCACGTGCGGCCCGGTGTGCGACGGGTAGCCGGGGGAGCCGAGGCTGATCGGCATCGTGTTGACCAGCTTGCCGTTCTGGAAGATCTGCATCGTCTTCGTGGCGCCGTCGGCCTTGGCCACCCAGGCGTCGTGGATGTGGACGGTCTCGGTGCGGTCGGTCTCCCCGTAGACGCCGCCGCCGAGGTCGACGCCGTACAGGTCGGCCTTGAGCGTGATCGTCGAGCCCGCGCTCCAGTACGTCTGCGGCCGGTAGTGCGCCTCGGTGTCCGACAGCCAGTACCAGCCGCCCGCCTGGGGCGGGTTCGCCGTGACCGTGAGCCCCCGCTGGGCCGCGGCCCGGTCGCGCACCGGGTGGTTGAACTTGACGACGAGCGGCTGGCCGACGCCCACCGTGGTCTGCGACGGCGGCGGGATGAACGACGGGAACGCCTGCGCGGCGGGCACGACGGTGGACACGGCGAGGTCCTGGTGCCCGGCGGCCCCGTCGGGGCCCGCGACGTCGACGCCGACCGCGTACCCCGCGGCGTACGCGAGCGGCTCGGTGGAGGTCCACGTGCGGCCGTCGGCGGCGAGCTTGCCCGCCACGGCCGCCCCGCTCGCCTTGTTGGTGACCGTGACCTTGGTCGCCGTGCCCTGCGCGACGTGCACGACGATCGGCGTGCCCGGGTTGACCCGCTCCGTGCCCGGGCTGATCGACACGACCGGCCGGACCGGCGCGGCGGTGGTCGGCGGCGCGGGTGCGAAGCCGGGAAGCCCGGGGCCCGACGGCGCGGTGGTGGCCACGACCAGGCCGCCGCACAGGGTGAGGAGCACCAGCACGCCGAGCGCGAGGGGCAGTCTGCGCGGGCCGCCAAGCGATGCCATCGGTGCGGTCACGCTCCATCCGATCGGGGGTATCCGATCTCCCGATTCTGACCCACCCGACGGGTCGGGCGGACAGGTGGGGCCGCCGCTGGGAGGTATGTCCTGATCGCACCCGGGGGCGCGCCGAACGGATCGGCGTGGTCGGATGGCGGAGTGCCCGACACGCCACCGACGCGCCCGTGGAACCCCCCGGACGGCCGGTCCGTTGATCGCCGCGTGAGCCTCGTGAGACGGTCGGCAGGTCGGTCCCCGGTCGCCAGGACCTCGACGGTCGGCGCGGTCGCCACCGCGGCGGCGCTGGTGCCGGACCGGTTCGGCAGGGCGCGGTTCCCGTTCGTCGCGCTGGCCGCCCTGCGACCGCACATGACCGCCACGGCGTTCGCCGCGGCCGCCGTGCTGGCCGCCCACCCGCGCACCCGCCCGCTGGCCGCCGGGATCGGGTCGGCGGCGCTGGCGAACGCGGCGGCGCTCGGCGCCCGGGCCCGGCGCACCGACGGGGTCGCCGAGCACACGATGACCGAGCACGCCGTGACCGAGCACACCATGACCGAGCACGCCGTGACCGACCTCACCGTCCTGGCCGCCAACGTGCTCGTCGGCCGGGCCGACACCGGGGCGCTCGCGACCGTGCTCGAGCGCGAGCGGCCCGATCTCGTCTCGCTGCCCGAGGCCGGGCCCGACTACCGCGACAAGCTGCTGCCGCTGGTCGCCGAGCTGGGCTACCAGGCGTGGGCGTCGACCGCCCCCGGCACCTCCGACGGCGAGGGCGTCGTGCTGCTCGCCGCCGCCCGGATGGGAGCGCTGACCGTCACCTCGGGCCGGGAGATGCGCCACCGGTACCTGCGGGCCACCGGCGGCGCGCTGGGGGAGCGGAGCTTCTTCGCCGTGCACCCCGAGGCGCCGATGGGACCGATGCGCACCGCGCGGTGGGAGTCCGACCTCGCGCACATCGCGCGCTGGTGCGCCGAGTCGCCCGGGCCGATCGTGGCGGGCGACTTCAACGCGACCGCCGACAACACCGCCTTCCGCGCGGTGCTGCGCCACTGCCGCAGCGCGGCCGACGGCACCGGCCAGGGCCTGGTCGGCACGTTCCCCGCGGGCGTGCCGTCCTGGTGCGGCATCCAGATCGACCACGTGCTCGTGCCCGCCGGGGCGCGCACCACCCGCTTCGCCGTGCTCCCGGTCGCGGGCAGCGACCACCGCGCGGTGCTGGCCGGGATCAGCCTGCCGACGGACTGAGGAAGGCCCCGTTGCATGATGAGCCGGTGATCCCCGCAGGCACCGGCGAAGCGTCCGCGTCTCCCGTGACGCGGCTGCGGGCGCTCGCGAGCGGTTGGCGGGATCCGCAGAACCGCGACGGGATGGCGCTCGTCCTCAGCTCGGCGGTCTCCTCGGCCGTCGGGATGCTGTACTGGGTGGTCGCGGCGCGGATGTTCGACCCGACCACGGTCGGGATCAACACCACGGTCGTCTCCACGCTGGGCCTGCTCGGCATCGTCGCCCAGCTCAACCTGGGCAGCGCCATGCTGCGCTTCGTGCCGGTGGTCGGGCGCGGCGCCCGCGCGCTCGCGGCGGCCTGCTACGCCACCGGCATCGGCGCGGCGCTCGTGATCGGCGCGGGCTTCGCGCTCGGCGCGGGCTGGTGGGCGCCGGAGCTGCAGGCGGCGGTGGGGGCGGGCGCGCTCGTCGTCTACTTCGTGCTCGCGACGCCGTTCTGGACCGTGTTCAACATGCAGGACTACCTGCTCACCGGCATCAAGCGCGCCACCGTCGTGCCGATCGAGAACCTGGGCTTCGCGCTCCTCAAGATCGTGTTGCTGGTCGTGGGCGGGCTGCTGGGCTTCTCCGGGGCCATCGCGGGCTCCTGGGCGCTGGGCACCGCGGTCACCGTCGTCGCGATCTCGATCTACCTGTTCCGGGTGCTGCCGCCGCACCAGCCGAAGGCGGAGCGGGCGCCGTCGCCGGTCACGCTGCGCGTGATGCGCGGGTTCGTCGCCGCCGACTGGCTCGGCAGCATGTGCCTCACGATCGTGAACTTCGGGCTGCCGCTGCTGGTGTTCGCCCAGCTCGGGGCGGACTCCGCGGCGACCTTCGGGGTGGCGTGGCAGCTGGCGTACGCGCTCTACCTGGTGCCCACCGGGATGGGGCAGTCGTTGGTGGCGCACTCGGCGGCCGACCCGTCCGACATCGACGCGGCCTACCGCAAGATGCTCACCAAGTCGCTCACGCTGGTGGTCCCCGCGGTGCTCGTGCTCTCGGCGGGCTCGTGGCTGGTGCTGATGGTGTTCGGCGAGCACTACGCGCAGACCGGCAGCCTGCTGCTCGCCCTCTCGGCGTTCTCGGCCATCCCGGCGTGCGTGAACCTGGCCGAGATCGCCGCGGCCCGGGTGCGCCAGCACCGCATGGGCCAGTACGGGGTGACGCTCGCCTCGACGCTGATCACGATCCCGGCGGTGCTGGTGCTGATGCCGCTGTGGGGCCTCCCGGGTGTGGGCGTCGCGCTGGTCGGGGGTCAGAGCATCGTGGCCGCGGTGGTCCTGCTGCGCCGACTGAGGAGGGCTCAGCTCTCCCGGGGGTAGCGTCGGACCCGGAACCGGGGGGACGGATGGCACTGGGTCGGCCCGAACGACCAAACCGCCTGCGCGCGGTCGGGAAGCTGGGGGCGGCCTGCGTGGCCGCGGGGGTCGTGGCGGCGGCGATGCTCGCGCCGGTCGGCGTGGGCGCGGGGGTGCTGTCGAACCAGGTGAACGACGCGGTCGGGACGATCGTGGCGGGCACCGACGACAACCAGCTCACCACCGCGCGGGTCCCGCTCACCACCACGGTGCTCGACCGCACCGGGGCCCCGGTCGCCACGCTCTACGACCAGTACCGGCTGCCGGTCACCTACGACGGCATCGCGAAGACGATGGACGCCGCGATCATCGCCATCGAGGACCGCCGGTTCTTCACCGAGGCGGGCGTCGATCCCCGCGCGGTGCTGCGGGCGGCGGTGAACAACTCCTCCGGCGGCAGCACCCAGGGCGCGTCGACGATCACCCAGCAGTACGTGAAGAACTACCTCATCAACGTGATCGACCGCACCGACCCCGCCGCCCAGCGGGCCGACCGGGCCGACACGATCTCCCGCAAGGTCCGCGAGGCCGAGCTGGCGCTGCAGCTGGGGCACAGCGTGCCGAAGGAGCAGATCCTCGCGGGCTACCTCAACGTCGTCGAGTTCTCCGGCAGCGTGTACGGCGTGGCCGCGGCGGCGCACGCCTACTTCGGCACGACGCCCGACAAGCTCACCGTGCCGCAGGCCGCGCTGCTGGCCGGGATGGTGAACAACCCGAACCTCTACAACCCCTAC
>DATAOO010000439.1:0-4672 GCA_036265695.1 Pseudonocardia sp. | reverse complement strand
CCGCAGGCCGCTCGTGAAGCGGTCGACGAGGGCCTGCAGCCCTGCGAGCGTCGGCTCGCCGGGAAGCGGGGCGCCGAACTGGAACTGGTCGGTGCCCGGCAACGGGCTGAGCACGATGCCGCTGCGCGGATCCGGGGCATCGCCGAACCAATGGACGTGCTCGCGGTCGACGCCGTCGGCGGCGACGTCGCCGAGCAGCATCTGGATGCTCTCGTCGGTGACCCCGGGGAACGGCACGCGCAGCGTCTTGCGCACGGTGCTGCGCCCGCCGTCGGCGCCGACCAGCCAGGCCGCGCGCACGGTCTCGCCGGTGGTCAACGTGGCCGTGACGCCGTCGTCGTCCTGGGTGAAGCCGACCAGGCCCACGCCGAACTCCACCGTGACGCCCAGCTCGGCGAGGCGTGACCGCAGGATGCCCTCGGTGCGCGACTGGCCCAGCATCACCGGGTTCGGGTACGGCACGTCCGGCGTCGGCTCGACGATCGGGAAGGTGGCGCCCTCCCGCACGAGCTCGCCGTCGACGTACGCCCGCAGCGGCTTGGGCAGCTCGCCCGCGGCGAGGACCGCGTCGAGGACGCCCAGGTCGTCGAACACCTCGAGGGTGCGGGGCTGCAGGCCGTCGCCGCGGGAGCCCGCGAACGGCGCATCGGCCCGCTCGACGATCCGCACGGGGAGGCCGCGGCGGGCGAGGTCGATCGCCAGCGTGAGGCCGGTCGGGCCCGCCCCTGCGATGAATGTAAGTTCAGTGAACATAAGTTCAGTGAATCAGGTGTTAGCGTCTGGCGTCAAGGAGGTGGCGGGTGCCCACGACACGCAAGGAGCGCGCGGCCGAGACGGAGGCGGCGCTGAAGGCGGCGGCCAAGCGCGTGTTCGCGACGCGCGGGTACCTCAACACGAAGATCACCGACATCACGACGGAGGCGGGCCGCGCCGCAGGGTCGTTCTACAACCATTTCCCCAGCAAGGAGGCGCTGCTCGAGGCGCTGCTGGCCGACATGCTGGCGGCGGGCGACGCGGCCACCCTCGACCCGCAGCACTCGGAGGACTTCACCGACCGGGCGTCGATCCGCTGGCACGTCGCGACGTTCTGGGCGGTCTACCGCGCGCACCTGCCGGTGTTCGTCGCGCTGCGCGAGGCGGCGATGGTCGACCCGGTGTTCCGGGCGCGGCTGCGCGAGATCAGCGCGGCCGACGATCGGCACTTCGTGGGGCACCTCGCGGGCGTGCGGCACCTGCCGGGCCCGCCGCACCTGGTGATCTCGGCGTTCCGGGGGCTGCTCGACCAGTTCGCGTGGCAGTGGCTCGCCGCGGGCGGCGACGGCAGCGGGCCCGCCCCGTCCGACGAGGAGGCCGTCGACCTGCTCACCACGATCTTGCACAGCGGCATCGCCGGGCGCGGCTAGCGGCAGACCCGGCGATGCCGCCTGGCCTCAGAGGATCTGGTACCGCATCCGCGCCATCATGTTCTCCGGGCCGGACTGGACGTCCGCCGCGGTGAACAGCTCGTCGATGCGGCCCGGGATGTCCTCGGGATCCCAGCGCCTGCCACCCGCCTTGATCTCCGCGACCGACGTCCACGGCTGGAAGATCTCGATGCTGTCGCCCTGCACGCCGAACACCTTGCCGCTGATGTGGGCGGCGGCGTCGGAGCAGAGGAACGCGACGAGCGGCGCGACGTTCTCCGGCGCGAAGAAGTCGAACTCGCCCGCGTCGATGCGGCGTTCACGCTCGTCCTTGAGCTCCTGCGGCATGAGGTCGAGCGTCATGCGGGTGAGCGCGCTGGGGGCGATGGCGTTGCTCGTGATGCCGCTGCGGGCGCCCTCCATCGCGACGATCGTGGAGAACGCGGCGATGCCCGCCTTGGCGGCGCCGTAGTTGGTCTGGCCGAAGTTGCCGAGCAGGCCCGAGGTGGACGCCGTCGAGACGACGTGCCCGGGGCGCCCGGCCTCGCGCCAGTACCGCACGGCCGCGCGGGTGGGGAGGAAGTGGCCGCGGAGGTGGACGCGGATCACGGCGTCCCAGTCGTCCTCGGACATCTTGGCGATCGTGCGGTCGCGGAGGATGCCCGCGTTGTTGACCAGTGCGTCGAGGCCGCCGAACTCGCCGACGGCGGTGGAGACGAGCGCGTCGGCGACGTCGGGGTCGGCCACGTCACCGTTGACGGCGATGGCCCGGCCGCCCGCCGCGACGATCTCCTTCACGACGGTCTCGCCCACGGCCTGGTCGAACTCGGCCACCACGACAGCGGCGCCCTGGTTGGCGCACTCCAACGCCTCGCCCCGGCCGATGCCGCGACCCGCGCCGGTGACGATCACGACCTTGTCGTCGAGAAGTCCCATGAGGCCGAGGGTAAGTGACCGTTCAGTAACCCAGGAAGTGCGCCTGATCACATTGCGCTCAGCGCAAGGTGACCTGCTTGCCCGCCAGCGCGTCGCGCGCGCGGCGCTCGGCGTCGGTGAGCGGCGCGGGGTCGCTGAGGGCCTTCTCCAGCCGCGCCGCGAACTGCGCGACGGGCTCGGTCCACTCCTTCGCGTGCAGCTCGCGGTCGAGGTCCCACACCGGCACGAGCAGGCCGTGCGCCCGGAACGACCCGACGTAACGGCTGTCCGAGCCGAGCGTGAGCTCCCCGCGGGCGTGCAGCCGGGCCATCGCCGCGACCAGCGCGTCCTCCGGCTCGGGGCGCACCCAGCGCACGTGCGCCTTGCTGCCGGTGTCGACCCAGTAGGCGCCGCGCTCGCCGACCGGCTCGGTGGGCATCACGATCTTGTTGGCGCGTTCCAGGGTGGCGGCGACCTCCGGGCTGGGGTCGCCGTCCTCGGGCACCAGCCACCAGGCGAAATCCTGGTGGACGGTGACGTCGAGCGCAGCGTCCGGGTCGAGCACGTCCTGCAGGCGGCCGAACGCGGCGCCCGGCCCCACCACCGGCAGCGACGACCCGGGCTGGGTCGTCTTCGCCCAGGCCAGCGCGCGGGCGAGGTCGGACGAGAGGTCGCCGGAGCGGGTTTGCACCTGCATCCCGAGCCAGATCTCGCCGTCAGGGCGCACGAGCGCGGCGCAGGCGCCGGGCAGCACGGAGGCGACCGTCACCGGCACGTCGAGTGGCTGGGCGAGCGGCAGCGGGGCCGTCGCGGAGGGCAGGAGCTCGCGCAGCGCGACCAGGTCGCACTCGGCGGCGAGGCCCGCGAACGGGCGGGTCACGATCACGTCGTCGCCCGCGCCGTGGCAGGCCTTCCAGCGCTTGCCGGAGCCGCAGGGGCAGGGGCGGCGGGGGTTCTCCCCGGTCTGCGTCTTGGGTGCCGTCTTCTGGGCCGATTTTCTCGCCATGGTGCACAGCAGGCTACTCACCGTACGGCGACGAGGACCTCGCGGTGGGTGCCTGCGCTCGGGGTGAGCAGGCGCGTGAGGCGCACGGCGAGCACGGCCGTGGTGCCCGCGCAGACCGCGGCCAGCAGGTCGAGCACGGCGTGCAGCACCACCCCGTCCGCCTGGGCTTGCACGCTCGTGCGCAGCGACCACAGCGCGACGACGACGGCGCCCGCGAGGTTGGCCACCCACAGTGCCCACCACGCGCGCAGCAGCGCCGACGGCTGCGGTCGCTGCCCGGCAGGCCTGCCCAGGCCCGCGTGCTCGATCTCGGCGAGCACCGAGCCGGGCACCGACAGGTTGAGCACGGGCACCAGCCAGCCCGCGACGATCGCGCGCCGCGACCGGGCGGGCACCACCCCGGCGAACTCGCCCGCCGCCCGCGAGGCGCGCACGCTCCAGACGACGAGGAGCACGCCCGCGAGGACGGTGAGGACGGGCGCGACCGTGCCCGCCGACGTCACCAGCGCGTCCGACGCCGCGACCAGCCCGGACGGGAGCGCGTCGGAGCGGCTGGCGAGCAGCAGCACGTAGCGCCACAGCTCGGCGCCCGCCGCGACGGCCGCCACGGTGGCGGTGGCCCAGAGCGCGGGCACGAGGCTGCCGAGGGTGGCGCGGGCGGCGGTGAGCGCGTCGCGCGGCGGTGGCGCCGTGGGCCCTGGCGGTGTCCACGGCAGCGCCGGGAACCCCCAGCGCGGGATGAACCGGTAGCGCGGCGGCCCCAGGTAGCGGGCGGTGCGCGGCGGCTGCGGGAGGGCCACCGACGCGGGCGGGGTCGCGACCCACGAGAGCGGGGCGAGGTAGCGCCCGCAGTGCGGGCAGAACGCGTTGGCCCCGACCGCACGGCCGCAGCGCGGGCACTGCTCCACCGCGCGCATCGGGGCTCCTAGACGACGTCGGGCGTGGCGCCCGCGCGCTCGGCGACCATCGGCCGTCCGGCGGCGGCCCAGCTCTGCATGCCGCCCGCGACGTTGACGGCAGGCACGCCCTGCTGCGACAGGAACGCCACGACCCGGGCGGACCGGCTCCCGGAGCGGCAGATCACGTACAGCGGATCGGCCGCGGGCACCTCGTCGAGCCTGCCGGTGAGCTGGCTCATCGGCAGGTGCCGGGCCTCGGGGGCGTGGCCCGCCGTCCACTCGTCGTCTTCGCGGACGTCGAGCAGCACGGCGCCGTGGGGCAGGTCGTCGACGCCGACAGCAGGCACGTCGTTCATGGACGCATCCTCGCACGGCCCACGGTGACGCCGACGTGAGCCGCCCCCCGCCCCCACCCGCCGCGGGGGGCGCCGGCCAGTAGGACCCAGACC
>DATAOO010000438.1:0-3230 GCA_036265695.1 Pseudonocardia sp. | reverse complement strand
ATCCCCGCGCCGGGGCTCCACGCGGTGGTGGCCGGATCGGTACCCGCGCCAGGACTCCACGCGGTGGCGGGTTCGGTGCCCGCCCGCGACGCGTCGGCGTCCACGTTCGTGGGGCCCGCGGCCCTCTCCGCACCCGCGCCGCCCGTACCCCACGCCGGAGTGGCCGGTTCGGTGTGGGCCCCGGGCCGCGCCGCGTCGTCGGCCGCGGGCGCTCCGCCGACGCCGTACGCCGCAGCGGCGGACCCGGCACCCACGCTCCACGGTGTGGCGCCGGGCGGGTTCGGGGCGGCACCCATCGGGTGGCCCTGGCCAGACGGCCTCGGGGCGACGTCCATCGGGTGCCCCGAAGCGGTCGGGGTCGGAGTGGCGCCCCCCGGGTGGCCCTGGCCGGGCGGGACCGGGGCGACGCCCGCCGGGTGGCCCTGGCCGTCGGGAGCCGCCTCAGCATGGCCGGACGTCGGGTCGGGGGGGTCGGAGGCGTGGCGGGCCCGGTAGTCGGGGCGGGGCTGCGCGGGCTCGGGGCCGCCGTGCCGGGCGTGCCGACCGCCTGCGCCGCCCCGCGCGGCCGCCATCCGCCGCTGGATCTCCGCCTGGAGCCAGGCCGCGCCCGACTCGACGGTCTCCGCCGCACCCGGGTCGCCGCGCGACTCGGGTGCCACCGACGGCGGAGCGCCGTCGGTGTCGGTGCTCACGGCCCGCTCGCCCGTTCGACTGCGGTCGGCGCTGTGGTGGACGCCGTGGTCAACGCTGGCTCCACGCCTGCTTCGTCGCCCGCACGAGGCGGTCCTTCAGCTCACGGGTGTGGCGACGGCTCACCGGCAGCTCGGCGCAATCCGGCCCGCTGCCGATGCGCACGACGTAGCCGGACCCGGACAGCCGCAGCTCGGTGACGAGCGGCAGCGACACGAGGAACGAGCGGTGGATGCGCACGAACCCGGCCTCCCGCCACCGGTCTTCCAGCACCGACAGCGGGATGCGCACGAGGTGGCTGCCCTCGTGGGTGTGCAGGCGGGCGTAGTCGCCCTGCGCCTCGACGTAGCGCACGGCCGACCGCGGCACGAGCTTCGTGGTGCCCGCCAGCTCGACGGGGATCACCTCGTCCTCGTTGGCGTCGTCGCGCATCGGCTCGGCGGTGGCCGCGGCGCGACTGGCGATGATCCGGTCGAGCGACGCGGCGAGCCGCTCGGAGCGCAGGGGCTTGAGGAGGTAGTCGACGGCGCCGACCTCGTAGGCGTCGACCGCCCGGTCGTCGTGCGCGGTGACGAACACGACCGACGGCGGCACGGCCATCGAGGAGAACACCCGGGCGAGCTCCAGACCGTCGAGCCCCGGCATCCGGATGTCGAGGAACACGACCTCGATGTCGCTACGCTCGGCAACCCGCATGCCCGTCATGGGGTTGAGTGCGCGCCCGCCGACCGCTTGTCCCGCCGTGGCCGCCTCACGCACGCCTTGACGGCTGTTGAGGATGCGCAGGGCGTCGGTGGCGTCCGACGCCTTCAGGACGACACCCACCCGGGGGTCTTCCTTCAACAGGTAGGCCAGTTCTTCGAGCGCGGGTTCCTCGTCGTCTACGGCGAGGACAACCAGGCCGCCGGAGCTGTCGTTGCTGTCCACGATCTCCTCATCCTGCGTGTACGGTACGCGGCGTCGGGGCGACCGCGGGGCGATCACGTCCGACACCGGCGACCATGGTGACGCCGAAACCGTGTGAGTGCCAGTGGCACGCACCTTTCGGGTTCATCCGATCACGCCCAGCTACAAACCGTACCGCGCCCACGTCGCGCGGATGTCGGCCGCCTGGGCCATCCCCAGCACAAGATCCGCCCCCGCCGCCGCAGGCGCGCCGATGCCCAGCCGAGCGAGCAACGGTTTCCGGCCTTCGACGGGCACCAGCTCGGCGTCCGGGAAGCGCTCGGCGAGCACGCCGCGGGGAGTGCCGAGGCCGTCGATCAGGCCGTACTCCAGCGCCCGCGCGCCCGTCCACACCTCGCCGGTGAAGAGCTCGTCGCCGCCCTTCAGCTTGTCGCCACGGCGGTCGGTGACCCACCGGCGGAACATCTCGTGCAGCTCGTCCTGCAGGCCGCGCAGCCACTGCACGTCCTCGGGCTTCTCCGGGAGGAACGGGTCGAGCCGCGACTTCGACGTGCCCGCGGTGTAGAGCCGCCGCTGCACCCCGAACCGCTCGATGAGGCCGTCGAGCCCGAAGCCCTGGCTGATCACCCCGATGGACCCGACCAGCGAGGTGGGGTGCGCGTAGATCTCGTCGGCCGCACAGGCGAGCCAGTATCCGCCGGACGCCGCGACGTCTTCGCAGAACGCCAGCACCGGCACGTCGGCCTCAGCAGCGAGCCCGCGGATGCGGTCGGCGACGAGCGCGGACTGCGTGGGCGACCCGCCCGGCGAGTTGACGAGCAGCGCGACCGCCGCGAGCCCGTCCGGCGCGAACGCCCGCTCCAGGGTCTTCTCCACGGCCGCGGCGTTGATCACCGAGCGGGGCACGGGCCCGGAGATCGCGGCGATCACCCCGTGCAGGCGTACGAGCGAGACGACCGGCCGGTCGGCCCGCTCACCGAGCTTGCCGGGGAGCTTCGACGCGAGCCGGTTGGGGAGTCGGAGGGCATCCACTGGTCCCACCCTAGACGCGGATGCCCGCCCGGAACTTCGGCACGCGCAAGGTGATCTTCATGCCCTGGCCGATGTTGGTGTCGACGACGAGGCCGAAGTCGTCGCCGAACGTGGAGCGCATCCGATCGTCGACGTTGCCCAGCCCGACGTGCGCGCCGGACTGGTGCGCGTCGGTCAGGTCCTCGTGCAGGCGCGAGGGGTCCATGCCGACGCCGTCGTCCTCCACGATGATCACGCACTCGTTGCCCGCGTTCTCCGCGGTGATCGTGATCGTGCCGCCGTTGGGCTTGCTGCCCAGGCCGTGCCGCACGGCGTTCTCCACGAGCGGCTGGAGCGCGAGGAACGGCAGCACCACCGACAGCACCTCGGGCGCGATCTGCAGCTTGATGTTGAGCCGGTTGCCGAAGCGGGCCTTCTCCAGGCGGACGTAGCGTTCGATGTTGGTGAGCTCGTCCTGCAAGGTCGTGTACTCGCCCGCGGTGCGGAACGAGTAGCGGGTGAAGTCGGCGAACTCGATGAGCAGCTCGCGGGCGCGCACCGGGTCGGTGCGGATGAACGACGCGATCGTGGTGAGCGCGTTGTAGACGAAGTGCGGGCTGATC
>DATAOO010000437.1:0-8437 GCA_036265695.1 Pseudonocardia sp. | reverse complement strand
TCGCCTGGTCCCCCGACGGCGTGTGGATCGCCCTGCAGGTCGCCCCGTACGGCGGCGAACGCACGCAGGTGCACCTCATCGACCCCGGCACCGGCGAGGTCCGCGACCTCGCGCCGCACGCCGCCGCGGCCACCCTCGGCACCTGGGCGCCGACCGGGCGCGTCGTCGGGCTCACCGTCTTCCCCGAAGGCAGCGGCGACGGCCAGGCGTGCCTCGTCGACGTCCGCGACGGCACGTCCACGGTGCTCGCCGCGGGCCCGGCCGCCCGGGTGTGCGCGGTGTCCGGCGACGGTCGGCGCGCCGTGGTCCGGCTGGGTCGCCGCGGAGCCCGGCACCTGGAGCTGGTCGACCTGCGCACCGGGCGGCGCACCGAGCTGATCCCCGGTGGCGAGGCGCTGGTGGCCGACGCCCGGTTCGGCGTGACCGGCCGCCAGCTCTTCGTGCACACCGACGCCGGGCGGGAGCGGCCCGCGCTGCTCGCCGTCACGCTGCGCGGCACCTCGGGGGTGTCGACGGTCTTCCCCATCGCCGAGCGGGACGACCGCGACCTCGACATGGTCACGCTGGACCCGGCGGGCGCGCGGGCCGCGCTCGTGTGGAACGTCGACGGCCGCAGCGAGACCGAGCTGCTGGACCTGCGCTCCGGGCACGTCGAGGCGGTGCCCGCGGCGCCCGGCGAGGTCGTCACCGGGCTGGCGTTCACCCGCACCGGCGACGGGGTGCTGGTCGGCAGCGAGGGCCCCACCGTGCCGCCGCGGCTGTCGCACCTCGTGCTCGACCACCCCGCGGAGCCCACGCCGCTGCTGGCCGCCGAGCCGCCGGAGGCCGAGCTCGTGGCGCCTACGCTGCACACGTTCCGAGCCGAGGACGGGCTCGTGCTCTCCGGGTGGCTGTTCCGGCCGCGGGGCGCGCTCGGCCCGCTGCCCACGCTGCTGTGGCTGCACGGCGGTCCGGAGGCCCAGGAGCGGCCCGTCCACCAGCCGCTGTTCCAGGCGCTGTGCGCGGCCGGGGTGGCGGTGTTCGCGCCCAACGTGCGCGGCTCGGGCGGCTACGGGCGCAGCTTCGCCGCCGCCGACGACCTCGGCCGCCGGTTCGTCGCGATCACCGACGTGCGCGCCGCGGTGACGTTCCTCGTCCAGGCCGAGCTGGCCGACCCCGCCCGGATGGGCGTGGCGGGCCGCTCGTACGGCGGCTACCTCACGCTGGCCGCGCTGGCCCGCTTCCCGGAGCTGTTCGCCGTCGGCGTCGACGTGTGCGGGATCTCCGACTTCGCCACGTTCTACGCCGAGACCGAGCCGTGGATCGCGACGGCGGCCACCACGAAGTACGGCGACCCCACGACCGACGCCGAACTGCTGCGCGCGCTGTCCCCGATCCACCAGGCCGACCGGATCGCCGCGCCGCTGCTCGTCGTGCACGGGGCGTACGACACGAACGTGCCGATCGTGGAGGCGGAGCAAATCGTGGCGGCGCTGCGCGAGCGCGGCGCGAGCCCGGGCTTCCTGCTGTTCGACGACGAGGGCCACGAGGTGCACGGCGTGGACAACCGCGCGCTGTTCGTGCGCGAGGTGGTCGCCTGGGTGCAGGGGCACCTCTCCGACCCCGTGGAGCAGACGGCTTAGGCCCGGTTGAACTGGTCCATGAGCTGGCTGCCGTCGGGGGCGGTGGAGATCACGAAGCGGTAGGGCTCGCGGGTGATGCGCCCGTCCTTGAGCACGAACCGCACGGTGGCGCTGACGGTGTTGTCGCCGGTCTGGCGGGCGTCTTCCACGGCGACCTGCGCGACGGTGGCGTAGAAGCCCGTGAACGCGGCCCGGCCGCCGGACTGGCTCTGCGCGGCCGGCCCGAGCAGCTCGAACGCCGCGTCGGGGTCGCCGGGCAGCAGCGAGTAGTAGCGCTGGACGAACGCGATCGCGTTGCCCGCGACGGCGGGGCTCGTGGCGGGGGCCGTGGTCGGCGCGGCGGTGGGCGCCGCCGCGCTCGTCGGCGCGACCGAGGTCGGCGCGGCCGCGACCGGCGCCGCCGTGGTGGCGGGCGGCGCGGCGGCCGGAGCCTGCCCGGCGCCGCTGAGCGCGATGGCCGTGGCCCCGCCGCCGATGACGAGCACCGCCGCGACCGCCCCGACCAGCATGGGCGCGCGGCGCCGCCGCGGCGGCGCGGGCGTGGCGGTGCCGGCCGCGGCGGAGGGCACCAGGTCGGGGCGCGTGGACGGGCCGGACGGGCGCACCGCGCCCAGCACCGCGGTGCCGGTGGGCGAGGGCGCCGCGGGCACCGTCTCGCCCGCCGCCACGGCCGCGAGCAGGTCACGCGCCTGGGACGCCGAGGGCCGCGCGGCCGGGTCGACCGCGAGCAGCCGCAACAGCACCGGGGTCAGCGGGCCCGCGTGCTCCGGCGCGTGCGGGGTCTCGGTGGCGACCTTGTGCAGCAGCGCGTAGGCGTTGTCGTCCAGACCGAACGGCGGCGCGCCCTCCACCGCGGCGTACAGCGTGGCGCCCAGCGCGAACACGTCGGACGCGGCCGTGGGCGTGCGGCCCTGCGCGATCTCGGGGGCCAGGAACGCGGGGGTGCCCGCGATGAGGCCGGTGCGGGTGAGCTGGACGTCGTCGACCGCGCGGGACACCCCGAAGTCGGTGAGCTTGACCCGGCCGTCGTTGCCGATGAGGACGTTGCCCGGCTTGACGTCGCGGTGCACCACCCCCGCGGCGTGCGCGGCGGCCAGCCCGTCGGCGACGTCGCGGCCGATCGCGGCCACGCGCACCGGCAGGAGCGGCCCCTTCTGCCGGACCACGGTGGCCAGCGAGTCCGACGGCAGGTACTCCATCACGAGCCACGGCCGGTCGTCGTGCACCACGACGTCGAACATGCTGATGACGTGCGCGTGCTGCAGCCGGGCCCCGATGCGGCCCTCGCGCAGGATCCGCTGGCGGGACTCCTCGGTCTCCGCCGGGTCTGCGCTGGGGGTGACGGCCAGCAGCTCCTTCACCGCCACCGGGCGGTTCAGCAGCTCGTCGGTGGCCCGCCAGACGACACCCATCGCCCCGGCCCCGATCTGCTCCTCGAGGCGGTAACGGTTGCCGACGCGGAGGGCCGCGCCCCCGGGCGTGGTCAATGCGTCTCCCTCATATGGCTGACGTCGGTGCTGACATCAGAGTCACAGGGTAGCCAGGACCTCTGAGAGCAGCCTGAAACGTGAACAGGCCCACCAGGACATCCGTCACGGTCGAGTCCGGCGGTTCGCCCTACGTCACCGCCGTCACCCGGAGGGACGCTCGGCGGCATGGTTCTCCTGCGTCGTATCGCCCCGGCCGTGGGGCTCTTCTTCCTCGCTCCGCTCGTCGCCGAGTTCCTGCTGGGCAACCTGCCGGTCACCCTCCTGCCCGCGCTCGTGCTGCTCGCCCCGCTGTACGGCGGGGGCGCGCTGCTGATCCGCGAGGTCACCCGGCGCGCGGGCCGGGGCGTGCCGACGATGCTCGTGTTGGGCGTCGGCTACGGGCTGCTGGAGGAGGGCATCGCCACGCAGTCGCTGTTCAACCCGCACTACGTCGGGGCCGACCTGCTCAGCGTCGGCTACGTGCCCTGGCTGGGCATCGCGGTGCCGTGGACGCTGTTCGTGCTGACCCTGCACGCGGTGGGGAGCACGACCGTGCCGATCGTCATGGCCGAGCTGTGCGCGCGGGAGCGGACCACGCCCTGGCTCGGACGGCCGGGGCTGGTCGTCGCGGCGGCGCTGCTGGTCGTCGGCATCGCGGGCAACGCGGCGTTCCAGATGGCGAACGACCCCTTCCGCGCCACACCCGCGCAGTTCGTCGCAACCGTGGTGCTCGCGGCGCTGGCCGCCGTCGTCGGGCTGCGGCTCCCCCGCCGCGCGGAGCTGCCCGGCCCCGTGCCCGCGCCGTGGGCCATCGGGTCGATCGGGCTGGTGGCGGGCGTGCTGGGCGAGCTCGCCCCGATGTCCTACGCGGGCGTCGCGGTGCTCGCGGCGCTGTGGGTCGTGCTCGCCGGGCTCGCCGCCCGGTGGAGCGTCCGGGCGGCCTGGACACCGCGGCACACCCTCGCCGCGGCCGCCGCCGCGCTCGTGACCTACGCGTGGCACGCGTTCCCGGAGACCCCCGTCGTGCCGGTGTCGAACGCCGTCGACCTGGTCGGCAACGCCGTCTTCGCGCTCGGCGCGGTACTGCTGATCACGATGGCCTGGCGCCGGACGGCCGTAGCGAGCACCATCGACACCAGCAGCGACATCAGCAGCTGAGCCGTCCCGCGCAAAGGAGCCGAACCGTGAGGATCGCGGACATCCTGGACACCAAGGGCCGTACCGTCCACTCCATCCGCCTCTGGAAAACGGTCGCCGATGTCGTCAGCGAACTCGGCCGCGCACGGGTGGGAGCGCTCCTGGTGCTCGACGCGCACGACACGATCGCGGGCATCGTCTCCGAGCGCGACATCGTGCTGGCGCTCGGCCGCCACGGCGCGGCCACACTCGGGCTGGAGGTCACCGAGGTGATGACCCGGCAGGTGCGCACCTGCACGTCCGCGATGCCGGTCGCCGAGGCCATGGCCACCATGACGGCGGGCCGCCACCGCCACCTGCCCGTGGTGGACAACGGGCAGGTGGTCGGCCTGGTCAGCATCGGCGACCTGGTTAAGCACCGCGTGCGCGAGATGGAGATGGAGACCGGCGTGCTGCGCGACACGGTCATCGCGCGCAGCTGACGCTCAGCGCCGAAGCTCGCTCCGCAAGCTCCCCTCAGTCGAACTCGGGGCGCTCGTGGCGGGTGCGCTTGAGCTCGAAGAAGTGCGGGTAGTTCGCGAGCAGGCGGGCGCCGTCGAAGACCGTGCCCGCTTCCTCGCCGCGCGGGATGCGCGAGAGCACCGGGCCGAAGAACGCGACGCCGTCGACGTGGATGGTGGGCGTGCCGACGTCCTCGCCGACCGGCTCCATGCCGCGGTTGTGGCTCTCCCGGATGGCCGCGTCGTTGGCGTCGGAGTGGGCCGCCTCGGCGAGCGACGCGGGCAGCCCGAGCTCCTCGAGCGCCTCCTTGATCACCACGTCGAAGTCGCGGTTGCCCTGGTTGTGGATGCGCGTGCCCAGCGCGGTGTAGATGGGCTCCAGGATCTGCTCACCGACCTCCTGTGCGGCCGCGAAAGCCACCCGGCCGGGCCCGCGGCCCGCGTCGAGGCGCTCCCGGTACTCGGGGCTGACGTCGCGGTCCTCGTTGAGCATCACGAGGCTCATCACGTTCCAGTGGACGTCCACGTCGCGGACCTCGCGCACCTCGAGGATCCAACGTGACGTGATCCACGCCCATGGGCACAGCGGGTCGAACCAGAAGTCAACACGAGACTTAGCCATGCTCAGCACAACTCCGGCGCGCTGGCCCGCATTCCGGAGGCACGCGGTGGGGGCCTCGTGGTTGGATCGGGCGCACTCATCGACGAAGGGTATTCCTCCACATGGCCCCGCCCAACCTCACCCGTGCCGACGCGCAGGCGCGGGCCGCGCTGCTCCAGGTAGCCGACTACACCGTCGCGCTCGACCTGACCGACGGCGGCGGCAAGCCGGGTGAAGCGACGTTCTCCTCCGACGTGACCGTGCGCTTCTCGTGCCGCGAGCCGGGCGCGTCGAGCTGGATCGAGTTCGTGGGCGCCCAGGTGCACTCCGCCACGCTGAACGGCACGGAGCTGGACGTCACCGGCTACCGCGAGGAAGACGGGCTCGCCCTGCCCGACCTCGCCGCCGACAACGAGCTGCGGGTCAGCGCGCTCGGCCGCTACATGAACACCGGCGAGGGCCTGCACCGGTTCGTCGACCCCGTCGACGGGCACGTCTACCTCTACTCGCAGTTCGAGACGGCCGACTGCAAGCGCCTGTTCGCCTGCTTCGACCAGCCCGACCTCAAGGCGCGCTACACGCTCACCGTCACCGCGCCCGAGGACTGGAAGGTGATCTCCAACGCGGTCGCCGACTCCGTCGAGAACGGCGTGCACCGCTTCGCCACCACCGAGCTCCTCTCCACGTACCTGGTCGCGCTGATCGCGGGCCCGTACGCGTCGTGGCACGACACCTACGCCGACGACGGCGGCGAGATCCCGCTCGGCCTGTACTGCCGTGCATCGCTGGCCCAGCACATGGACGCCGACCGGCTGTTCCGCGAGACCAAGCAGGGCTTCGGCTTCTTCCACAAGAGCTTCGGCGTGCGCTATCCGTTCGGCAAGTACGACCAGCTCTTCGTGCCCGAGTTCAACGCAGGCGCGATGGAGAACGCCGCCGCCGTCACCTTCCTCGAGGACTACGTCTTCCGCTCCCGCGTCACGCGGCCCGTGTACGAGCGGCGCGCCGAGACCGTGCTGCACGAGATGGCGCACATGTGGTTCGGCGATCTCGTCACCATGCGCTGGTGGGACGACCTGTGGCTCAACGAGTCGTTCGCCACGTTCGCCTCGGTGCTCTGCCAGGCCGACGCCACGGAGTACACCGAGGCGTGGACGACGTTCGCCAACGTCGAGAAGAGCTGGGCCTACCGGCAGGACCAGCTGCCCTCCACCCACCCGGTGGCCGCCGACATCCCCGACCTGCAGGCCGTCGAGGTCAACTTCGACGGCATCACCTACGCCAAGGGCGCGTCGGTGCTCAAGCAGCTCGTCGCCTACGTCGGGCTGGAGCCGTTCCTGGCCGGGCTGCGCAGCTACTTCACCGCGCACGCGTGGGGCAACGCCACGTTCGCCGACCTCCTCGGCGCGCTGGAGCAGGCGTCGGGCCGCGACCTGTCCGACTGGGGCGAGCAGTGGCTGCGCACCACCGGCCTCAACATGCTGCGGCCCTCCTTCGACGTCGACGGCGACGGCCTGTTCACCCGCTTCGAGGTCGTGCAGGGTGGGGCCCGGCCGGGCGCAGGCGAGCTCCGCACCCACCGGATCGCCGTCGGCATCTACGACGACGTCGAGGGCAGGCTGCAGCGCACCACCCGGGTCGAGGTCGACGTCACGGGCGAGCGCACCCCGGTGCCCGAACTGCTGGGGGTGTCGCGCGGCAAGCTCGTGCTGGCCAACGACGACGACCTTACCTACTGCGCGCTGCGGCTCGACCCGGGCTCGCTCGTCACGCTGGTCGACCGCATCGGCGACATCGCCGAGCCGCTGCCGCGCACCCTGTGCTGGTCGGCGGCGTGGGAGATGACGCGCGAGGCCGAGCTGAAGGCCCGCGACTTCACCGCGCTCGTCGCGGGGGGCCTGGCCGCCGAGTCGGAGGTCGGCGTGGTGCAGCGGCTGTTGCTGCAGGCCCAGACGGCCGTGGCCTCCTACGCCGACCCGGAGTGGGCCGCGGAGCGGGGCTGGCCGATGCTTGTCGACGCGCTGCGCTTCCGGCTCGACACCGCGCTGCCCGGCTCGGACGCCCAGCTGGCCGTCGTCAACGCGCTGGCCGGGTGCCCGCTGCCGCAGCCGGTGCTCACGAGCTTCCAGGGTTGGCTGCTGGACGTCGCCGTGCCGCCGGGGCTCGTGGTCGACACCGACCTCCGGTGGCGGATCCTGCAGGCGCTCGTCGCGAACGGGGCCGCCACCGAGGCCGAGATCGACGCCGAGGCGCAGCGCGACCCCACCTCCACCGGCCAGCGCCAGGCCGAGCGGGCCCGCGCCCTGATCCCGACCGCCGCCGCCAAGGAGCGGGCGTGGCAGCGCGCCGTCCACGACGACGACCTGCCCAACGCCGTGCAGGAGGCGATCATCGGCGGGTTCTCGCACCCCGCGCAGCGGCCGCTCCTGCTGCCGTATGTGGAGCGCTACTTCGCCGAGGTCGCCGAGGTGTGGGCGCGGCGCACGAGCGAGCGGGCCCAGTCGGTGGTCGTGGGGCTGTTCCCGTCCTGGGCGGTGGAGAAGCCCACGGTCGACGTCGCCGACGGCTGGTTCGCCGAGGAGGGCCACCCGCCCGCCTTGCGCAGGCTGGTCTCCGAAGGCCGGGCCGGGATCGTGCGGGCGCTCGCGGCACGGGACTTCGACCGCTCATAGCGCTCGCGACCAGTATCCTAGGTCAGGATGACCGCCGCCAACGCACCCCTGCCGCTGCTCGTACCCGGCCCGTTGCGCCGTCCCGTGGCCGTGCTCGTCGTGGTTGCCGTGGTCGTGTTCACCGTGCTCGCACTGCGCTACGCGGGCACTTCGACTGCGGGCGCGGTTGATACCCGGGTGGACGCGGTCGTCGATCCGCTGGGTGCCGCGCACCGGTGGATCGTGCGGCGCGCCGTGTCCCTCGGCTCACCCCCGTCAGTGGTGGTTCTCGCCTTCGCGCTGAGCGCGGTGTGCCTGCTGTTGGGTCGGCGCAGGCTTGCCGTGCTCGCGGTCGTCGGGCCGGGCCTCACCGGCGTTTGCACCACCCTGCTCAAACCCGCGCTCGGGCGCACCATCGAAGGCGGGTTCGCCTTCCCGAGCGGCCACACCGGTGGCG
>DATAOO010000436.1:0-7669 GCA_036265695.1 Pseudonocardia sp. | reverse complement strand
ACGGACGCCGAGCTGGTGCTCCCACCGACCTCCAGCGTGCCTGCCGCCCGGGTCCGGCTCTCCGACCTGCGCACCGGCGGCCGCACCCCGCTCGCCCGCGGCCTGCTGCGCGCCCGCAAGGTGCTGGCCGTCGAACGGCTGCGCGACCCCCGGCGGCGTGCCCTGCTGGTCGTCCTCACCGACGGCCGGGCGACCGTCGGCGTGCACGGCGAGCCCGTGCGCGACGCCTGCCGGGCCGCCGCACTGCTGGCCGCCGACGGCGTGGCCACCGTCGTGGTCGACTGCGAGAGCGGACCCGTCCGGCTCGGGCTGGCGGCCCGGATCGCCCGGGCCGCGGCCGGGGAGCTGGTGGGGATCGGCGAGCTGTCGGTCGACCGCGTCACCGACGTCGTCCGCGCCGCGCGGGCGGCGTGAGGCACGGCGAGGAGGGAACATGCCCCAGGGACAGGTCACGAGCGTGCCCGACGACGGGCTCACCACCCGCCAGCGCCGCAACCGCCCGTTGCTCGTCGTCCACACCGGCGAGATGAAGGGCAAGTCGACGGCGGCGTTCGGGCTGGCGCTGCGCGGCTGGAACCAGGGCTGGTCGATCGGGGTGTTCCAGTTCGTGAAGTCGGCGAAGTGGAAGGTCGGCGAGGAGGCGGCGTTCCGGGCGCTCGGCAGGGTGCACGCCGAGACCGGCGAGGGCGGCCCGGTCGAGTGGCACAAGATGGGCGAAGGCTGGTCCTGGGCGCGCAAGGCGGGCTCGGAGGCCGACCACGCCGCCCAGGCCGCGGAGGGCTGGGCCGAGATCCGCCGCCGGATCGAGGCGCAGGCCCACCAGATGTACGTGCTGGACGAGTTCACCTACCCGCTGAAGTGGGGCTGGGTGGACGTCGGCGAGGTCGTCGACGTGTTCGCGCGGCGCGAAGGCCGCCAGCACGTGATAGTGACGGGGCGGGACGCGCCGCCCGAGCTGGTGGCCGCCGCCGACCTCGTCCTGCAGACCACCAAGATCAAGCATCCGATGGACGCGGGCCAGAAGGGCCAGCGGGGAATCGAGTGGTGATGGAGTACACGCGACTGGGCGCGACCGGCCTTTCCGTCTCGCGCATCTGCCTCGGCATGATGAGCTACGGCTCGCCCTCGTGGCGGGAGTGGGTGCTCGACATCGACGCGAGCAGGCCGCTCGTCCGCGCCGCCGTCGACGCCGGGGTGATCTTCTTCGACACGGCCGACATGTACTCGCTCGGCGCGTCCGAGGAGATCACGGGCACGCTGCTGGGCGAGTTCTTCCCGGCGCGGGACGACTACGTGCTCGCGACCAAGGTGTTCAACCCCATGTCGGACGGCCCGAACGACCGGGGCCTCTCCCGCAAGCACATCCTGGCCTCGATCGACGCTTCCCTGCGGCGGCTCGGCACCGACCACGTCGACCTACCAGATCCACCGCTGGGACCCGCACACCCCGATCGAGGAGACGATGGAGGCCCTGCACGACGTCGTGCGGGCGGGCAAGGCGCGCTACATCGGGGCGTCCAGCATGTACGCGTGGCAGTTCGCCAAGGCCCAGCACGCGGCCGACCTCGGCGGCTGGACGCGCTTCGCGTGCATGCAGGACCACTACAACCTGATCTACCGCGAGGAGGAGCGGGAGATGCACCCGCTCTGCCTCGACCAGGGCGTCGGCGTGATCCCGTGGAGCCCGCTCGCCCGCGGACGGCTGGCGCGCGGCCCGCAGGCGGGCGGCACCACCCGGGCGGACACCGACACGATCGCCGACGCGATGTACACCGACGCCGACGACGCGGTCGTGCAGGCGGTCGCGGACGTCGCCAAGGCCCGCGGGCTGCGGCCCGCGCAGGTGGCACTGGCCTGGGTGCTGCAGCGCGAGGCGGTGACGGCGCCGATCATCGGGGCGACTAAGCCGGGCCACGTCGAGGACGCGATCTCGGCGCTCGACGTCGAGCTCGACGAGGACGCGGTGGCCGCGCTCGAAGCGCCGTACGTCCCGCACCCGGTGCTGGGCCACGAGTGACCGCTCGCCCCGATCGCAGGCGCGGCGCGGAGCCCGGCCGGATCCAGCCGCGGCACGGTGGGGGCGCCGCGTGACCGCGCGCGCCCTCGTCGTCGCGGCGCCCACCTCCGGGTCGGGCAAGACGACGGTGGCGACCGGCCTCATGGCCGCGCTCCGCCGCCGGGGCACCGCCGTGGCGCCGTTCAAGGTCGGCCCGGACTACATCGACCCCGGCTACCACACGCTCGCCGCGGGACGGCCCGGCCGCAACCTCGACCCGGTGCTCGTCGGCGCCGACCGCATCGCCCCGCTGGCCCGGCACGGCGCGGCCGGGTCGGAGGTCGCCGTCGTCGAGGGGGTGATGGGCCTCTTCGACGGGCGGCTGGCCGACGGCCGCGGGTCGACCGCGGAGGTCGCCGGGCTCCTCCGGGCGCCGGTCGTGCTGGTCGTCGACACCCGCGGCCAGTCCCGCAGCCTCGCGGCGCTGCTGCACGGGTTCCGGTCGTTCGACCCGGCGGTGGACCTGGCGGGCGTGGTGCTCAACCGCGTCGGGTCGCCCCGCCACGAGGAGCTGCTGCGCGCGGCCGCGGCCGAGGTCGGGCTGCCGGTGCTCGGCGCGCTGCCCCGTCGCGAGGCGCTCGCCGTGCCCTCGCGACACCTGGGGCTGGTCACCGCGGCCGAGCACGGATCGGCGGCGACCGCGGCGGTGGACGCCATGGCCGAGCTCGTGGCGGCGCACGTCGACCTCGACGCGATCGTGGCGCTGGCCCGCCCGCTGCCGCCGGGCCCCGCGTGGTCGCCCGACGTCGGCCACGGTGGGAACGGCCGCGGACGCGCTCGGCCCGCGACCGGGGTAGGCGCTGAGCCGCCGGGCGGGCGCGGGCCTGCTGCGCGGGGGCCGGGCAGCCCGCCGGTCCGGGTCGCGGTGTTCGGCGGGGCCGCCTTCACCTTCGGCTACGCCGAGCACGTCGAGCTGCTGGCTGCGGCGGGGGCGGAGGTCGTGGTCGTCGACCCGCTGCGCGACACCCGCCTCCCGGACGGCACGGCCGCGCTCGTGCTGCCCGGCGGCTTCCCCGAGGAGCACGTCGGCGCGCTCGCGGCCAACGTCGAGCTCCGCAACGCCGTGCGGGCGCTCGCCGCCTCGGGCGCACCGGTCCACGCCGAGTGCGGCGGCCTGCTCTACCTCTGCGCGACCCTCGACGGTGCCCCGATGTGCGACGTCCTGCCCGCCCACGCCGCGATGACGGCGCGGCTCACGCTGGGCTACCGCGACGCCGTGGCGCTCAGCCCGTCGCCGCTGCACCCGGTGGGCGCCCGGGTGACCGGGCACGAGTTCCACCGCTGCGCCGTCACCCCCCGGGCCGGGGCGCCCGCGTGGGCCTGGCGCGGCGCCGAGCCGGAGGGCTTCGTCCACCGCGGCGTCCACGCCTCGTTCCTGCACACCCACCCGGCGGGGCAGCCCGAGGCCGTCGCGCGGCTCGTCGCGGCCGCTGGTTGAGTGGTCACCCGTCGCGCTACGGTCGGCGGGGAAGATCCGAACAGAAGATCGGCGCAGCGGGAGGTCGTCATGGCGGACCGGCTGTCGCCGCTGGACGCGTCGTTCCTCTTCGTGGAGGAGTCCACCACGCCGATGCACGTCGGCGGCCTCATGACCTTCGACGACACCCCCGGCTTCGACGCCGACCGCTTCGTCGCGCAGATCGGCGAGCGGTTGGCGAGCGTGCCGCGCTACCGGCAGAAGATCCGCGAGGTGCCGGTGCACCTCGGGCTGCCGGTGTGGGTCGACGACCCCGGCTTCGAGCTCGACTACCACGTCCGCCGCTCCGCCCTGCCCGCTCCCGGCTCGGACGAGCAGCTGCGCGAGCTCGTCGGCCGCCTCATGTCGCGCCGGCTCGACCGGGCCCGACCGCTGTGGGAGATCTACCTGGTCGAGGGGCTCACCGACGACCGGTTCGCGATCGTCACCAAGATCCACCACGCGATGGTCGACGGGCTGGCGTCGATCGACGTCGGCTCGGTGCTGCTGGACGTCACCCCGACCCCGCGCGAGTCCCCGCCCGACGACTGGCACCCCGCGCCCGAGCCGTCCGGGCTCGAGCTCGTCGCAGGCGCCGTGCAGGAGCAGCTGCTGCGGCCCCAGCTGATGTTCGGGACCGCGCAGCGGGCGCTGCTCGACGTCCGGTCGGTCGTGCGCACCGGCGGGGCGATGCTCGCGGCCGCGCGGTCGGCGTCGCGGCCCGCCCCGGCCAACCCGCTCAACGCGCCGATCGGCAAGCAGCGCCGCTACGGCACGTCCGCGGGCGCGCTCGCCGAGTACAAGGCGATCCGCAAGGCGCATGGCGGCACGGTCAACGACGTCGTGCTGGCCGTCGTCACCGGGGCGTTGCGGCGGTGGATGACCACCCGCGGCGAGCCGGTGCGCGCCACCACCACGGTGCGGGCGATGGTGCCGGTGAGCGTCCGCGCCCGCAGCACGGGCGGCCGGCTGGGCAACCAGATATCGGCGTACTTCGTGGACCTCCCCGTCGGCGAGCCGGACCCCGTCGCCCGGCTCAAGTCCGTCACCGCAGCCATGTCGGGCCACAAGAGCAGCGGGCAGGCCATCGGGGCCAGCGCGCTGATCGGGCTGGTCGGCCTGGCCACGCCCACGCTGCACAGCATGAGCGCCCGCCTCACCAGCTCGATGTCGTCGCGCGTGTTCAACGTGGTCGTCACCAACGTCCCCGGCCCGCAGTTCCCGCTGTACGCGATGGGCGCGCGGATGCGCGACATGTACCCGGTCGTGCCGCTGGCGAAGGGGCAGGCGGTGTCGATCGGTATCACCAGCTACGACGGCGGCATCTTCTATGGACTCAACGCCGATCGCGACGCGATGGGGGACGTCGACGTGCTCGCCGACGCGATCGGTGCGAGCCTCGACGAGTTGAGGCCGGGCTGAGGGGGTCGGGATGACGCGCACGGGGTTGGTGCTGGGGGCGGGCGGGATCCTCGGCTCGGCGTGGATGACCGGGGCGCTGCCCGCCGTGCAGGAGCGGATCGGGCGCCCGCTCGGCGAGCTGGATCTGGTGCTCGGCACGAGCGCGGGCTCCGTCCTCGGGGCGGCGTTGCGCTGCGGCATGGGTGTGGACGAGCTGCTGGCCCACCAGCGGGGGGCGACCTCCCAGCTCCCCGACATGCGCTCCATCGAGCAGGAGACCGGCGACGGCCGTCCGCCGCTCCCGCTGCCGTGGATCGGGTCACCGCGGCTCGTCGCGCGGGCGGTCACCCACCCGCGCACGGTCAACCCGGTGATCGCCGCGTCGGCGTTGCTGCCCACGGGCCGCGGCAAGCTCGGATCGCTGATCCAGGTGGTGACGGCGCTGCAGACGCGGCTGGGCGTCACCGGCGACGGCTGGGTCCCCGGCGCGCCGCTGTGGGTGGTCGCCGTCGACTACGACTCCGGCCGCCGCATCGTGTTCGGTCGCCCGGGCGGTCCGCCGTCGACGGTCGGCGAGGCCGTGCTGGCCTCCTGCTCCATCCCCGGCTGGTTCACCCCGCAGGTGATCGACGGGCACCGCTACGTCGACGGCGGGGTGGCGTCCTCCACGTCGCTGGGGCTGCTCGCGCGGCCGGGTGCGCCGCAGCTGGACGAGGTGTACGTGCTCGCGCCGCTGGCCAGCCACGAGTACGACCGCCCGCTCGACCCGGTCGCGGGCGTCGAGCGGGGGGTGCGGTGCCTGCTCACGCGCTGGCTGGACGCCGAGGTGCGGGCCGTGCGGGCGGCGGGTGTGCGGGTCACGGTGCTCACGCCCGGGCCCGCCGACCTCGCGGCCATGGGTGGCAACCTGATGAACCCGCGACGACGCGCGCGGGTGCTGGACGTGGCACTGCGGACGTCCGCGACCGCGCTGGATTCGGCCGTCGACGAGGGTGCCCGCGCCGCATGACGGGCCGACCCGGCATCATGGCCGTCGACACGCTCCCCTCCGCGGAGGCATCGTGACCGCCCACAACGGGAACGTCTCACTCGCGTTCGAGCAGGTCGGCGACGACGGCGGCGAACCGTTGCTGCTCATCATGGGCCTCGGCATGCAGATGATCTACTGGCCGGACGGGCTGCTCACCGGGTTCGCCGACGCCGGGTTCACGGTGGCCCGCTTCGACAACCGCGACTCCGGGGCGTCCACCCACCTCACCTGGCGGGGCGCGCCGTCGCTCACCGCGCTCTGCACCGTGCCCCGGCTCGTCGCGCCGTACCGGATCTCCGACATGGCGGCCGACGCCGTGGCGGTGCTGGACGCGCTCGGGTGGGAGTCCGCGCACGTGCTCGGGACGTCGCTCGGCGGGATGATCGCGCAGGCCGTGGCGATCGAGCACCCGTCGCGGGTGCGGTCGCTCACCTCGGTGATGTCGACGCCCGCGCCGTGGCTGGGCATCCCGACGCGGCGCGGCGCGGCGGCGCTCCTCGCGCCGCCCGCCCGCAATCCCGACGAGGCCGCGGAACGCGCGGTGGCGACGTTCCGCGTGATCGGCTCGCCGGGCTACCCGCTCGACGAGGACTGGCTGCGCGCCTACGCCCGCCGCGCCTTCGCCCGGGGGCTCGCCGCCGGGGCCGACGCGGGCAGCCCGCGCAGGCAGCTCGCCGCGGCGATGGCCTCGCCGAGCAGGCTGGTCGGGCTGCGCGGGCTGCGGGTGCCCACCCTGGTGGTGCACGGCGCGGACGACCCGCTCATCCGGCCCGCCGCGGGCCGGGCGACGGCGCGCGCGGTGCAGGGGGCGCACCTGGTCGTGTTCCCCGGGATGGGCCACAACCTGCCCGCGCCGCTCTGGCCCGCGCTGGTCGACGCGGTGCGCGAGTGCGCCGCCCGGGCCCGGCGCTAGTGTCCTGAGTCGTTAATTGTCGATATAAGTCGTTGGCAGTAGGCGCCGATCGAGTCCAGGATCTGTTCGGCGGTCTTGTGCCAGACGAAGGGCTTGGGGCTGTCGTTCCAGCCGGCGATCCAGGCGCGGATGTCGGATTCCAGCTCGGCGACGCTGCGGTGCACGCCGCGGCGCAGCAGTCGGGTGCTCAGTTCGGCGAAGAAGCGTTCGACGAGGTTGAGCCAGGAGCTGCTGGTCGGGGTGAAGTGCAGGTGGAACCGGGGATGGCGGATCAGCCAGTCCTTCACTGACGGCGTCTTGTGGGTGGCGTAGTTGTCCAGCACCAGGTGCAGGTCCAGGTCCTTGGGGACCGCCGCGTCGATCAACTTCAGGAACCGCAGGAATTCCTGCTGCCGGTGGCGGCGGTAGTGATGAGCGATCACCGACCCGCTGGAGGTGTCCAGGGCCGCGAACAGGCTGGTGGTGCCGTGCCGGACGTAGTCGTGGGTCATCCGCGCCGGCGTCGTGGGCATCACCGGCAGGATCGGCGCCGTCCGGTCGATGGCCTGCATCTGGCTCTTCTCATCGACCGCCAGCACCAGCGCGTTCTCCGGCGGGTCCAGGTAGAGGCCCACCACGTCGCGGACCTTGTCGATGAACTGAGGATCGGTCGACAGCTTCCAGGTCTCCACCGCGTGAGGCTTGAGCCCGAACGCCCGCCAGATCCGCGAGATGGCCGACTGCGACATCCCCGTCGAGGCAGCCATCGAGCGGGTCGACCATTGGGTGTCCTGACCCGGGGTCTCTTCCAGGGTCTTGACAATGACCTGCTCG
>DATAOO010000435.1:0-10032 GCA_036265695.1 Pseudonocardia sp. | reverse complement strand
CGTCGCGGCGGGCGACCAGCTCGGCCGGGTCGATACCCGCCAGCTCGTCGTCCACACCTGACACGAGCTTGGCGTTGAGCTCCGGGCTGAGCGTGACCCGGCCCAGGTCGCGCCACCACTCCTCGGTGGGCGGCCCGAGGTGCTCCAGGATGTGCGCGAGCCCACCCGGGCCACCGGACAGGTGCTGGTTGAGGAACGGCCCGAGCACCGCCCACCGCAGGCCCGGCCCGTTGGCGATCGCGGCGTCGATGTCGGCCACGGTGGCCACACCGCGCTCGACCAGCGAGTACGCCTCCTGCCACAGCGCGGCCTGCAGCCGGTTGGCCACGTGCCCCGGCACCTCCTGGCGCAGCCGTATCGGCTTCTTGCCGACCGCGGCGTAGAACGCCAGCGCCCGCTCGACGGTCGCCTCGCTGGTCTTCTCCCCGGGCACGACCTCGACCAGGGGGATGAGGTGCGGCGGGTTGAACGGGTGCCCGATCACCACCCGCTCCGGGTGCCGCGGGCAGCCGCGCGCGATCACGCTCGGCAGCATCCCCGACGAGCTGGACGCGAGCACCACGTCGGGCCGGGCCGCCTCGTCCAGCACGGCGTAGAGCGCGTGCTTGACGTCCTCGCGCTCGGGCCCGTTCTCCTGCACGAAGTCCGCGGCCGCCACGGCCTCAGCGGGGTCGGTCGTGAACCTGAGCCGCTCCGGCGAGGCGCCCTCGACCGGTTGGAGCACCGGCCAGTGCGCGGCCACGTCCGCGCGCAGGCGGTCTTCCGCGCCGGGGGCGGGGTCGGTGGCCACCACGTCGTGCCCGTGGGCGAGGAAGTGGGCGGCCCAGCTCGCGCCGATCACCCCGGTACCCACAACACCGATGTTCACGATGACCTCCGGGCGAACGCGACGAAGGAGTCCAGGGAAGTCGGGTCGGCGAGGACGTCGCGGCTGGCCACGTCGTCCAGCGCGGCGCCGAGCAAGATCCGCTTGGCGGGCAGCTCCAGCTTCTTGCCGGTGCGGTTGCGCGGGACGACCGGCACCGCGGCGATCCCGTCGGGGATGTGCCGCGGCGACAGCTCGGTGCGCAACGCCGTGGCGATCCGACGACGCAGGGCCTCGTCGAGGTCGGCCTCGGGGCGCAGCTGCACGTAGAGCAGCAGCTCGCCGTTGCCACCCGCCGGGTCTTCCAGGTGCACGACGAGGCTGTCGGCGACCTCGGGGAGCTCCTCGACGACCCGGTAGAACTCAGCCGTGCCCAGCCGCACGCCGCCCCGGTTGAGGGTGGCGTCCGAGCGGCCCGCGATCACGGCGCTGCCCACCTCCGAGAAGCGCACCCAGTCGCCGTGCCGCCACACCCCGGGGTAGGTGTCGAAGTAGGTGTCGCGGTAGCGGCGGCCGTCGGCGTCGCCCCAGAACCCGACCGGCATCGACGGCATCGGGGCGGTGATCACGAGCTCGCCGAGGTCGCCGACCACCCGTTCGCCCTTGTCGTCGAACGCCTGGGCGGCGACGCCGAGGCAGGGGCCCGCGATCTCGCCGACCCACACCGGCTGCAGCGGGCTGCCCTGCACGATGCCCGAGCACACGTCGGTGCCGCCGCTGCCCACGTTCAGCAGCACGTCGGGCCCGAACTGCTCGGCCACCCACCGGTAGCCCTCCGGCGGCAGCGGGCTGCCCGCGGCCCCGATCTGCCGCACGCGCGACAGGTCGAACTCCGCGGCGGGCCGCACGCCCTCTTGACGGCACGCCATGAGGAAGCCGGGGCTGGCGCCCATAAGGGTGGCGCCGGTCTCCTCGGCGAGCTGCCACTGCCAGCGCAGGTCGGGGTGCATCGGGTTGCCGTCGATCATCACGATGGAGGCCCGCATCAGCAGCCCGGACACCAGCGCGTTCCACATCATCCACGCGGTGGTGGAGAACCACAGGATCCGGTCGCCGGGGCGCAGGTCCCAGCTCAGGCCGTGGTTCTTGAGGTGTTCGAGCAGGATCCCGCCGTGGGCGTGGACGATCGCCTTCGGCTTGCCGGTGGTGCCGGAGGAGAAGAGCACGCAGAGCGGGTGGGCGAACGGCACCGCCTCGAAGCCGAGCTGAGCGGGCTCGGCGAGCAGCTCGGCCCAGCCCACCGCGTCGGGCAGGGTGTTCGGCCCGTACGGCACGTGGACGACGTGGCGCACGGTCGGCAGGCCCGCGCGGATCCCGGCGACCTGCTCGCGGCGGTCGATCTCCTTGCTGCCGTAGCCGTAGCCCGCGACGGCGAGCAGCACGGTGGGCTCGACCTGCCCGAACCGGTCCACCACGCTGCGCGCGCCGAACTCCGGTGCGCAGCTCGCCCAGATCGCGCCGAGGCTCGCGGTGGCGAGGAAGGCCACCAGAGCTTCCGGGATGTTCGGGAGGTACGCGACCACGCGGTCGCCCCGGCCGACGCCGAGCCGGGCCAGCCCGGCCCGCGCCCGCGCCACCTGGTCGCGGAGCTGCTCCCAGGTGAGCTCCACCCGGTCGCGGGTCTGCGAGTAGGCGAGCACGGCGACCTCGTCGTCCGGGCCGCCGACGGCGTGCTCGGCATAGTTCAGCGTGGCACCCGGGAACCACTCCGCGCCCGGCATCTCGCGCCTGCCGAGCACCCGCTCCGGCGGCGTCGCGAACCGCACCGCGTAGAACTCGGCGACCGCCGACCAGAAGCCCTCCAGGTCCTCGACCGACCAGCGGTGCAGCTCGTCGTAGGTGTCGAACGCCAGGCCGCGTTCCCGCCGCAGCCAGTCGAGGAAGCGGGCGATCTCAGAGCCGTCGGGGGCGGGCGGGCGCAGCAGCTCGGGGGCGCTCGCCGTCATCGCTGGACCTTGCCGCCGCGGCCCGAGAGGAACGTCTGCATGCGCTCCTGCGCCTGCGGGCTGCTGCCCGCGAGCGCGGCGACGAGCGACTCCAGCAGGTACCCCTCGGTCGGGTTGGCCTCGACGATGCGCGGCAGCGCCTGCAGCACGGCGAAGTTGGTGACGGGGGAGTTGGCCGCGATCTTCTGCGCGAGCTCGAGCGCCCGCGGGAGCCCTTCGCCCGTGCCGGTCAGGTAGTGCGACAGCCCGAGCGCGTGCCCCTCCTGCGCGTCCAGCACCCGGCCGGTGAGCATCATGTCCGCCATCCGGTGCACGCCGATCAGCCGCGGCACCCGCACCGAGCCGCCGCCGCCGACGAAGAGCCCGTGCTGCCCCTCCGGGAGCGCGTAGAACGCGCTCGGCTCGGCCACCCGCAGGTGCGTCGCCGACGCCAGCTCCAGCCCGCCGCCGATCACCGCGCCCTTGAGGACGGCGACGACCGGGATCCGCCCGCGCTCCATGCGCTCGAACGCCCGGTGCCACATGCGGGAGTGCTCGAGCCCCTCGAACGCGTCGCGCTCGGTGAGCTCGGAGAGGTCGAGGCCCGCGCAGAAGTGCTCGCCCTCGGCGTCGAGCACGACGGCCTTGACGCCCTCAGGCGGCGTGGCGAAGAAGGCCTCGATGCCGAGCACGGTGGGGTCGTTGAGCGCGTTGCGCTTGCGGGGCCGGGCGAGCCGCAGCACGGCGACCTCGCCGTGGCGTTCGATCTGCAGCGACGACGGCAGCGCGGCGACGGTGGTCATGACGTTCCTTCCAGCCGCGACGCGGCCTGTTCGATCGGATGCTCGTCGGCCGCGCGGTGCCGCAGCTCCACCCGGCGGATCTTGCCGGTGGCGTTGTGCGGCAGCTCGGCCACGAACTGCAGGTAGCGGGGCACCTTGTAGCGGGCGAGGTGGGCTTCCAGGTGGGCGCGCAGCTCGGCTTCGGTGAGCGTCGCGCCGTCGCGCAGCTGCACGTAGGCGGCGCCGACCTCGCCCCACCGGGCGTCGGCGACCCCGACCACCGCGCAGTTCGCCACCGCGTCCAGCCGGGCCGCGACGGCCTCCACCTCGGCGGGGTAGACGTTCTCGCCGCCGGAGATGTACATGTCCTTGACCCGGTCGACCACGTGCGCCCAACCGTCGTCGTCGACGCGGAGCACGTCGCCGGTGCGGAACCACCCGTCGTCGACGAAGGCGGCCTGCGTCTCCTCCGGACGGTTCCAGTACCCGGCGAACACGTGCGGCCCGCGGACCGCCAGCTCGGCCGGTGCGCCACCGGCGGGCGCGAGCTGGTCGGCGTGCAGCAGCGCGACGTCGGTGAAGAAGTGCGGCACCCCGACCGACGTCGGGTGGTCCTGCGTGCCCTCGTGGGTGCCCATGTACACGCCGGGCGACGCCTCGGTCATGCCGTAGCCCTGCACGAGCCGCACGCCGCGGGCGAGCCACGCCCGGGCCACGCGTTCCTGCACGGGGGAGCCGCCGTACTGCACGAGGGTGAGCGAGCTCAGGTCCGCGGCGTCCCACGACGGGTGCTCGCACATCATCTGCAGCATCGTCGGCACGGCCGAGAAGCTCGTGATCCGGGCCTCCGACACCCGCGCGAGGACCAGGCCGGGGTCGGCCTTCGGGAGGACGTCGACGCTCCCGCCCTTGAACAGCGTGGGCAGCGTGACCTGGCCGAGCCCGACGCAGTGGAACAGCGGGGCGATGCACAGCGCCCGGTCGGTGCTCAGCACGTCGACGTGGGCGAGGAAGTTGACGGTGTTCCAGGTCATGCTGCCGTGGGTGAGCACCGCGCCCTTGGGGCGGCCGGTCGTGCCCGACGTGTAGAGGATCAGGGCGGGGTCCTCGAGCGCGACCGGCGGCGCCGCGTCGAGCGCCGGGCCCGCCGCGAACTCGGCGGTGCCCAGGACGTGGCGCAGCGTGGACGGCCACGGCTCGGCCGCGGCGACCAGCGCGTCGGCGTCGGCGCTGTGCACGAGGACGGATGCGCCGCAGTCGTCGAGCATGTAGCGGATCTCCGGGCCGGAGAGCCGGTAGTTCAGCGGGACGGCGATCGCGCCGAGCAGCCACGTGGCGAAGAGCGTCTCGAACACCTCGACGGCGTTGACGCCGAGGTACGCCACCCGGTCGCCGTGGCCCACGCCGAGCAGGCGCAGCGCGCCCGCCAGCCGGGTGGTGCGCTCGGCCAGCTCCGCGTAGGTCAGCGTGCGGTGCGGGTCGGAGAGCGCCGTGCGGTCCGGCGAGATCCGCGCCCGCCGCGCAGGCCAGGTGCCCAGGCCCTGGTTCGGGCCTGCCGTCAGCCTCATCGAGCCTCCTCGCTCATGTCAGGCATATTGATAACAAGCATCCTGATATCCGTCAAGAGGCATCGGGGAGGGAGTCGTCGGCGTCACCCTCGGCCCGGTCGGAGAGCGCGGCGAGGCAGTGCTCGACCGCGCGCGCGAAGATCGCCGCCTCCTGGGTGGTGAGCGCGGACAGCATCCGCTCCTCGACGGCGTCGACGGCCGTGTGGCTGTCCCGCAGCACCTGCGCGCCGTACTCGGTGAGCCAGGCGCGCAGGATCCGGCGGTTGGCCGCGTCCGGGCGCCGCTCGATCAGCCGGTCGCGCTCCATCGACGCGATGAGCTGGTGCATCGCCTGCGGACTGACGACGTGCCTGCGCGCGAGCTGCGCCGAGGACAGCCCCTCGCGGCGTTCGAGGATGCTCATGGCGGTGTACTGGTGCAGCGTGACGCCCAAGGGCCGCAGCACCTCCTCCATGCGCGCCCGCTCCGCCATCTCCAGCCGCTTGACCAGGTAGGTCAGCCGCTGACCGCGCTCGCCCGTGGGACGTCCCGTACTCATGGCGGCATCATATAATAGAACTTGATAACAAGGAACTTGACTGTTGGTATCAGCCTCCTTAACATTGTGGGCGCTCCGCCACCGAGACCCAGGGATCCTCGCGATGACGCAACCCCACTTCTCACGCACGCAGCTGCGCCGTGCCGTCCTGTCGAGCTACCTCGGCAGCGTGATCGAGTACTACGACTTCCTGCTGTACGCCACGGCGTCCGCCGTCGTGTTCAACAAGATCTTCTTCTCGAACCTCGACCCGCTCGTCGGCACGGTGGCGAGCTTCGGCACGTTGGCCACGGGCTACCTGGCCCGGCCGCTCGGCGGGATCGTGTTCGGGCACTTCGGCGACCGCATCGGCCGCAAGAAGATGCTCGTGCTCAGCATGACCCTCATGGGCGTCGGCAGCACCCTCATCGGCCTGCTGCCCACCTACGCCCAGGTCGGCGTGTGGGCGCCGATCCTGCTGGTGCTCCTGCGCGTCGTGCAGGGCGTCGCGGTCGGCGGCGAGTGGGGCGGCGCGGCGCTGATGTCGGCCGAGCACGCCTCGTCGCGGCGGGGTCTGTGGACGTCGTTCACCAACGCGGGCGCCCCGACCGGCGTGGTGCTCTCGACGCTCGTGCTGGCCCTGTCCGCCGCGGCCACCGGCGAGGCGCAGTTCCTGGCCTGGGGCTGGCGGATCCCGTTCCTGCTCAGCATCGTGCTGCTGGCCATCGGGCTGTTCGTGCGGGCCCGGGTCGCGGAGACGCCCGTCTTCGCCGAGGCGGCCAAGCCCGCGCGGCCGCCGCTGGTCGAGGTGCTGCGCAACCACCCGCGCAACCTCCTGCTCTCCATCGGCGTCGGCTTCGGGGCCTTCGTCGCGCAGGCCACCATCACGACCTTCGTCATCTCCTACGCGGTGCAGGGCGGCTTCCCCCGCGCCACCGTGCTGAACGCGCTCACCGTGTCCTCGGCCGTCGCCGTCTTCGGCATCGTCGGCTTCTCGGCGCTGTCGGATCGGCTCGGTCGCCGTCCCGTCGTGCTCGCCGGCGCCGTCGCGATGGCGGTCTGGGCCTTCCTGCTGTTCCCGCTGATCGACAGCGGGTCCACGGCGCTGCTCGTCCTCGCCGTCGTCGTCGGCCAGGGCGTGGTGCACACGGCGTGGTACGGGCCGCTGGCCGCGCTCTACACCGAGCTGTTCTCCACCGGCGCCCGCTACACCGGAGCGTCGCTCGGCTACCAGGTGGCCGGGCTGGGCGCGGGCATCGCGCCGGTCGCGTTCGCCTCGGTGATGGCCGCGGGCGGCGGCACGCTGACGGTCTCGATCATCATGGCGGTTTGCTGCCTGGTGTCCGTGGTGTGCATCCTCGCGCTGCGGGAGACCGCCACGACCGACCTCACCGCGGATCCCGAGCAGGCGCAGGCGCCGGTACGCCGCTGACCGCCTCCATCGGTGTCCGGGGCGCCGGGATGGCCCCCTCCGGGGGGTCCACCGGCGTGCGGGCGCAGAAGTAGTCGCCGCCCTTGCGGGCCGGGTCGTCGGTGCCCCAGGCGCGCTTCTGGGGCAGGCGTTGCATCCGGGGGATGTGCTTGCGGCAGTGGATGTAGGCCTCGACGACGTCGACGACGACCCACCGCTCGACGCGCCTGCCCTCCGCCTGTTCGCCGTGCCCCGGGTAGCGCGTGGTGAAGGTGTCGTTGTCGAGGACGTGCGCACGCCCGTTGACGTGCAGGCCGATGAGGTCCTCGACGAAGTCGATCATGAGAAGGCCGATGTGCGGGTTCTCGCTGAGGTTGCCCAGGCTGGCCAGCACGCCGTTGCCGCGGTACTCGGGGTAGGCGAGCGTGCGCTCGTCGAGCACCCGCAGGAAGCCGGGCGAGCCCGCCCGCAGCGAGGCGTCGCAGTCGCCGCCTGCGTCCGCGGTGGCGATGAAGACCATCTCCATGCGGTGGACGAACTCGACCATCCTCGGCAGCAGCCGGTCGCGGAACTGGTCGTTGTAGAAGCGCTCGGCGCGCTCCCGGGTGCCGTAGGCGTCCTGCAGCCGGTGCTCGCCGTCCGAGCCGGGCCTGTGCTCGACGCGGGGGCGGATCCTGGTCGGTGGCGGGCTGTTGCGACGTCGGGGGCGGAGGCGGCGCTGACCGGGAAGACGCGACGTCACCCGAGGACCGTGCATCAGACCGGCCGATGGCGGAACCGCGAGCGCCGCCAATCCACCGGACCGACCACCCGTGATGACGCACGGTGGCGGCGCCGGACCCGAACGGGCGATGGACATCGTGGCTACCTCGGGCCGGGCGGCGCGCCGGAGTGGTCGTGGTGGCCGATGAGCATGTGACCGGTGATCCACTGGGTCAGCGCGATCCAGCTCGAGCTGAGCGAGCCCGACCAGGCGGGCCCGGCGACGTCGCGCACGGCCCGGGTGAGCGCGTGGGCGATGTAGAGGTAGTGCGCGGGCTGCACCTGCCAGCGGTCGCGGTGGAGGGCGCCGAGCGCACGCAGCTTGGCCTCGAGTGCGGGTGCCTCGTTCTCCAGCGCGACGAGCGTGCTGAGCAGGACATCGGTCATCCGCTGCATCTGCGCGGTCATGTCGGGCGCGAACATGGCCCGCGCCGCGGGGGCCATCTCGAAGAGGTGCGCGTAGAAGGCCTCGGCGAGCGCGACCGGCTCCTGTCGCACCGCGGCCAGCGACGCCTTGATCGCCATGACGTCGCGCCGGGCGGGCCGCGCGGGCACGGTCGTCAGCTCCACCGGCACGAGCGCGACGGCGACGGTCGGTGGTGTTACGTCGCGCACGCGCTGCCGGGGCAGCGGCTGGTCGATGGCGTGCGAGTGCTGCGTGCTGGTCATGCCGTCCTTACGCTCGCTGGTGGGCCTCCCGCGGCATGTCGGACGGGTGCGGCGACGTGTTACACGGCGATTACCCGGAGTGAACGACACGCCCGGGAGTTGAACGGCGCGCTGATCGATGATGCACTGTGGGTATGCCAGTCGGGTCCACGCTTGCCGGACGCAGGTTTTGTATCTGCCTGATGGCGATGGACCTCCTCTCGGTCGACGACCGGCGCTGTAGCCCGGCCGCGTAACGCCCTGCGGGTCGTTGCGTGGTGGTGCCCAGCCCACTTCGACCCCGAGGACCCCGATGCCCGACAGCCCACCCCGCCCGGCCGCGCGCCGCCGCTCGCGGATCGCCGCGCTCATCGCCCGGATCGCGGCCGCCGTGCGCGCCGCGAATGCCGGGAACGTGCCGTTCTGACCTGGTTGCAGGCCGCGCCCTAATGACCGTACATTAGGGCGGTCGTCCTGAAGGCTGGGACGACGATCGTCCCCGGCCAGAAGGAGCGCACCCGAGTGACCGCCACGGCCTTCGTCGCCGCGGTGCTCGGGATCGTCGTCGGCGCCGTCATCGGCGGCTTCGGCGGCGGGGGCGGCGTGCTCACCGTGCCCGCGTTGGTCTACGTGCTGGGCCAGGACGCGCACGACGCCACGACGGGCGGGGTCCTCATCGTCGGCGTCACCTCGCTCGTCGGCACGCTCGTCCGCATCCGGGAACGCGGCATCGAGTGGCGCACCGGCATCGCGTTCGGCGCCGTCGGCGTCCCCTCCGCGTACCTCGGCACGCTGGTCAACCGGCACGTCGACCAGCCGGCGCTGCTCATCGCGTTCGCCTGCCTGACGTTGCTCGCCGCGGCCGCGATGCTGTGGCGCGGGGACTCCGCGGAGGACCCCCCCGAACCCGGGGGTTCGGGCACGGCCGTCGCGACCCGCCACGGGGTGATCACCTCGGCGGCGGTCAAGATCGTCGTGTGCGGTGTGGCCGTCGGCTTCCTCACCGGCTTCCTCGGCGTCGGCGGCGGGTTCCTCGTCGTGCCCGCGCTCGTGGTCGTCCTGCGGCTGCCGATGTCCCTCGCGGTCGGCACGTCGCTGTTCATCATCGTGGTCAACGCCGCGTCGTCGGTGTTGTCGCGCACGGCGGACCTGCACCTGGACTGGATGGTCATCGGGCCGTTCGCGGCGGCCGCCATCGCGGCGAGCCTGGTGGCCAAGCGGGTGGCGTGCAAGCTGTCGGGCGCCACGCTGAGCCGCGCGTTCGCCTTCATGATCGGCGCCGTCGGCCTGTTCGTGGCGGCCGAGAGCCTCGCGACCCTCACGGGCTGACGCGTTCGGGCTCCGGGAGTCGGGTGGTGACGAACAGCGCGGCGAGCGGGGCGACCGTCAGCACCGCCAGCGCGGTCCCGAGGTCGGTGTGGTCGGCGAGCGCGCCCAGCGCCGGGGCGAGCAGGCCGCCTGCCGAGACGGCCAGGCCGAGCGTGACGCCGGAGGCGGTGCCGACCCGGTCGGGCAGGTAGTCCTGCCCGAGCGTCACCTGCACGCTGAACGGGA
>DATAOO010000434.1:0-7850 GCA_036265695.1 Pseudonocardia sp. | reverse complement strand
CACGACACGATCTCCCTGCTCGAGGTGAACCCACGCCATTCGCAGTCGCATGCCGAGCTGTTCGAGCAGGTCGACGGCGTCGCCAACCACGACCACATGCTGCAGCTCGCGCTCGGCCGCGAGCCGCGACCACGCCACCGCGAAGGGCGCTACGACGTCGCCGCCAAGTGGTTCGTGCGCCGCATCGCCGACGGCGTGGCCCGCCGGGTGCCCACCGCCGAGGAGATCGCGCGGGTCGAGCGCACCATCCCGGGCTGCACCGTCGACGTCACGGTCGCCGTGGGCGACCGCCTGTCGGAGCTCTACGACCAGGACAGCTACAGCTACGCGCTCGGCGTCGTCTACCTCGGCGCCGACGACGAGGACGCGCTGATCCGCAAGTACGAGCAGGCTCTGGAGGGGCTGCCGTTCGAGGTCGAGGAGCCCGCTGGATGAGGGTGGTCGACCGGGAACGGTTCCCGCACCGCATCAAGGAGGACAGCCAGGTCAGCATCCCGCTGTCGGACGGCACCCGCCTGGCCGGGCGGGTCTGGCGGCCCGAGGCGGCCGACCTGCAGCCCGTCCCCGCCATCCTCGAGTTCATCCCGTACCGGCAGCGCGACCTCACCGCGGTGCGCGACTCGATCCACCACCCCTACTTCGCGGGGCACGGCTTCGCGGGCGTGCGGGTGGACCTGCGCGGCAGCGGCAACTCCGAGGGGGTGCTCACCGACGAGTACCTGGAGCAGGAGCTGTCGGACGCCGAGGAGGTGCTGGCCTGGATCGCCGCGCAGCCCTGGTGCGACGGGCGCACCGGGATGATGGGGATCTCGTGGGGCGGGTTCAACAGCCTCCAGGTCGCCGCGCGCCGCCCGCCGAGCCTGCGCGCCGTCGTCACCGCCTGCTCGACCGACGACCGGTACGCCGACGACGTGCACTACATGGGCGGGTGCCTGCTCACCGACAACCTCTCGTGGGCGTCGACGATGTTCGCCTACAACTCCTGCCCCCCCGACCCGGATGTGGTCGGCGAGGGCTGGCGCGAGATGTGGCACGAGCGGCTGCGCGGCAGCGGGCTCTGGCTGGCCGAATGGCTGCGCCACCAGCGGCGCGACGCCTACTGGCAGCACGGCTCGATCTGCGAGGACTACACCGACGTCGCCTGCCCCGTGCTCGCCGTAAGCGGCTGGGCCGACGGCTACACCAACTCGGTGTTCCGGCTGCTCGCCGCGCTCGACGTGCCCCGCAAAGGCCTGATCGGGCCCTGGTCGCACAAGTACCCACACCTCGGCCAGCCCGGCCCGGCCGTGGGCTTCCTCCAGGAGCTCGTCCGGTGGTGGGACCACTGGCTGCGCGACGTCGACAACGACGTGATGGACGAGCCCATGCTGCGCATCTGGATGCAGGAGAGCGTGCCGCCCTCGACGGCCTACGAGGACCGGCCGGGCCGGTGGGTCGGCGAGCCGAGCTGGCCCTCCCCGCACGTCGAGGCGGTCACCCACCCGCTCGGCCGCCACGTGATCCTGCCCCCGAGAACAGAGAACGACGCCGCCTCGCCGGGCCGCGAGCTCGCGCTGACCGTGCAGTCCCCGCTGTCGGTGGGCCAGTTCGCCGGGAAGTGGTGCTCCTACAACGCGCCGCCCGACCTCCCCTACGACCAACGCGAGGAGGACGGCGGCTCGCTGACCTTCGACGGCGAGCCCCTCACCGAGCGGATCGAGATCCTCGGCGCCCCCGTGGTGCACCTCGATCTGGCCGTGGACCGGCCGGTCGCGATGGTCGCCGTCCGGCTCTCCGACGTCGCGCCCGACGGCCGGGCCACCCGCATCAGCTACGGGCTGCTCAACCTCACCCACCGCGTCGGCCACCACGAGCCGCTGGCGCTCACCCCGGGCGAGCGGTACCGGGTCGCCGTCACGCTCAACGCCATGGCGCAGGCGGTCCCCGCGGGTCATCGGCTGCGCCTCGCGGTGTCGACGTCCTACTGGCCGCTGGCCTGGCCGCCACCGCAGCCGGTCCAGCTCACCGTCCACCCCGCGCACAGCGCGCTGGTGCTGCCGCTGCGGCCCGACCCCGGCGTCGACGAGCTGCCGCTGCCTCCCCTCGGCGAGCCGGAAGGGGCGCAGCCCCTGCCGACCACGCAGGTCGAGCCGCCGCGCCACCGCTGGACCGTCACCCGCGACCTCGTCGACTACGAGTCCGCCCTGGAGGTCGTGAAGGACCTCGGCGTCATCCGCTTCGACGACATCGCCCTCGACGTGACCCGCCGGGCCGTCGAGCGCTACGGCTGGGTGGCCGACGACATGACCTCGGTGCGCGGTGAGACCCACTGGACCATGGGCTTCGCCCGCGGCGAGTGGCAGATCCGCACCGAGACCCGCACCGTGCTCACCTCGACCGAGACGACGTTCGGGCTCCACGCCCAGCTCGACGCCTACGAGGGTGCCGAGCGGGTGTTCGAGCACAGCTGGCGGCTCACGATCCCGCGCGACCACGTGTGAGCGAGTGGTTCAGCCGGACTCCTGCAGCCGGGCCAACAGGGTGTCCAGATCGGGCGCGGTGTCGAAGTGGTCGAGCAGCCCCAGTAGCGACAACGTGCGTTCCACGTGCGGGTTCCCGCGGGCGCCGACGAGGTGCAGGCGGGTTTCGACGGTGCGCAGCTCGAGGCCCGCGCCCTTGCGGGCGGGCCTGGCGTTGCCTGCGCCGATCAGCAGGCTGATCCCCGACGAGCTCAGGAAGGTCACCCCGGCCATGTCGATGACCAGGTGCCGGGGGGACCGGGCGGTGGCGTGGCGCAGGAACGCCTGCGTCTGCGCGACGGTCTGGAGATCGAGGTCGCCGACGATCGCGACCACCATGACCTCGCGCTCCGGCCTGCGACAGCTGAGGCGGAAGCTACCGCAGGTCGCGTCCTCAACCATGAGTTCTCGTAATTCGCGGGTCGGTGTTGCCTTCGGCGGACATCGGTCGCGATCGTATCGAGATCGGCGGCGCTCACCCGAATGGGCGCGCTTGTTTTACTGGATGTAACGAGTATTGGGCCACCGGGCGTGCCGAGATGCCCGCGTTCGGTAACGAATTCGGCGCTGGAACGACCAATGTGTGTGACCGACCCGACGAGCGTCGTGGTGTGGTGCTCGCACACCGGAGAACGCAGCCTGGACCAGCGTGTCTGCGCTCCCCCGTGCGAAGCCGTCCACCTGCGGTGCACCGCGTGCGGCGCGGCCATCGGCGGTTGCCCGTTCGAGAGCCCCGACCACCACGAGCTGCTCGCCCGGCGCGTCTTCGCGCTGATCGGGGACGAGACCCTGGCGCTCCACGTGCTGGCGATCGTCGAGCGGGCGGCGCAGACCGGCGCCCCGGTCACCTGGAACGCCGCGAGATCGGAGGCGCTCGGCCAGCTCACCGGGTGCTGAACGGGCCCGCGGCGGGTAGTCGTCCGCTATGCCCGTCCCCGCAGGCCCGCTGCCGAGTTCCATCCTGTTGTGGCACGCCGACGAGCTGCGCGCGCCGCCCCCGGCCTGCTGCTGCCTCCGCACCACCCGGGCCGGGTCACGGGCCGCGGTGTACCGCACCGGGTCCGGCGGCGGCGTCGCGGCGCTCGTCGACTTCACCACCGACGCGGAGGCGCACCCGGGCGGCAGCTGGGCCGCCGAGGGCGTCGTCCATGTCCTCGACCGCGCGGTGCCACGCCCGGTGCTGCTCGCCGACGACGTCCTCGGCCCGGTGTTCCGGCACCTCCGCGGACGACGTCGGCTGCCGGAGCCCGCGGCGCGGCGCCTCGTCCGACTGCTGAGCCCCACCCCGGAAGAAGGTCCGCGATGAAGTTCCGGTATTGCACGGAATGCGCCTCGCCGCTCACGCAACGCGACGCCACCGAATACGTTTGCGGCAACGGCCACGAGTACTGGAACGAGCCGCACGGCAGCGTCTGCGTTGCTGTGTTGCGCGACGGAAAGGTGCTGCTCGCGCGGCGCGGAAACGAACCGCGCAAGGGCAAGTTCGTGCTGCCGGGCGGTTTCGTCGATTTCGACGAGACACCGTACGAGGCCGCGCAGCGCGAGATGCGCGAGGAGACCGGCCTGCAGTGCCCCGAGCTCGACCTGCTGGAAGTGCACACGATCCGCTATCGGGAGAACGAGGCCTCACTGAGCATCGTCTTCCACGCACGCCGGTGGGAAGGCGAGCCGCAGGCGGGCGACGACGCCGCCGCGCTGGTCTGGCGGCCCCTCGAGTTCGTCGAAAGCGAGGAGTACGCGTGGCCCATCCCCGGCCTGCTGGCCAAGCTGCAGCGGCTCACGTGAGCGAGCTTGCGAGCTCACCAGAAGACACAGCAGCGCCGCGAGCGCGGCTGACGAGCGTCAGCGAGGAGGACACGTGAGCGACGGGGCGTGCAGCGAGACGAGCTCGAACGTGCGCAGCCTGCCCGGCACGTGCGAGGCGCAGGTCAGCGGCCTGCCCGCCGGGGCGTGGCGTTCGCGGAGGACGACCGTGACCTCCGGCTCGACGAGACCCACGCGCTCGCCTTCGGCCGTCGTCGTGACGGAGACGGGCCGCAGCGCGTCCACGTCGAGCGCGCCGAGCGCGGTGCGGGCGTACTGCTGCGCGGCCTGCACCACGGGCAGGTCGAGGGAACGGCCGCGCACCCACCGGGGGTCGATCCGGCCGCCCGCGTAGGCGTCCACGACGCCCACCGCCGCGTCCACGGGCACGCCGCCCAGCACGAAGCCGTGCGGGAGCAGCACCACGGCCGGGGCGAACCGGCAGCCGCCCACGTGGCTGCACTCCCACACCCGCCTGGGGTGCGCCGCGGCCAGCGCCGCGGCGATCGGGCGTCCGCGCACCGCGCAGCACGTGTCGTGGCGGCCGTGCGCGCAGACGAGGCACAGCGCTTCGTCGAAGCGCTCGCCGGGCGCGTCCGGCGCGAGCGGACCGGCGACCTCGCCCGTGCGGATCTCCTCGTGGCCGCGCCGGGAGTCGACGCGGAACCAGCGCCGTGGGCCCCCGACGGGCGTCCGGCCGGGACGGCGGACGAGCAGCACCCGCCCCCGCGTCCGCGTCGCCCACGCCGAGAGCGCCTCGACGTCGGCGGCGTCGAGCCCGGACTGCGCGAAGGCCACGCGCCCCCACGGCCCGGGGTGTTCGAGCAGGAACCAGCGCTCGGCGGGCGGGGCGGTGCCCTCCCGCGCGTCACCCGCGGCGTCCGCCGCGTCGGCGCACCGCATCACGGCCGGGCGGCCGGCACCAGCAGGCCCTCGCGCAGCAGGCGGCGCACCAGCACGACCTGATCGGCGGCGGGCAGGCCCGGCAGGTCGCCGACGACGTGGGTGCCGCCGCCGAGCAACGCCTCGAGCGCAGGCGCGACGGTGTCGGGGAAGGTGACGCGGCGGTCGGGCAGCTCCAGCACGAGCGCATCACCGCGGGTGAGCCTGCGGTGCAGACCGAGCCGGACACGCACGGCGTCGCCGGGTGCGAGGCCCTCGGCGAAGGCGGCGGACGCGACGGGCCGCAGCGGCTCGGGACGCCCGCCCTGCCACACCTTCCCGCGCACCTTCCGCGCGACCGCCTCGACCGGCACGCGGTCCAACGCCGCGTGCAGCGCCGCCCGCACGGTGTCGACGTGCGGGGCGAGCGCCTCCGGGTCGGCGACGTCGAGGCCGAGCGGCAGGGCGGCCCGCAGGTCCGCGTCGTCGGCGACGAGCGCCGCCAGCGCTTCGACGAGCGCGTACCGGGTGACGACGTGCACGCCCACCGTCAGGTGCGCCGAGACGTCGTCCTCGGCGGCGGCGGAGTGCAGCCAGCCCCGGGGGAGGTAGAGCACGTCGCCCGCCTCCAGGACGAGGTCGAGGGCGGGCTCCTCCTCGGCGCGACGGCGCACGGCCGCAGCGTGGTCGTTCCAGGGCTGGTCGCGCAGGGGGTCGGGGTGCACGGGCGCGTGCACCGCCCAGTGCTTGCGCCCGGCGACCTGGAGGACGAAGACGTCGTGCACGTCGTAGTGCGCGCTGAAGCCGCGCGACCGCGGCGGTGTGACGTAGGCGTTGCACTGCGCCGGGTGGCCGAGCTCGGCGGCGAGCCGGGTGGTGAGGTCGATGACGGGCGCCCAGGTGCGGTGGAGCCCCTGCAGCACGACCGTGGCGCCGTCCGCGAAGAGGGCGGCGACGGCATCGTCGCGGACCTGGTCGCCGATCTCGGCCCCGGCGCCCGCGGAGCCGGTGAACGAACGCGAGTCGACGACCGCCCCGTCCTTGGCCAGGCGCAGGAACGGGGTGCGCAGCCCGCGGCGGGAGAGCAGCTCGTCGACGCCGTCCAGGTCGAGCACGTCGCGGAACGCACCCGGTTCGGTTCCGCGACGGAGCAACGGCGCACGACCCCAGTGTCGTTCCGCGAAGTCGGGGACACCGAGGCCGGTCAGGCGGTGCAGGACCGGGCTGGGCGCGGCGAGTGCCGCGCCCAGCCCAGGGAGGCCGCTAGGCGGCACCGGAATCCGCGCCGCCGTCCGCGCCGCCGTCGTGTTGACCCGGCGTGCCCGCGCCCCCACCGGAGTCGGCGGGCCCCTCGGCGCCGCCGTCGGCCCCGCCGTCGTGCTCGCCCGGCACGCCCTCGGCTGCGCCGGAGTCGGCGGGCCCTTCCTGGTCGCCGCCGGCGCTGGTGGTCATGTCGTCGTCGTCGAGCGCCATGTCTCCTCCTCGTTGTCGATTGTGGATCATCGGTCTGGGGTTCAGGTACCCCGTCCGAACGTTGTTCACGCCCCCGCAGTCGATCTCTGCGGTGACGCATCCGGAAAAGTTCCCGGTTTGCGGTGTTTCACACGGTCGGACCAGGGCACTCTGTTGTTCGGCGGGTCGGCGGCGGCGGCGAAGGAGGCGGCGGCGATGACAACCGGGAGCTTCGAGGGCAACACGACGCGCGACGTGGCGAGCTCTGATCGCCCAGTCGGCGTGCTCGCGAACTACAAGGCCTTGTGGGCCCTGCTGCTGTTCGGCTGGATCGTGAGCTACGCCGACCGCACGCTCACCGGCCCCGTGGTGGCCTGGATGATCCAGAACAAGGCGGGCTTCATCGGCGACTCGGCGAACCCCGCCGCGCTCGGCGGCCTCGTCGGCTCGATGTTCTTCCTCGGCTACATGCTCACCCAGTACCCGGGCGGGCGGCTCGGCGACCGGTTCGGGCACCGCGAGATGATCATCGTCTCGCTGCTGTGGGCCGCCGTGCTGACCGCCGTGTCCGGCCTGGTCGCCGGGCTGGTGGCGTTCGTGGCCGCGCGCGTGCTCACGGGGCTGGGCGAGGGCGTGTTCTACTCGAACGACCGCACGCTGATCATGAACCACACGCCGGTCGCGAAGCGGACGCTCGGCCTCGGCGTCGTGATCGCAGGCCTGTCGATCGGCCTGACGGTGGGCATCATCGCCACCCCGCTGCTCATCGGGTGGGGCACGTCCATGGGCATGGGCGGGGACGCCTGGCGGGTGCCGTTCTTCGCGTTCGCGGTGTTCACGCTGATCGTCGTCGCGGTCGCGTTCGCGTTCTTCCGGGCCAAGCTCGGCGGGGCGCTGCACCTGATGCCCCCCTTCCTGCGCCTCATCGCCTTCTCAGCGCCCACCTTCGTCGTGATCGTGGCCCTGTTCCTGCTGGCCGAGACGCTGCACTGGCCGGAGTGGCAGACCGCGCTGATCGCCGGGGTGATCGCCGCGGTGTACATCGCGGTCATCGTCCGCAGCGTGCAGCGGTCCGGCCGCGGGCCGACGCTGCTCAACCGCAACATGTGGCTGATCTACGTCGCCTACATCGCGATCCTGTGGAACCTGTGGTTCTTCAGCTTCTGGTCGGTGCAGATCGTCAAGGAGTCGGCGCAGAGCAGCCTGTTGGCCGCT
>DATAOO010000433.1:0-14181 GCA_036265695.1 Pseudonocardia sp. | reverse complement strand
TGGGTGAACAAGGTCGGCGTCTGGTCGGCCCGCGAACGCGTCGACTGGTTCGCCGACGACCCCGAGACCATCCTGCACTGGCGCGAACGCCCCGACGGACAGCACCTCGAGCTGGGCATCGCCGAGACGAACCTGGTCGGGCTGCTCGGCGAGCTGGGCGCCACCTGGAGCCGCTGGGGCGAACCCCTGCTACCCATCGGCGTGCTCTACGACCCGTTCGTCGAACGCGCGCTGGAGCCCTGGTCGTTCGGGATCTACGCGGGTGGCCAGTCCATCCTCGTCGGCACCCCGTCCGGGGTGACGCTCGCGCCCGAAGGCGGGGCCCACCAGTCCATCACCACGCCGTCGGTGGGCCTGGAGCAGCCCGGCTGCACGATGTACGAGCCCGCGTTCGCCATCGACGTCGAATGGACGCTGCTCGCCGCGCTCGCCCGGCTCGGCCGCCCCGGCGGACGCTCGGCCTACCTGCGCCTGTCCACCCGGGCCGTCGACCAGACCCTCGCCGCGGTCCCCGACGACCCCGCGGCCCGCGAACGGCGACGCCGCCAGGTCGTCGCGGGGGGCTACCTGCTGCGCCGGGCCGACGGCCCGCCCGCGGTAACGATCGCGGCCATGGGCGCCGTCGTGCCCGAGGCGCTCGCCGCGGCCGACCGGCTCACCGCCCAAGGCATCGGCGTCGACCTGGTCTGCATCACCGCCCCCGGCCTCGTGTTCGACGCCGTGCAGGCCCGCTCCGGCATCGGCGGGGGCGACAGCTGGATCCTCGACGCCATCCTCCCCGCCCGCCGGGCCGCACCGCTCGTCACCGTGCTCGACGGCCACCCGCACACGCTGGCCTTCCTCGCGGGCGTCAACCAGGTCCGCGCCGCGCACCTCGGCGTGTCGGCGTTCGGCCAGTCCGGCGGCCTCGGCGAGGTCTACCGCCACCACGGCCTCGACACCGACACCATCGTCCGCGCCGCACTGGACCTGACAGACTGACGCGGGTGGGTGACCGTTCTGCGCAGATTGTCGAGACACTGGTCGACGCGTTCGCCGACCTCATGGCGGCTGATCCGGCCGCGTTCCGCACGAAGTTCCGCAAGATGGCGGCCGACCCGTTCGCCTTCTACCGGGGCAGCGCGCCCGTCTTCTACGCCGACGTGGCCGACCGCGACGACCCCTGGGCCGACGAGCGCACCAGCCGCGTCTGGATCCAGGGCGACCTGCACGCGGAGAACTTCGGCACGTACATGGACGGCGACGGCGTACTGATCTTCGACGTCAACGACTTCGACGAGGCCTACCTCGGCCACTTCACCTGGGACATCCGGCGGTTCGGCGCGAGCATGGCGCTGTTGGGCAGGCGCAAGGCGCTCTCCGACGACGACATCACCGCGCTGGTGCGCACCTACACCCGCGCGTACCTCGACCAGGTGCGGTTCTTCACCGAGACCCCCGACGACCGCGACTTCGCGCTCCGGCTCGACACCACCGAGGGCCCCGTCCACCAGGTGCTGCAGGTCGCGAAGCTGCGCACCCGGGTGGCGCTCCTCGACGCCGTCACCGAGACCGAGGGCTTCGACCGCAGGCTCCGCGACGGCCCCGGGCTGCGCCGCCTCGACGACGACGAGCGCGCCGCGGTCGTGTCGGCCTTCGAGCGCTACGTCGAGACGATCCCCGAGGCCAAGCGCTACAAGGGCGTCGCGTACACGATCAAGGACGTGGCCGGGCGCAGCGGTTTCGGTATCGGCAGCGCGGGCCTGCCCGCCTACACCGTGCTCATCGAGGGCTTCAACCAGGCGTTGGACAACGACGTGGTGCTCTCGATGAAGCAGGGCAACGTCGCGGCCCCGTCGCGCGTCGTGACCGAACCCGAGATCGCCGCGCTCTTCCAGCACCACGGCCACCGCACGGCGATCTCGCAACGCGCGCTGCAAGCGCACGCCGACCGGCTGCTCGGCTACACCGACCTGGACGGCACCGGCTTCGTCGTGAGCGAGGTGTCGCCGTACGAGGCCGACCTCGACTGGTCCGAGCTCACCGAGCCCGACGAGATCACGCCGGTGGTCGACGCCCTGGGCCGGGCCACCGCCAAGGCGCACTGCGTGGGCGACTCGGACGCCGACGTCTCCGTGGTCGAGTTCCAGACCGAGGACGCCGTGTCGAACGTGGTCGGCGGCCGCGAGGACGAGTTCGTGGACTGGGTGGTCGACTTCGCCCACACCTACGCCGCGCAGGTCCGCGATGACCACAACCTGTTCGTGGAGGCGTTCCGCAGCGGCCAGATGCCCGGGGTGGCGGCCACCGCGTCGAGCTGACGCGGTGGGTGGGCCCTGACGCGCGCCGGGAGGGCGAGGGCGCCGGAACTGCGCCACTCGGCCTAACCCGCCCTGGCAGACGGGGCTCCGCAGCGCCGAAGACCGCCTCTCGATCACCGCTCGCCGCTACTCTCCTGACCCCGGGCAACTTCTGTGAACTACTGCCGGGGTGCCAGCCGTGTCGTCCCTGTCAGGTCAGAAATCCGAGGGGGACGACGTGTCGGAGCCGAACGGCAGCCGCAGGCGTGTGGTGCTGCGCCGGGTGATCACGGTGTTGGCCGGGGTGCTCGTGTACTGCGCGCTCACCGCGCCGCGCGAGATCGACCAGCTCACGCCCGCCGCGTTCCTGCGCATCCCCGTGGAGGGGCTGGCGGCGGTGGCGCTGCTGCTCCTGCTGCCCGCGCGGCCCCGCAAGGTCGTCGCGGCGGTCGGTGGCGCACTGCTCGGCCTCCTGACGATCATCAAGATCATCGACATGGGCTTCCTGTCGACGCTCGCGCGCCCGTTCGACCCGGTGCTCGACTGGACGCTCGTCGGCGACGCCTACAACTTCGTGCACGAGTCGTTCGGCAACGCGGCCGCGGTGGGCACGTCGGTGCTCGCCGTGGTGCTCGTGGTGCTCCTTCTGGTGCTCATGACGCTCGCGGCCATGCGGCTCGCCGGGCTCCTCGACGGGCGGCGGCGGCCCGCGAGCAAGGCCGTGGCGGTGCTCTCGGTGGTGTGGCTGGGCGCGGCGGTGCTCGGCACCCAGATCGTGGCGCCGGTGCCGATCGCCGCCCGCAGCGTGGCCGCGCTGGCGTACCAGGACGCCAACCAGATCCCGATCAGCTTGGCCGACAAGGCCGAGTTCGAGTCGCAGGCCGCGGTCGACGCCTTCCGCGACACGCCCGACGACAAGCTGCTCAGCGGGCTGCGCGGCAAGGACGTGGTGCTCGGCTTCGTAGAGAGCTACGGCCGCTCGGCGCTGGAGGACCCCCGCTATGCACCGGTGGTGGACGCCGCGCTGGACGCGGGCACCACAGACCTGAAGTCCGCCGGGTTCGCCGCCCGCAGCGGCTTCCTCACCTCGCCGGTGGCGGGCGGCGGCAGCTGGCTCGCGCACGCCACGTTCGGCTCGGGCCTGTGGATCGGCAACCAGCAGCGCGACCGCAGCCTCGTCTCGAGCGACCGCCTCACGTTGAGCAGCGCCTTCCACAAGGGCGGCTGGGACACGGTGGCGGTGATGCCGGGCACGATCAGCGCCTGGCCGGACGCCGACTTCTACGGCATCAACCGCGTGTACGGCCGCGACGACCTGGGCTACAAGGGCCTGAACTTCAGCTGGTCGCCCATGCCCGACCAGTACACGCTCTCGCAGTTCCAGCAGCGTGAGTACGGCAAGCCGGGCCGCGCGCCGATGATGGCCGAAGTGGTGCTCACCTCCAGCCACGTGCCGTGGACGCCGGTGCCCAAGATGGTGGACTGGAACGCGGTGGGCGACGGCTCGGGCTACGACCCGCTCGTGAAGGCGGCCGACGGCCCGGACGTGGTGTGGAAGGACAACGACCGGGTGTACGCGGGCTACCGCGACTCCATCGCCTACTCGGTGACCAGCCTCGTGTCCTGGGCGAAGACCTACGGCAACGACAACCTGGTGCTCGTGTTCCTCGGCGACCACCAGCCCGCCCCGATCATCACCGGCGACGTGGCCAGCCGGGACGTGCCGGTGACGATCGTGGCGAAGGACCCCGCCGTGCTCGACCGGATCGCAGGCTGGGGGTGGACGGACGGGCTGCGGCCCGCGCCAACGGCGCCGGTGTGGCGGATGGACGCCTTCCGCGACCGCTTCCTCACCGCGTTCGGCCCGCACACCGACCCCAGCCACTGAGCAGGCCGGGGCGTAGCGTCGCCGCCGTGACCGTGATGCTCGCCCCGCTCACGCCTGCCGCGGCGCTCACGGCGTGGCGGGTTACGCCGGGCGTGCTCGCCGCGGCCGCGGGTCTCGGCGGCGGCTACGGGTGGGGCCTGCGTCGCAGGCGGGCCCGCCACGGCGACCGGTGGCCCGCGGGGCGGGCCGTGGTCTTCTTCGCGGGCGTCGCCACGATCCTGCTCGTCGGCTGCTCGTTCCTCGGCGTGTACGACGACGCCTACTTCTGGGTGCGGGCGGCGCAGAACACCGTGCTGCTCATGGTGACCCCGATGCTGCTCGCCCTGGGCGCGCCGATCCGGCTGGCCGCCGACACGCTCCCGCCGCGGGTGCGGGGGCCGCTGGCGCGGGCGCTGCACAGCCGCCCGGCGCGGGTGCTCACGTTCCCGCTACTCGTCACCGTGGCGCTGGTCGTGCCACTGCTCGTGCTCTACCTGTCGCCGCTCTACGCGCTCACCCTGCGGAGCGCGGTCGCGTCCGGGGTGGCGGGCACCGTCGTGGCGCTCACCGGGTTCGTCTACTACTGGTCGCGGTTCCGAGTTGATCCCACGCCGCGCGCCGACTCGCACCTCGTCACGCTCTGGATCACGGTCGTCGAGATGATCGGCGACGCGGTGCTGGGCGTCGTGCTCTGGCTCGGCCCGCTCGTCGCGACGTCCTGGTACGCGGCCCAGGCGACCGGCCTCGACCCGCGGGTCGACCAGACGGTGGGCGCGGGCATCCTCTGGATCGGCGGCGACCTCGTCGGCCTGCCGTTCATCCTGATCGTCGTCAACCGGATGAGCCGGGAGGACACCCGCAGGGCCGCGGTCGTCGACGCCGAGCTGGACGCGGCGGGCCCCACCGGGCTGTGGTGGGAGAGCGACCCGCAGCTCGCCGAGCGGTTCCGCAGGCGCTAAGCGCCCGCCAGCAACGGCAGGGTGGTGCGGCCGGGCCCCAGTACCGGCGCCGGGTCGGCGTTCAACACGTCGGACAGCATCGTGGCGTAGACGTCGCGGAAGTCCGTGGTCGCCTTGAGGTCGCCCTGGTCGAGGTCGGTGAGGCTGGGCTGCTCCCCCACGAACCCGCCCCGGACCGGCGCGCCCGCGACGAACACGGGGCCCGCGGTGCCGTGGTCGGTGCCCTCGTTGGCGTTGGCGGCCACCCGGCGGCCGAACTCCGAGTAGGCCATCACCACCACGCCGCGTCCGCGTTCGGTGCCCGCCATCCGCGTGAGGAACCCCGAGACGGCCTGGTCGACCTCCGTGAGCAGGCGCTGCTGCGTGCCGCGCTCGTCGGCGTGGGTGTCGAACCCGCCGAGGCTCACCGAGTACACCCGGGCCGGGGCGCCCGCCTCGACGCAGCGCGCGACCACGTCGAGCTGGGCGGCGAGCGCGCCCGCCCGCTTGTTGCCCTTCGCCTTCCCGGCGGCCGGGGTCGCGTCGACGTCCTTGTCGACGTCCTTGTTGACGTCCTTCCCGAACGTGTCGACCGTGCGGTGCAGGTCGGTGATCGAGCGCGCGGCGTAGGCCTGCAGCGCCGACTCGCCCGCGGACGGCTGCCCGAGCGCGGTGAACGCGGTCGCGAGCGGCCCGGTCGGCAGGGCGAGCCCGCGCAGCGGCAGTGCGGCGCCCGCCGTGGTCGCGCCCGCCAGCATCGGCGGCAGCACGGGCTCCAGCGACACGGCGGTGAGCGGGTCGCGGCCGTTGGCGTCCAGCCAGCGACCGATCCAGCCGGTGCCCGCGGGGTGGTCGGGCGAGGCCGTCTGCCAGATGTCCATGGAACGGAAGTGGCTGTGGTCGGGCTTCGGGTAGCTGACGCCGCGGACGATCGCCAGCGTGCCGTTGTCCCACTGCTGCTTGAGGCCCGCGAGGCCGGGGTTGAGGCCGAGGCCTTCGCCGATGTCGAGCACCTCGCTCTGGGCGTAGGCGAGGTCCGGGCGCGCCGACTGGTAGGCCGGGTCGGCCGCGGGCACCACCGTGTTGAGCCCGTCGTTGCCGCCGTAGAGGGTGACGAGGACGAGCACGCCGGTGCCTGCGGGCAGCGGGTCGCTGCGGGTGCGGTCGGCGAGGTCCTTCCAGCCGACGGTGGCCGCCGAGGCCGCCACCGCGGCGACCCCCGAGGCGAGCAGGAACCGGCGTCGGGTCAGGGCGTTCATGCGCTCACGCAGCTTTCCGGCGAGGCGAGCGCGGTCGCGACGAGCTGCGGGGGGCTCCCGGTGAGCGGGGCCAGCGCGGCGGCCGTGCGCGGGGTGAAGGCGGGGAGTCCGAGCAGGGCGGCGGTCGCGGCCACGCGCGCGTTCTGCGGGGCGGCGGTGACCGGGGAGATGTCGCCGACGTTCACGACCGCGCGGGCCAGGTTCAGCCGGGCCAGCGCCGAGGCCGTGGTGAGCCAGGGGGTGCCCGCGGGCCAGCCCCCCACGTTCGGCGGCGCGAACGGCACCTGGCCGAGGCCGGTGAGCCCACCCGCGAGCGAGCCCGCGGGCACCTTCGACGCGGGCACGTTCAACGCTCGCAGCGCGCCCGTGAGCCACAGCACCGGCTCGCGGACGAGCACCGATCCGGGGTCGCGGAACGCGGGCGACCGGACAGCCGCCCGCACCAGGGCCGTGACGTCGTGCCCGGAGCCGTAGGCGTTCAGGAGCGCGCCGAGCGTGCCCGGGTCGGGCGGGGTGTCGGAGACGAACCGGGTCCACACCCGCGTCGCGAGGAAGTGGCCGGACACCGGCATGCCGACCAGCCCGTCCACCAGGCTCGTCGTGTCGGCGACGGACCGGCCGAGCACCGTCTCCGGCCCCGGGTCGTGGCGCTTGGGCACGAACGTCGCGCTGGAGCTCGCGACGTTGACGGTCCAGCCGGTGAGCGCCCGCGCGGCCGAGCGCACGTCGTCCTCCGAGTAGTTGCCCACGCCGAGGGTGAACAGCTCCATGAACTCGCGCGCGAGGTTCTCGTTGGGCTTGCCGACGCGGTTGCCGCCGCCGTCGAGCCACAGCAGCATCGCCGGGTCGACGGCCATGGCCTGGGCCAGCGTGCGGAAGTCGCCGGTGCCGAGTGTGCGCTGGCGCGCGTTCTGGATCGCCATCAGGTTGGCGAACTTCACCTTCTGGATGCTGGTGGCGAAGTGGCCGTGCCAGAACCACGTCATGCGTTCGGGGAACGGGCGGTCGGCGGCGGCCATGCGGTCCAGCCACCAGACGACGAGCTGGGTGCGCTGCTGCGCCAGCGCCTGCGCCGACGCGGGGTCCTTCGGTATCCGCGCGACGGCGGCGAAGGCGGGGGCGGGCGTCGCGGCGACGCCTGCGTCGGGGCCCGGCGTGGTGAGGGCGTCGAGCGTGGCGTCGAACCCGGCGGCCGCGGCGGTGTCCAGCTCGCCCCGTCGAGGCCCGAACCCCAGCCGCTGGAGCAGGCGGCGGACGGCGTCGCGTTCACCGATCGGGGTCATGTCGCCATCGTGACCGGTCAATGTTCGAGCAATGTCAGGAATCGGCCCGGGGCTCGTCCAGGCGCGCCCGCAGAGGGCCTACCGTGGGACGCATGGCGCGCCTGCACGGACTTCTGCTGGTCGTGGCGCTCGCCGTGCTCGGGGGCTGTGAGAGCCAGGCGCCTGCGCGGTCGGGGCCGCCGTCGTCGAACTACACGACGTCGTTGGCCGCCGTCCAGGACAAGGTCGACGCGATCGCGCAGGACAGCTGCACCACGCGTCCGGCCGTGCAGGCGTACCCGGATTGCGCGCGGTACGTGGCCGAGGTCGGCAACGTCGCCCTGGCGGCGCAGAACGCGGCGGCCACGGTGTCCGGGGGCGCCGCCCTCCAGGCCACCGCCGGGCGGCTGGCCGAAGAGGTGGGCCAGTTCAGCCGCACCGGCTGCGTCGCGGCGCCGGGCGTCGCCGGCCCGCCCGCCCAGGTGTGCGGCGATGCGCTGAAGAAGATCCAGTCCGACCTCAAGGCGATGCGCACCCAGCTCTCCGCGACGTCGGCCCAACCCACCCCGTGACCCCGCCGCGGTGAGTCGTACGTTCCGCCGGGGCGAATCCGCCGTTTCGACGGCACCGGGGCGGCGACCTCATCCCCCGAGGAAGCGCTCCAGCGCCGCGCGGGCCGCGGCGTCGCGGGCGGCGATGCGCGTGAGGTCCTCGGCCAGGGCCTGCAGCCACTCGTCGATCCCGACGGTGCGGCGGCTGATCACCACGCCGTGCACGACCTGCCGGACCTGCGCCTCGACCCCGCGGGCGCCCTCGCGCAGCTCCAGCTCGCGGTCCACCCCGTGCACGACGACGGCCACCGTGCGTCCGTTGCGGCCCGCCACGCGGTCGCCCAGCCCGCGCCGCTGCTCGACCTCGACCATGCCCTCGGGCAGCGCGCCCGCGAGGGTGCTGGTGAGGACGCGGGCGTAGGACGCGACGTCGGCGCGGTCGGCGCGCAGCATGGCGGCGAGCATCGCGACGTCGCCGGACGGGCCGAGCCCGCTGGGTTCGACGGTCACGCTCCTCAGTCTGTCAGCGGCAGGACGAGCTGGGGGGTCGGGATGTGGTGGTCGGCCCGCAGCGGGCGCACGGCCGTGCCGATCGCGAAGAACTCCGTGGTGTGCCCGCCCCACCGGTGCCCGTGCGACCGCAGCTGCACCCCGACGATGCCCTCCGCGTGCAGCGCCTCGGCTTCGGCCTGCATCCGGCTCATGGCGAGCTCGCGGGCGTCGTAGAGCGCCTCGGTGAACTGCGGCAGCTCGACGTTCTGCCCGATGTTGTTCATCGCCTGCCAGAACCGCTGGTGGGCGATGTGGTAGACGCACGTGCCCATGACCATGCCCAGCGGCGCGTAGCCCGCCTGCACCAGCGTCCAGAAGTCCTGGCCGGACAGGTCGGAGGTGAACGGCTGGTTGCGGTTGTTGCGCCAGGTGCGGCCCTCGGGCGCGGGGTGGTCGGACTTCACGGCCGTGCCGACGGCGATGAACTCGGCGAGATCCGAGCCGAACTCCTTGAACTCGATGTCCAGCCGCACCCCGACGATGCCGTCGGCGCCGAGCTGGTCGGCCTCGACCTCCATGCGGGTCATCGCCAGCTCCCGGGCGTGGTACATGGCCTGCGAGAGCACCTCGAGCTCCTGGTTCTTGTTCCACCGGCCGAACTGGAAGCCGACGTGGTAGATGCTCGACCCGAGCACCAGCCCCAGCGGCCGGAACCCGGCCTCGCGGACGAGCAGGAACTCGTTCACCGACAGGTCCGAGGTGAACAGGCTCGTGGCCTGGCCGGGACGCATCTCGGCGAGGCGGCGCATCGCGTCTTCGGGGATGCCCAGCTGGGTGGGGTCGGCGGTCACGAGCGGCTCCTCTTGAGGGGCAGGTAGGTCAGGGACCGGCTCGGCGCCTCGCGCGAGCGGTGGAACTGCGTGATGGCCGTGCTGACGATCGTGGCCTCGGCGACGTGGTCGGTGTGGCCTTCCCCGGGTTCGATCTCCCAGGTGGACAGGCCCAGGGACGCGATCACCGCACCGTCGGCGCCCACCGCGCGGATGCGGTGCTGCAGCAGCATGCGCGCGTCGGCCCGGGTGTCGTTGACCAGCTCGGTGTACGCGCCGACCTCGACGTTGCCCGCGGTCCAGGTGCGCTGCTGGCGGGTGTTCCAGTCGTCGTGGCGGATCCCGACCGCGATCCCGAACGCCAGCTCGGCGGGCATCCAGCCCGCGAGCACGAGCTTGGCGACGTCCTGGCCGGGCAGGTGCGTCGAGAACACCCGCCCCGGACGGGTCGCCGAACGGGCGCGCACGGCGGTGCCCATGGCGGTGAACTCGTGGACGGCGTTGCCGAGGCTCTGCCGCGAGAGGCGGACGCCGACCACGCCGTCGGCGCCGATGCCCGCCGCCTCGGTGATCATCCGCCCGACGGCGGTGGCCCAGCCGCTCTCCAGCGCGTGCGCGTAGGGGGCGAACCCGGCCTGCGGGTGCGTGCCCGAGGTGATCGTCTGGGCGCTCGCGCCGTACCAGCCCGACGCCCCGCAGCCGTAGTAGGTCGACCAGCCGATGCGCTGGACCATCGAGCCCATCACCTCGCCCGCGGGGTCGAAGCCCGCCACTTCGAGCCCGGCGGCGGCGGGCGCGGACAGCAGCGACGTCCACGCCGCACCCTCCGCCGCGCGGCGCATCCGCTCGGCGGCAACCGGGGGCAGCCCCCGTCCGTCCCAGTCGGCCACGCCTTCGACATTAGTCACGTTCGGCGACGACCCATCGGAAGGTGCTGTGGAGGAGGTAGGAGCCGTCGGCCCGGCGGAACGGGGCGGCGGCGTCGGCCAACGCGGCGGCGGCGGCCTCCGCGCCCAGGTGCAGGGCGACGTGGCGCAGGTTGCCCGCCGCGAACATGCCGCGTTCGAGGGTGCGCCGGTCCGGGGGCGCGTAGGGCACGGCGACGTCGCCCGCGGCCGAGGGGCGCACGCCCGCCGCGCGGAGCAGCTCCTCCAGCACGCCGGGTTCGCCGACCGGGCGGCGCGGCACCAGCGTCGCGTCCGGGGCGAGCGCCTGCAGGTGGTGGGTCACGGTGACCAGGTCCTGGGGCCCCGTGCCGCCCCAGTTGCACACGGCGACGCGGCCGCCGGGCCGGGTGACGCGCGCGGCCTCGGCGAGCGCGGCGACCACGTCCGGCGCGAACTGGAACGCGTTGAACCCGGTGACCACGTCGAAGGCGGCGTCGGGCCAGGGCAGCGCCTCCAGCGTGCCGACCCGCAGGTCCGCGCCGGGCACCGCGGCGCGGGCGAGCGCGATCATCCCCTCGGCGGCGTCGATGCCGTGGGCGGTGGCGCCGCGCGTGCGGGCGAGCGCGAGGAGTTCGCCGCTGCCGCAGGCGACGTCGAGCAACGCCGTGCCCGCCCCGACGCCCACCGCGGTGAGCACGGCCTCCCACGCGGGGCGCGACAGGTCGGCGAAGTGCTCGGCCCGCACGGCGGCCCCCGCCGACCACCGCCGCCCGTACGCCTCCGCGAGGCCCTCCCCGACCACGCCCCCACTGTCGCAACCCCCGCTACAGGCCCGGACCCGCACCCCATCTCCGGGCCCGGCCGCGCACGCCATCCCCCAACGCCCCTGCGGGCCCCCGCCGGACCCGACCCCGCATCCCATCCCCCTACGCGCCTGCGGCCCCGTCGGAGTTCCGCCGTGCCGACGGCCGCGACTCGCCGCCACGGAAACCGGTACTCGCTGCCACGGAAGCGGAGACTCGCCGCCGCCGAAACCGGGATTCGCCGTCACGGATGTGGAGACTCGCCGCGTCGCACCCCGCACCCGCTGCCCCGCGCCCCACCGCTCGTCCGGTCGGACGCAGGGGTGCGCCGTTCGACGCGCCCCTCCGACCGATGGTCCGATGCGGACCTTCCGGACACCGGCGGCGGCGCTTAGCCTCGGTCGCGGATCACGATTCGGTTACGCGCAGGGCGCCGCGCTCCCCCAACGGGCGCCCTCCCGGACCGTCGACCGAAAGGCATCTGTGGCTCGACACCGCAGGCGCGCCCCCCGAGCGCGCCTCTCCGTGGCGGCCCCGCTCGTGTGCGGGACCGCCGCCCTGGCCGTCACGGGCGGCGCGATCGTCCTCGTCGACGGCGCGTCGGACGCCGCCCGCGCCACCACGGCGTCGCTGCGGCTGCCCGCCGACGCGGCGCCTGTCGTGGGCCCCGGCGCGGCGTTGGTCGAGCCGGTGACCGTCGAACCGCGCGTCGCCGACGCCGCCGACCTCGTCAAGGGGGTGCGCCTGGCCGAGGAGCAGGCCCTGGCCCGCGCCCGGCAGCAGGCCCCACCGCCCGCGGCGCAGGCCCCGAAGCCCCAACTGCAACCCAAGGTGCGGGCCCCGCAGCAGGGCAGCGACTGCGGCATCTCCACGTCCGGCCTCGGCGCCGTCCAGCCGCACGTCCGGGCCGCGGCGCAGTTCTTGGGCTGCCGGTTCGGCGAGCCGACGATGTACGGCGTGGCGGGTCGGGCGGGCACCTCCGACCACCCGTCGGGCCGGGCCGTCGACTTCATGGTCGACCCGGCCACCGGCGACCGGCTCGCCGCGTGCGCCCTGAAGAACCGCGCGGCGCTGGGCATCACCTACGTGATCTGGCAGCAGCGCATCAACTTCGGCAGCGGCTGGCAGCTCATGGAAGACCGCGGCGGCGTCACCGCCAACCACTACGACCACGTGCACGTCTCGTTCGGCGCGGCAAGGGGCGGGTCCCCGACCGGGTGCTGAGCAGGCCCCGCTAGCGTGTGAGCCTCCTGTGCTTCTGCATCGATGGAGATCTCCATGCGCGTCGGCGTGCTCACCGGTGGCGGCGACTGCCCCGGCCTCAACGCGGTCATCCGGGGGATCGTCCGCAAGGGCGTCCCCGACTACGGATACTCGTTCCTCGGCTTCCGCGACGGCTGGCGCGGCCCGCTCGAGGCGCTGACCAAGCCGCTCGACATCCCGGCCGTGCGCGGCCTGCTCCCCCGGGGCGGCACCATCCTCGGCAGCTCGCGCACCAACCCGTTCGCGATCTCCGGCGGCGTCGAGAAGATCAAGCGCAACCTGCAGAACCTCGGGGTCGACGCCCTGATCGCGATCGGCGGCGAGGACACCCTCGGGGTCGCGACGAAGCTGTGCGAGATGGGCGTGAACGTCGTCGGCGTGCCGAAGACGATCGACAACGACCTCTCGGGCACCGACTACACGTTCGGCTTCGACACCGCGGTCAACATCGCCATGGAGGCCATCGACCGGCTGCACACCACCGCCGAGTCGCACCACCGGGCGCTGATCGTCGAGGTGATGGGGCGGCACGCGGGCTGGATCGCGCTGCACTCCGGCATGGCGGGCGGCGCGAACGCGATCCTCATCCCTGAGGTGCGGTTCGACATCGAGCAGGTGTGCCGGTGGGTCGAGCAGCGGTTCCAGCTCGACTACGCGCCGATCATCGTCGTCGCCGAGGGCGCGAAGCCGAAGGAGGGCGAGGAGTCGCTGCTCTCGGGCGAGAAGGACGCGTTCGGGCACGTGCGCCTTGGCGGGATCGGCGACTGGCTGGCGCACCAGATCGAGGAGCGCACCGGCAAGGAGGCCCGCACCACGGTGCTCGGGCACGTGCAGCGCGGCGGCACCCCGACCGCCCGCGACCGGTGGCTCGCCACCCGCTTCGGGCTGCACGCCATCCAGGCCGTCCACGCCGAGGCGTGGGGACACATGGTGGCGCTGCGCGGCACCGACATCGTCACAGTTCCGCTGGCCGAGGCGACCAAGGAGCTGAAGGTCGTGGACCCGGCGCTGTACGCCGAGGCCGAGGTGTTCTTCGGTTAGGAGGGTGCTGGAGAACTCCGCCCGTAGCGCGCAGTAGGGCCGAGTTCTCCAGCGCGCTCCTCAGACGAAGGCAGCGCGGCGAGCCCGCCACGCGCGGAGCCGACGCCAGCCCCGCAGCACCCGCGACCACAGCAGCACGAGCAACAGGATGCCCGTCACCAGCAGCAGGGCGGCGATCGCCAGCGCCAGGCCGGGGTTGAGGACCGCGAGCGTCGTGACCCCGGCGACCGCGACGTCCTCGCCGACGCTCACGGTGATGTTGCTCGCGGGCTCGGGCGAGGTGTTGACGATCAGCCGCAAGCCGCCCTTCACTAGGTGCGAGATCAACGCAGCGGCACCGCCGCACGCGGCCAGGATCGCCTGCTCCAGCGTGGGCGCATCCTGTGCGATGAGCAGCCCGATGACCGCGCCCACGGTGGGGCGGATCGCGGTGGAGACGGCGTCCCAGAGCGAGTCGAAGTACGGGATCTTGTCGGCCACCAGCTCGACGAGGTACAGGACGGCGGCCACGACGAGCACGTCGGTACGCGTGAGGCCTTCGGGAATGCCCGCGACCTCGGTGAAGCGCCCGATGCGACCCAGGACGAGCACCACCAGGTAGGCGTTGATCCCGCTCGCCCACCCGCTGGTCAGAACGACCGGCAGCAGCTCCACCGGACCGAATGTACCTACACGATGCCTTGCCGCGTCGCGGTGTAGACGATCTCGG
>DATAOO010000432.1:0-7222 GCA_036265695.1 Pseudonocardia sp. | reverse complement strand
GCGCGGGGCCGGGAGCGCGGGTGGCCACTTCGCCGCGGACGTTGGGGAGGACTTGCCCGTGTCGGACCAACAGTAATTGCACAGCTTCACGCTACGTGCGGCCGCGCCGATCCGGGTACCGGAGTGGCCACACCCACAGCGCATTTCACGGAGAATTCATCGAGCACGGCGCCGTAGTGAGGGACCAGCTCGTCGCCGACCGTCGTCCACGTGCGGCGGAGCACCGACCGGCGGGCCGTGGCGCGGAAGCGGGCGCGCACCGCCGGGTCGAGCAGCCTGCGCGCCGGAGCGCGGCGCCCCGGTGACGCGCCGCCGAACGTGCGCCGAACCGCGGACAGTTCACGCCTCGTTCGCCCGTCGGCCCGCCGCCGCCCGCGTGGACGGGGCATCCTGCGATACGTGCGACTGAACCCCGACGGCGAGGTCCCGGACGTCGGGATCCCGCGGCGACTCGCGGCGTCGATGACGATCGGTGAGCAGCAGGAGTGGCTGCACCGCTACCTGGGCAGACACCGGATGACCCGGCGGACGGCCCTGCGCGGCGGCGCGAGCGTGCTGGCCGCGCTCGGCGCCACGACCGCGCCGTGGGCGCTGGCGGCGTGCGCGCAGGCGGCGAGCACCCCGGTCGGCGTGATCGGGCGGCACCTGTCGTTCGGGTCCGACCCGCGGCGGCAGATGGCGATCGCGGCCGAGCTCACCGGCAAGCCGGTGGGACGCGTCGTCGTGGACGTCGGGGCCGACGCGGGCTACGGCCACACCGTCGAGGCCGAGGTGCGCAACCTGGTGAGCATGGTGCCGCAGCAGGACGGCAGCATCCGCGGCGCCGAACAGTTCTTCGTCCACGGCGTCGTCGACGGTCTGCCGCCCGGCACCCGGCTGCACTACCGGTTCCGCCTCGCGGACGGCACGACGACGCCCGACGCGGTGGTCGCCACCGCGCCCGCGCGCACCGCCCTGGGCCCGTTCACGTTCACCGCGTTCGCCGACCAGGGCGTGAACGTGGACCCGACGCCGTCCGGGCAGACCGGCTTCAGCGACAACTACTACAAGCCCGCCGACACCCGCCGCACCGCGGCGCCCTCGGACGCGCTGGTGGCGTTGGTCGCGGCGCAGCGGCCCGCGTTCCACCTGCTCGCGGGCGACATCTGCTACGCCGATCCCAGCGGCAACGGTCGCCCGGTGAAGAACAACGGCGCGACGAGCGCCGAGAACGGCTTCGACAACTTCGACCCGACCGTCTGGTCGCAGTACTTCGGCGTGATCGAGAAGAGCGCGGCGGTGACGCCCTGGCTGTTCGCCACGGGCAACCACGACATGGAGGCGCTCTACGACGACAACCGCGCCCCCGGAGGCGCGACGCACGGGTACGCGGGCCACGCCGCCCGCCTCGACCTGCCGAGCACGGGTCCGACGGGCTGCCCTTCGGTGTACTCCGTGGTCTACGGCAACGTGGGCGTCCTCAGCCTCGACGCCAACGACCTGTCGACGGAGATCCCCACGAACGCGGGCTACAGCCACGGGGCGCAGCTGGCCTGGCTCACCCGGCGCCTCGGCGAGCTGCGCGCCGACCCCGACGTCGACTTCGTCGTGGCGTTCTTCCACCACTGCGCCTACGCGACCAGCACCGCCCACGCCTCCGACGCGGGCGTGCGCGCCGCGCTCGCCCCGATCTTCGACCGGTTCGCCGTCGACCTCGTCGTGCAGGGCCACAACCACCAGTACGAGCGCACCGACCCGATCCGGGGCGGCGTCGCCACCCGGCAGGCCGCCGACGGCGCAAGCGTCGAGGCCGCGCGGGACGGCACCACCTACATCTGCTGCGGGTCCGGCGGGCGGCCGCGCTACGCCTGGCAGCCCGGCGAGACCGACAGCTACCGCGGCGCGCTGACCCCGGCCCGGCCCGTCACCAGCTACGTGGCCGGGTCGCACGGGGCGAAGACACCCGAGACCGTCACGTGGTCGCGCGCCCGCTACCTCGACTACGCCTTCCTGTCCGTGCACGTCACACCCGCCCCACCGGGTGGCACCGCGACGATGAGCGTGCGCGCGGTGAGCGACACCGGGCGGGAGATCGACCGGGTCGACCTGGTCCGCGCACCGCGCGCGGCGACGCCCGCGGCGTGGCGCCTGCACGGGAGCGGGCTGTCGGTGCCCGGCCACGTGGGCGGCTAGCCGCAGCGTCGCGCGGCGCCCACCGGTGGCACCTCGGGCAGGTGGGCTGCGGGGCGTGTCGCGGCAGGCGGCCGCAGTAGCTGAGCGATGCGCAGTATCGCGGCGGCGACCAGGCCGACCGCGAGGGCCAGGGCGCCGAGCGCCGCACGGAGGAACACCACGCCTACATCTATGCAGTGGGGATACAGTTCGTCACCCGAATAGCTGAAGGTTCGCCGGATGTTCGACTCACCGGGACAGCGCGGTGATCCAGTCGTGGAGCGCCTCCGCGATCTCCCGTGGCGCGTCCTCGGGTAGGAAGTGCAGGCCGGGCACGGTCACCTCGCGCTGGTTCGGCCAGCGGCGGCACAGCTCGCGCAGGGGCCCGGTGAGCAGCGCGCCGGGGTTGCCGTTCACGAAGAGTTTGGGCACCGGCGTGGTGGCCATCCACGCGGCGTTGGCGGTGACGACGGCGGCGACGTCGGCGGGTTGGCCGTCGATCGGGATCTCGCGCGGCCACGTCAGCGTCGGACGCCGCGACTCCCCGGGCTCGAGGTACGGGCCGCGGTAGGCGGCCATCTCGTCGTCGCTGAGCGCGCGCTGCGTGCCCGCGGGGAGAACCTTCTCGACGAACACGTTGTCGCGCAGCACGAGCTCTTCACCCGCGTCGGTGCGCAGCGGCCCGAAGAGCTCGGGGTCGGGCGCGTTCTCGCCGTGCCAGGAGACCGGCGCGACGAGCGTCTCCAGGTACGCGACGCCGCGGACCGCCCCGGGGTGGCGGCGCGCCCAGTCGACGCCGAGCACCCCGCCCCAGTCGTGCCCGACGATGACGACGTCGGCGGCCACCCCCAGCGCGGCGAGCAGCGCGTCGAGGTGCTCCCGGTGCTCGACGAACCGGTAGCGGCCGGGCCCGGAGTCGGGCAACGGGTCGGAGTCGCCCATGCCGATGAGGTCCGGCGCCAGGCACCGGCCGTGGCAGGCGAGCGGGTCGAGGACGTTGCGCCAGAGGTAGGACGAGGTCGGGTTGCCGTGCAGGAAGACGATCGGCGGGCCCGACCCGACCTCGCGGTAGGCCATCCTGAGCCCGCGGACCTCGGCGAAGCGCAGCACGGCGTCAGGTTCCGGCGGGCATCGGCGACACGTCAACCGTGATCGGGATCGTGACCAGCTGCCAACCGCGCTGCACCTGGGCCCAGAGCTGGTAACGGCCGCCCGCCGGGAACGCGTAGCTGAAGGCGACGCGCGGGCCGTAGCCGTACTGCACCGGCGGGTCGGTGAAGTGGAGGTGGGCGAACGACGTGGCCGGGTCGGCCGGGTCGGGATCCGTCGCGCCTGCCGACGGGCCGAGCACCAGCAGGTGGCCACCCATGCCCAGCCAGGACTGCAGGTCGCGCACGGGCTCGCCGTTCTCGGAGAACACCAGCTCCACCCGGGAGACCCTGCCCGCGACGGGCGTGGCCACGGTGACGTCGACCCGCATCCCGCCCACGTCGCGGGTTCCCGCGCCTGCCGCTCGCAATGCCGTCGTCGGCGGGCCTGCCAGCGCGAACGCCGACCGCGCGACCTGGTGGCCGCCGCCGTCGCGCGCCAGCTCGGCGAAGACGCCGTACCGGCCGGGATCGGAGAGCGGCAGGCGCACGGCGAACCGCCCGGGCGCCGTGCGGACCGGGTGGACGTGCCAGAGCCTGCCGCCGGGCCCGATGACGGCGAGGTGGACGAGCGCGTCGTCGTGGATCGCGAGGTCGTCGACGCGCGCCCCGGTGGCGCCGTCGGTGAGCCCCAGCGTGAGCTCGACCAGGCCGTCGCCGGAGGGCTGCAGGTCGGGGGTGAGCACGACGGCGCCCCCGCCCGACCCGTGCCTCTCATGGCCCATGGGCGTCGGGGCCGGTGGCGCCTCGTTCGGCGACAACAGCCCGGCCGTCACCGCCGTGGTCACCCCGACCAGGGCGACGGCGCCGAGCCCCCGTGCCGTCCGCGGCCGTCGCCGCCACACCGCGGCGGCGCCCACCGCGCCGACCGCCGCGACCACCGCACCCACGCGCACCGCCCACACCCACCCGGGCGTGGGCGGCGGAGCGGGCACGGACAGCGGGATGCGCGCGACGTCCGGGCTGGCGACGAGCACGACCTCCCAGGCACCGGGCCGGTCGATCTGCAACGTGCCGGTCGACGGCGCCCCCGGGCCCGGTCCCGGTGCCAGCGTCACTTCGCTCGTGGCGGCGCCCCCGCCCGCCGGGACCGCCCTGACCAGCAGCGGAACGTCCAAGGCGCGGCCCTGCGGGACCACGCGGACCGGCATCGGCCCGGCGCCCTCCGTCGGGGGGTACACCGTGACCGTCAGCTCGCGGAGGCCCAGCGTCTGGGCCACGCTCACGACGTCGGGGGTGGCGCCGCCGTGCGCCGCCGCCGGTGCCGCCCCGAGCACGAGGAGGCCGAGCGCGGCCACGACGCCCAGCAGGACCGCGGCGGCCCCAGACCTCATGCCGCCTCCCCGCCACGATCGGGCACGGCGCCAGTGAACCACAGCGGCGTGCGTGCTATGTCAAGCGGCGGGCGACGGCGATCCGGTGATCGCCGCCACCTCGTGGTTGGTCAACCGATCCCCGGGTAGCCCTTTGGCAAGTCTTTGGGGGAGCCCGCATGTCCGTTGAGGTGTTCGCCGTCGCGCTGGTGGTCGCGGTCGGGCTGCTGGTCGGCAGGCTGGTGGCCAACCGCACCGGGCTGCCGGAGGCGGCGGTCTACGTGATCGTCGGGGTAGCCGCGGGCCTCCTGCCGGGGGTGTCGCAGGTGCGGCTGTCCCCGGACCTCGTCCTGCTGCTGTTCCTGCCCCCGTTGATCCACTACGCGGCGTTCTTCAGCGACCCGCGGGAGTCGCTGAGGAACCTGGTGGCGGTGTTGGGGCAGGCGGTCGGGCTGGTGGTGGCGACCGCCGCGGCCGCGGCCGGGGTGCTGCTCGTGATCGTGCCCGACCTGGGGTGGGCGGCGGCGCTGGCGTTCGGCGCGGCGATCGCGCCGCCCGACCCCGTGGCGGCGGGCAACGTGCTGCAGCGGCTCGGCGCGCCCCGCCGCCTGGTGACCGTGCTGGAGACCGAGGGCCTCATCAACGACGGCGTCGCGCTCACGCTCTTCGCGGTCGCGGTCGGCGCGGTCGGGGCGCAGCTCTCGACGGGCGGCGTGCTGCTGCAGCTGGGGGTGGAGGTCGTGGGCGGGGTCGGCTTCGGGCTGGTCGTCGGCGTCGTGGCCACGGCGTTGCGCCGCAGGCTGCGCGACATGCCGAGCCACGTCGTGTTGTCCCTGGCCACGCCGTACGTGGCGTTCGTGCCCGCGCAGGCCGTGCACGCGTCCGGCGTGCTGGCCACGGTGACCGCGGCGGTGTGGCTGGGCGTGCGCGGTCGGGGTCTGGTCGAGCCGACCGTGCGCCTGGCGAGCGAGACGTTCTGGCGCGTGCTGAACGCGTTGCTGGTGGGCGTGCTGTTCGTGCTGTTGGGCGTGCAGGTGCCGACGATCATCAGCGGCGTGGAGTACCCGGTGTGGCTGCTCGCCGCGGCGGCCGCCGCCGTCGTGGTGGCCGCCGTCGGGGTGCGGATCGCCTGGGTCCTGCTCGTGGCCCCCGCGTTGCAGCGGCTCCCGGTGCGCGAGGAGCTGGCGGCGGGCATGCCTCCACGGGAACGGGTGGTGCTGGCCTGGTGCGGCCCGCGGGGCGCGGTGTCGCTGGCGGTGGCGTTGTCGATCCCGCTGGTCACCGCGACGGGCGCGCCGTTCCCGCACCGCGATCTCCTGGTGTTCCTGACCGTGGTGGTCGTGCTGGCCACGATCGTCGGGCAGACGGTCACCCTGCCCGCGCTGCTGCGCCGCCTCGGGCTGCGGCCGGACGAGGACGAGATGAGCGAGAGCATCCGCGCGCGGCTCGCCGCGGTGGAGGCCGCGCTGCGTGAGCTGGACGAACTCGCCTCCGACCCGGACGGGCCCGACCAGTCGCAGGTCCAGGCGCTGCGCCAGGTGCTGGAGCTGCGCCGGAACCACCTGCGCGACCTGCTCGGTGCGGACACGGCGGGGACGTCGGACGTCAGCGACCTGCGCCTGCGCCTGCTCGACGTCGAGCGCAAGACGCTGCGGGGCCTCCACGACCGCGGCGAGCTCTCCCGCCGCACCATGATCGAGATCAGCCAGGAGCTTGACTCGGACGAGCAGTCCCTGCGCAGCCGCCCATCCGGGTGAGGATCACCGGCGCCGCGGGGCAGGCCCGTTCACGACGCGCTTGACCGCTCGCATGCCCAAGCGGTCGACGGCCGACTTGATCAGCCCGAACAGCGCGCCCTGCAGCACGGCCGCGAGCAGCACCTCACGGGTGGTGTAGTCCTCGTCGGTGGCGTTCGGCGGGGTGGGAGCGTCGGAGATCCGCTTCCACACCTGCCCGAACACCAGGTTGGCCAACAGGCCACCCAACACGCCGAACACCAGGCCGATCGGCTTGTACGCGATCACCGCCGCCTTGTTGACGATGGCATCGGCTTGCGCGGGAGTCGTCGCGGTCGTCATGCATGCGGTCTACCCACCGTCGTAGGGGCTCACTCCTCGCGCACCACGTCGTGGGCCGCCTTGTCCTCGCGCAGCCCGAGGTAGCGGGGGTGGCGCAGCTTGCCGTCGCGGGTCCACTCGCTGAACCCGATCTGCGCGACCAGCTCCGGCCGCAGCCAGTGGGCGCCCTTCTCGCGCACCGGGTCGGCGAAGGGGGAGCCCTCGGCGGCAAGGTCGCGGAAGCGGGCGCTGAGGTCGGCCAGCACCCGGTGGTCGAACCCGGTGCCGACCTTGCCCGCGTAGCGCAGCCGACCGTCGACGTAGTAGCCGACGAGCAGCGCGCCGAAGCCGGTGCGGGAGCGCTGCGGGTCGGTCCAGCCGCCCACGACGAGCTCCTGCTCGTGCACGCACTTGAGCTTGAGCCAGTCCGGCGAGCGGTGGCCGGGCCGGTAGGGCGCGTCGGCGCGCTTGGCGACCAGGCCCTCCCAGCCACGGGCGCAGGCCTCGCGCAGGTAGGCCTCGCCCTCGGTGTTGCGGTGGGTGCTCATCCGCA
>DATAOO010000431.1:0-17061 GCA_036265695.1 Pseudonocardia sp. | reverse complement strand
CGACGCGGGCGCGACCGTGCTGCGCAACTGGCTGCGCGACGTCGTCGGCTAGCGGCTGGTGAGCTCGCCCGCTCGCAGGTCGTAGCGCAGTTCGCGGCGCTCCGCTGCTCCAGCCGCAACGCCGTGAGCCATCCCGACAACGCGCACTTGCTCGCGGTGTAAGCCGCCATGCCCGCGGTCGGCACGTCGGCCAGGATCGCGCTGAGCACCGTGACGGTGGCGCCACGCTCCATCCGCCGCAGGGCGGCGCGGACCATCGCCATCGGCGCCATCGTGTTGACGGTCAGCAACTCCTCGACCAGCGCGTCGTCCTCGTCGACCGCGGGCCCGAAGGCGGCCACGCCGAACGCGACGACCAAGAGGTCGAGCCCGCCCAGTGCGTCGGCCGCCGCGTCGACGACGGCGGCGCACCGGTCGAGGTCGAGGGCGTCGAACGGGAAGGCCTGCGGGTCGTCGGCGATGCGCTCGGACCGGCCCGCGACGGCCACCCGCGCCCCCTCCCGCCGCAGCGCGGCGGCCAGCGCCGAGCCCAGCACACCCGTCGCGCCCGCCACCAGGGTCCGCGCCCCGTCGATCTCCACGTCCGGGACGCTGACCAGGCCGCCCGGCCCGCGCGCGGTGAGCGGCCGAAACGGTGTTCGGCGCGCCGGGTAGGGTGCCGGCCGTGACCTTCACGTTGCTCCCCGCGGTCGACGTGGCGAACGGCCAGGCCGTCCGCCTCGTCCGCGCCGAGGCGGGCACGGAGACGACCTACGGGGCGCCCCGCGACGCGGCTCTGGCCTGGCAGCGCGACGGCGCCGAGTGGATCCACCTCGTCGACCTCGACGCCGCGTTCGGCCGCGGCGACAACGCCGAGCTGCTCGCCGCGGTCGTCGGCGAGCTGGACGTGCGCGTGCAGCTGTCGGGCGGCATCGCCGACGACGCGTCGCTGGAGCGGGCGTTGGCCACCGGCTGTGCGCGGGTCAACCTGAGCACCGCCGCACTGGGCGACCCCGAATGGGTGGCGCGGGCGATCGCCGCGCACGGCGAGCGGGTGGCCGTCGGGCTCGACGTGCGCATCGTCAACGGCGAGCACCTCCTGTCGGCGCGGGGCGGCGCGGGTGAGAACGGCGACCTCTGGGAGGTCCTCGCCCGGCTCGAGCGCGACGGCGCCGTCCGCTACGTCGTCACCGACGTGAGCAAGGACGGCACCCTGCGGGGCCCGAACGTCGAGCTGCTGCGCGAGGTCACCAAGGTCACCGGGGCGCCGGTCGTCGCCTCCGGCGGCATCGCGCAGATCGCCGACCTCGTGGCGCTGGCGCAGGCCGCGGCGGACGGGTCGAACGTCGAGGGCGCGATCGTCGGGAAGGCCCTCTACGCGGGCCGGTTCACGCTGCCGGAGGCGTTGGCCGCCGTGCGCGACGTGGCCGCCACGAGCCGGACGGCGGGCTGAGGATGGGCGTGGCGGTCCGCGTCATCCCCTGCCTCGACGTCGACGCCGGGCGGGTGGTCAAGGGCGTCAACTTCCGTGAGCTGCGCGACGCGGGCGACCCGGTCGAGATGGCGCGGGTCTACGACGCCGAGGGCGCCGACGAGCTCACGTTCCTCGACGTCACGGCGTCGTCGGGGGAGCGGGCCACGATGCTCGACGTGGTGCGCCGCACCGCCGAGCAGGTCTTCATCCCGCTCACGGTCGGGGGCGGCATCCGCAGCGCCGACGACGTCGACACGCTGCTGCGCGCGGGCGCCGACAAGGTCAGCATCAACACCGCCGCGATCCTGCGCCCCACCCTGCTGCACGAGGCCAGCCGCCGGTTCGGGGCGCAGTGCATCGTGCTGTCCGTCGACGCGCGCACCGTGCCGTCGGGGGAGCCGCCGACGCCGTCGGGCTGGGAGGTCACCACGCACGGCGGGCGGCGCGGCACGGGGATCGACGCCGTCGAGTGGGCGTCCCGCGGCCAGGAGCTCGGCGTGGGGGAGATCCTGCTCAACTCGATGGACGCCGACGGCACCCGCGAAGGCTTCGACCTGCGCATGATCGCCGCCGTGCGCGCGGCCGTCGACGTGCCGGTGATCGCGTCCGGCGGGGCGGGCCGGGTGGAGGACTTCGCCCCGGCGGTGGCCGCGGGCGCCGACGCCGTGCTCGCGGCCACCGTGTTCCACTTCGGACACTTCCGTATCGCCGACGTCAAGGCCAGCCTGCGGGCGGCGGAGGTGGAGGTCAGATGACCCTCGACCCGGCCATCGCGGCCCGGCTCAAGCGCGACGCCGACGGGCTGGTGTGCGCGGTCGCCCAGCAGCGCGGCTCCGGCGAGGTGCTGATGGTCGCGTGGATGGATGACGAGGCGCTGCACCGCACCCTCACCAGCGGGCGCGCCACGTACTGGTCGCGGTCGCGGCAGGCGTACTGGGTGAAGGGGGACACGTCCGGCAACGTCCAGAAGGTGCACGAGGTGCGGCTGGACTGCGACGGCGACGCGGTGCTCCTGATCGTCGACCAGACCGGGCCCGCGTGCCACACCGGCGCCCGCACGTGTTTCGACGCCGACGTGCTGCTCTCCTAGCGTGCCCGATCCGCTCGCCGAGACGGCGGCGCGGCTGCGCGCGCTGGTGCCCGCCTTCCCGGACACCTACGACGTCGTGCTCGGCGAGGTGTCGGGGCCGGGCTGGGTCCGCCTCGACGCGGTGCCGGTGGCGCGGTGGTGCGCCGAGGCGCGGGAGCGGGGCAACCCGCGGCGGCTCGCCTCGGTGGCCGCGGCCGCCGTCGGCGGGGCGCTCGCGCACGCCGTGCTGGCCCGGGTGACGGCCGCGCTCGCCCTCGACGGGCGCGCCTGGGACCTCGCCGCGGACGCCCTCACCGTGCACCGCGCGCCCGAGGGCCACCTCGACCGGGTGGCCGTGCGCCCGCCCGTGTGGGTGGTGGCGGGCGATCCGGCCGCCCCAGCGGCGGCGTCGCCGGAGGGGGTGGCGCCGGACGCGCTCGTCCGGGTGTTCCCCGACGAGGCCGCGCTGCTCGACGCCGTCGCGACAGCGGCCGTCGGCACGCTGGCCCCGCTGCTGGACGAGGTGCGCGCCGCCACCCGGTTCGGGCTGGTCCCGCTCTGGAACGCCGCGGGCGACGCGGTGCGGCTCACCGCCGCGATGGCGCCGCGCTACGCGGGGCGGCCCGCCCGCCCCGGCCTGGCCACCGCGCTGCTCGACGCGCTCGTCGCCCACGGCGCCCCGATCCGCGGTCGCGGCGACGACCAGCCGGTGCCCGGACGGCCCGAACGGGTGCCGGTGCGGGCCGCGTGCTGCCTCGCCTACCGCACCGACCCCCCGGTCGCCCGCCCGTCGGACGCCCTGTGCACCACCTGCCCCCTGCTGCCCGGCCCGGAGCGCGCCCGCCGCTACGCGGCGTGGCTCGACCGCCTGCCGCCCATCACGGGCTCGGCTCCAGCGGACCGGTGAGGTAGCGCTGCAGGTTCGGCGCGATCGCGGCGACCACCGTCGCGTGGTCGGCGGACGCCAGCGGCTCCAGCCGCATCACGTAGCGCGCCAGGCCCAAGCCGACGAGCTGGCTGGCGACCAGCGCACCCCGCATCGCGGCGGCGTCCGGCGCCACCGTGGCGACGATCGGACCGACCAGGTTCTCCGTGATGAACTCGCGCAGCATCCGGGCGGCGTCGTCGTGGCCCGCCACGCTCTGCAGGAGCGCTGCCAACGGGCCGCCCCCGGTGGCGTCCCAGACCGCGAGGAACCTCCCGACGATGCGCGCGCCCAACTGCTCCGGATCGCCCGGCAGCACCTGATCGCGGATCTCGGAGGGCGCGACCGGCAGGTCGACGGAGGCGGTGAACAACGCCTCCTTGCCGCCGAACCAGTGGTTGACCATCGCCGCGTCCACCCCGGCGCGCTCGGCGATGCGACGCACGGTGGCGCCCTCGTACCCGCGCTCGGCGAACTCGAGGCGCGCGGCGGCCAGGAGCGCCGCCCGGGTGTCCGCCCCGCCCGGGCGGCGGCCCCGCCTGCGTTCGGGTCGGGTGGCGGTCACGGCGCCCATCCTCGCATCCGTTCGAGGTCGGGGCAGGGACGCGGGACGGGGACGCTGGCCCCGACACCGGGCTGGGACACTGACCGCATGACCGTGTCGTCCCCCGGCCGAGCCGTGGGCACCGCCCGCGAGCGGACCGCCCCTTCCCCGGCGGCGGTGTCGTCGGCGCCCGCCCTCGGCGCCGTCAGCCCCAGCCGAGCCGAGTTCCGCGAGCTGGCCGCCCTGCACCGGGTCATCCCGGTCACGCGGCGCCTGCTCGCCGACGACGAGACCCCGGTCGGGGTCTACCGCAAGCTCGCGGGCGACCGCCCGGGCACGTTCCTCTTCGAGTCCGCGGAGAACGGCCGGTCGTGGTCGCGCTGGTCGTTCGTCGGCACGCGGTCGGCGGCCGCGCTCACCGCCGTCGACGGCGATCTCGTGTGGACCGGCGAGGTCCCCGAGCGGCTGCCCGCCTCGGGCGACCCGCTTGCCGCGCTCCGCACGGTGGTCGAGGAGCTGGCCAGTGAGCCGCTGCCCGGGCTGCCGCCCCTCACCGGGGGCATGGTCGGCTACCTCGGCTACGACATCGTGCGCCGCCTCGAGCGCCTGCCCGAGCTCGCCGAGGACGACCTGCAGATCCCCGAGCTGGTGATGCTGCTGGCCACCGACCTCGCCGCCGTCGACCACCACGAGGGCACGATCACCCTCATCGCCAACGCCATCAACTGGGACGCGAGCGACGAGCGCGTCGACGAGGCCTACGACGACGCCGTGGCCCGCCTCGACCGGATGACCGCCGACCTGGCCGCGCCCGCGCCGTCGACGGTGGGCGTCTACCAGCCCGCCGAGCCCGCGTTCACCCGCCGCCGCACGCCCGCGGAGCACCACGCCGCCGTCGAGGCGGCGAAGGAGCAGATCCGGGCGGGTGAGGCGTTCCAGGTCGTGGTGGCGCAGCGGTTCGAGATGCCGTGCCCGGCGGCGTCGCTGGACGTCTACCGCGTGCTGCGCGCCACCAACCCCAGCCCGTACATGTACCTGCTGCGCCTGGAGTCGGCGCAGGGGCAGCGCTTCGACATCGTCGGCTCCAGCCCGGAGGCGTTGGTCACCGTGCTCGACGGGGTGGTCACCACGCACCCCATCGCGGGCACGCGCTGGCGCGGCGCCACCGAGGAGGAGGACATCGCGCTTGAGAAGGACCTGCGCACGGACGAGAAGGAGCGCGCCGAGCACGTCATGCTCGTCGACCTCGGGCGCAACGACCTCGGCCGGGTCTGCGAACCCGGCACGGTGAAGGTGCGCAGCTTCTTCTCGGTGGAGCGCTACAGCCACGTGATGCACCTCGTGTCGACGGTGACGGGGCTGCTGCGCCGCGACCGCAACGCGTTCGACGCCGTCACGGCCTGCTTCCCGGCGGGCACGCTCTCCGGGGCGCCCAAGCCGCGCGCGATGGAGATCATCGAGGAGCTGGAGCCGACCCGGCGCGGGCTCTACGGCGGCATCGTGGGCTACCTCGACTTCGCGGGCAACGCCGACACCGCGATCGCGATCCGCACGGCGCTGGTGCGCGACGGCGTCGCCTACGTGCAGGCGGGCGGCGGGATCGTGGCCGACTCCGACCCGGTCGCGGAGGACACCGAATGCCTGAACAAGGCGCGGGCGGTGCTCTCCGCGGTGGCGACGGCCACCACCCTGCGCCCCGTGGGGGAGGCGCAACGCGGGTGAGCCCCCGCCGTTTCTCCGCGATGATCGCGGGTTCGGTGCAGATCCGGCCAGATGTGGCCGCCTTCCGCACCGAACCGGCGATCTTCGATGGTGAGCTCGCGTGAGCAGGGGGCGGGCGCTCGCTGCGGCGTGCGGCGGGCTCGTGGTCGCCGCCTGCGTGCTGTGGGGGGCGTCGGCGCTCGCCTGGACCGCACCCGGGCGGGCGGGCGGATCCACGGTCGCCGACCCGGCGAGCGCGCCGTCCGCGCTGACGGGCGTCGCGCTGCTGGCGCTGGCCGGGGTCGCGGCGCTGGTCGCAACGTCGGGCGTGCCGCGGCGGATCGTCGGGGCGCTGCTGGGCGTCGTCGGCGGCGTGGTCGTCGTCGCGACGGCGGCCGCGGTGCTCGCCGTGTCCGTGGCCGTCGGCGGAGGGCCGTTGCTCGCCGTCTGCGGCGGCCTGCTGCTCGCGGTGGTCGGCTGCGCCGTGCTCCTGCGCGAGCCGCAGCTGCGCAGGCTCGGCGCCCGCTACGCGGCCGCGGGCAGCCCTTCCGCGCACGCCGACCCCGACCGCGCCGCGTGGGCCGCGCTCGACGAAGGCCGCGACCCCACCGCCGACCCGCCCGTGGCGGCCGGTCCGGACGCCGTCCGCGACCACGGCCCGGGGCGGTCCGCCGACCCGGCCGCGGCGGGCCGTCCGGACGGCGGCCGCGACCACTGGCCGGGGCGGCCCGCGGACCCCGCCGCCCGCCGGGTTCTTGACCAGGCAACGGCCCCCGGAGCGGACGCTTCGGCCGAGTCGGACGATCCTGGCGGCGGCCGCGGCGGCGGCCTTGTCTAGCATGACGTTCCGGCACGCCCGGTCAAGGAGAGGAGGAGCACCTCGTGGGAAGTAGCGGAGGCAGCGTCCTCGATTCCATCGTCGAGGGCGTCCGGATCGATCTGGCGGCGCGGGAAGCGGCCGTGGACTTCGCCGAGATCAAGCGCCGTGCGGCGGGCGCGGTGCCGCCCCGTGACGTGATGGCGGCGCTGCGCGCGCCGGGCATCGGCGTGATCGCGGAGGTCAAGCGGAGCAGCCCGTCGAAGGGCAGGCTGGCCGCGATCCCGGACCCGGCCGACCTCGCGGCGACCTACGCCGAGGGCGGCGCACGGGTGATCAGCGTCCTCACCGAGGAGCGCCGGTTCGGCGGCACGCTGGCCGATCTCGCCGCGGTGCGCGCGGCCGTCGACGTCCCGATCCTGCGCAAGGACTTCATCGTGAGCCCGTACCAGGTGCACGAGGCGCGGGCGCACGGCGCCGACCTCGTGCTGCTGATCGTCGCCGCGCTGGAGCAGAACGCGCTCGATGCGCTGCTCGATCGGGTGGAATCGCTCGGGATGACGGCGCTGGTCGAGGTGCACACCGAGGAGGAGGCCGACCGCGCGCTCGAAGCCGGGGCCAAGGTCATCGGGGTCAACGCGCGCAACCTGCACACGCTCGAGATCGACCGTACGATCTTCGGGCGGATCGCCCCCGGCCTGCCCAACGACGTGCTCCGCGTGGCCGAGTCCGGCGTGCGCGGGCCGGCCGACCTGCTGACGTACGCGGGTTGGGGCGCCGACGCGGTGCTCACCGGCGAGAGCCTCGTGACCAGCGGTGACCCGCAGGCTGCGGTCCGCAGCCTGGTGGCTGCGGGCTTCCACCCGTCGTGCTCCAGAATGGTGCGGTGAGCGAGCTTGCGAGCGAATCGATAACACAGCGCGTACGCGAAGCGCTGACCGAGCGCAGCGAGGGAATGCGGTGAGCGCAACCGTCAAACCGAGCGAGGGGATCGAGTTCCCCTCCGGTCACGAGCCCGATGAACACGGCCACTTCGGCCGCTACGGCGGGCGGTTCGTCCCGGAAGCGCTCGTCGCGGCGCTCGACGAGCTGTCCGCCGCCTACGACAAGGCCCGCGGCGACCGCGAGTTCCTCGACCAGCTCGACCGCCTCCACCGCGACTACACCGGCAGGCCGTCGCCGCTGACCGACGCGGAGAAGCTGGGGGAGCACGCGGGCGGGGCCCGGATCCTGCTCAAGCGCGAGGACCTCAACCACACCGGCTCGCACAAGATCAACAATGTGCTGGGCCAGGCGCTGCTGACCAAGCGCATGGGCAAGACGCGGGTGATCGCCGAGACCGGCGCGGGCCAGCACGGCGTCGCCACCGCCACAGCCTGCGCGCTGCTCGGGCTGGAGTGCGTCGTCTACATGGGCGAGGTCGACACCGAGCGGCAGGCGCTGAACGTGGCCCGCATGCGGCTGCTCGGCGCCGAGGTGATCCCGGTGACCGCGGGCTCCCGCACCCTCAAGGACGCGATCAACGAGGCGCTGCGCGACTGGGTGTCCTCGGTCGACAACACCCACTACCTGCTCGGCACGGTCGCGGGGCCGCACCCGTTCCCGACGATGGTGCGCGACTTCCACCGCGTCGTCGGCATGGAGGCCCGCGAGCAGGTGCTGGAGCGCACCGGGCGGCTGCCCGACGTCGTGGCGGCCTGCGTCGGCGGCGGCTCCAACGCGATCGGCATCTTCCACGCCTTCCTCGACGACGCCGACGTGCGGCTGGTCGGCTTCGAACCCGGCGGCGACGGCGTCGAGACCGGGCGGCACGGCGCCACGCTCTCCCAGGGCTCGCCCGGTGCCCTGCACGGCGCGATGTCCTACCTCCTGCAGGACGAGGACGGGCAGACCGCCGAGTCGTACTCGATCTCGGCGGGCCTCGACTACCCCGGCGTCGGGCCCGAGCACGCACTGCTCAAAGACCTCGGCCGGGCGACCTACGAGTCGGTCACCGACGCCGAGGCCATGGACGCCTTCGCGCTGCTCTGCCGCACCGAGGGGATCATCCCGGCGATCGAGTCCGCGCACGCCATCGCGGGCGCGCTACGGCTGGGCCGCGAGCTGGGACCCGAGGCCGTCATCCTCGTGAACCTGTCCGGGCGTGGCGACAAGGACGTCGACACCGCACGGAAGTGGTTCAAGCTGTGAGCACCGTCGAGAAGATCTTCGCCTCCGCGCGCGCCGAGGGACGGGCCGCGCTGGTCGGCTACCTGCCCGCCGGCTACCCGACCGTGGACGGCTCGGTGGAGATGCTGTCGGCGATGGTCGACGGCGGCTGCGACCTCCTGGAGGTCGGCGTGCCCTACTCCGACCCCGTGATGGACGGCCCCACCATCCAGGCGGCCGCCGACACCGCGCTGCGCGGCGGCGTGCGGCTGCGCGACGTGTTCGGCGTGGTCGAGCGGGTGGCCGCGGCGGGCGGCCGGGCGGTCGTCATGACCTACTTCAACCCGGTGCTGCGCTACGGCGTCGACGCGTTCGCGCGCGACCTCGCGGCGGCGGGTGGGCTCGGGGTGATCACCCCGGACCTCATCCCCGACGAGGCCGACGAGTGGATCGCGGCGTCCGACACCCACGGGCTCGACCGGATCTTCCTCGTGGCGCCGTCCTCGACCGAGGAGCGGATCGCCTCGACCGCCGCCGCCACCCGCGGGTTCCTCTACGCCGCGTCCACCATGGGCGTGACCGGCGCCCGCGACGCCGTGGGTGACGCCGCGCCGCTGCTCGTCCAACGCTGCCGGGCGCACACCACGCTGCCCGTCGGCGTCGGGCTGGGCGTGCGGTCCCGCGCGCAGGCGGCCGAGCTCGCGGCGTTCGCGGACGGCGTGATCGTCGGCTCGGCGTTCGTCACGGCGGTCGAGAAGGGCGGGGCGGCCGGCGCCCGCGCGCTCGCGGCCGAGCTCGCCGAAGGCGTCCGCGCCGCGCACTGACGGCAACCCCACGCCGTAGCCGGTCGCGCCCGGGCCACCGGCTACGGTGGCGGTGTGACGTCCACCGTCCTGGCCTACATCCCGAGCCCGCCGCAGGGGGTGTGGCACCTCGGGCCGATCCCGATCCGCGCCTACGCGCTCTGCATCATCGCGGGCATCATCATCGCGGTGTACTGGGGCGACAAGCGGTTCGTCGCCCGCGGCGGCCAGCCGGGCACGGTGATGGACGTCGCGGTGTTCGCGGTGCCGTTCGGCCTCGTCGGCGGCAGGCTCTACCACGTCGCCACCGACTGGCAGACCTACTTCGGCCCGGGCGGCGACCCGTTGCGCGCCTTCATGATCTGGGAGGGCGGCCTCGGCATCTGGGGGGCGATCGCGCTCGGCGGCGTCGGCGCCTGGATCGGCTGCCGTCGCCGCGGCGTGCCCCTTCCCGTCTTCGCCGACGCGGTGGCGCCGGGCATCGTCGTCGCGCAGGCGGTCGGCAGGCTCGGCAACTACTTCAACCAGGAGCTCTACGGCGCGCCCACCACCCTGCCCTGGGGCCTGGAGATCTACCGCAGGGTCGACCCGGCCACCGGGATCCCCGACCCGTTGAACGGCGTGGCGCTCGACCACACGCCCATCGCGGTCGTGCAGCCCACGTTCCTCTACGAGCTGATCTGGAACCTCCTGGTGGCGGTCCTCGTCGTGTGGGCCGACCGGCGGTTCCGGCTCGGCCACGGGCGGGCGTTCGCGGTGTACGTCGCGGGCTACACGGCAGGCCGGTTCGTCATCGAGCAGATGCGCACCGACTACGCCACCCGGGTGTTCGGCGACATCCGCATCAACGTCGTGGTGTCCGCGGTCGTCTGCGTCGGCGCACTGGTCTATATCGCCGTCGTGCGCAAACCGCGCGAGGTGCTGGAGGGGCCCGCCCCGGCCGGGGACGAGCCGGAAGAGGACAAGTCCGAGCCCGCCGTCGTGCTGACCAAGAGCGACAAGAGCGAAGAGCCGGACGAGGGATGACCGGGTTCGCCGGGTTCGGCGAGGGCGCCGTCGACTTCTACGACGGCCTGGAGGCCGACAACTCCAAGGCCTACTGGACCGACCACCGCGGCGTCTACGAGAACGACGTGAAGGCGCCGATGCTCGCCCTCCTCGCCGCTTGCGAGGCCGAGTTCGGGCCCGGCAAGATCTTCCGGCCCTACCGCGACGTGCGCTTCTCGAACGACAAGACCCCGTACAAGACGCACTGCGGCGCCACCGCGGGCCCGTACTACGTGCACCTCGGCTCGGACGGGCTGATGGCCGCGGGCGGTTACTACATGATGGCGCCCGACCAGGTCGCCCGGTTCCGCGCCGCCGTCGACGACGACCGACGGGGCGACGACCTGGTCAAGCGGCTCGCCACCGTCGAGGCCGAGGGCGTCACGATCGCGGGCGAGCAGCTCAGGACCCGCCCGCGCGGGGTCGACCCGGAGCACCCGCGGCTGGACGTCATACGCCGCAAGGGCCTCTACGGTCACCGCGGCTGGCCGCCCGACGACGTGCTGCACGAGGCGGCCGCGCTCGACCGCGTGGTGGCGACGTGGCGCGTGGTGCGCCCGCTCGTCGAGTGGCTGGACGACCACGTCGGCCCCACCGAGCAACACCGCAGGTGACCAACGCCTGATCGTTCAAGAACCCGCGCTATGCTCGTTCGTGTGAGCCGCCGCACAAAGATCGTCTGCACCATCGGCCCGGCCACCGCGACCCCGGACCGCATCCGGGAGCTCGTGCAGGCGGGCATGGACGTCGCACGGCTGAACTTCAGCCACGGCACGCGCGAAGACCACAAGCAGGTCTACGACATGGTCCGGCACGCGGCCGACGCCGAAGGGCGCGCGGTCGGCATCCTCGCCGACCTGCAGGGCCCCAAGATCCGGCTCGGCCGGTTCGCGGCGGGCCCGGTCGAGTGGCGCACCGGCGAGGAGGTGCGGATCACCGTCGACGACGTGGCGGGCACCCACGACCGCGTCTCCACCACCTACAAGGGCCTCGCCGACGACGCCCGCGCCGAAGACCGGCTGCTTGTCGACGACGGCAAGGTCGGGCTGCGGGTCACCGCCGTCGAGGGCATGGACGTGGTCTGCCGCGTCACCGAGGGCGGGCCGGTCAGCGACAACAAGGGCCTCTCGCTCCCGGGCATGAACGTGTCGGTGCCCGCGCTGTCCGAGAAGGACGTCGCCGACCTGGAGTTCGCGCTCGAACTGCGGGTCGACATGATCGCGCTGTCGTTCGTGCGCAGCCCGGCGGACATCGACCTCGTCCACAAGATCATGGACGCCCGGACCGCCCGGCTGCCGGTGATCGCCAAGCTGGAGAAGCCGGAGGCGGTCGACAACCTCGAGGCCATCGTGCTCGCGTTCGACGGCGTCATGGTCGCCCGCGGCGACTTGGGCGTCGAGCTGCCGCTGGAGCACGTGCCGCTCGTGCAGAAGCGCGCGATCCAGATCGCCAGGGAGAACGCCAAGCCGGTGATCGTCGCCACCCAGATGCTGGAGTCGATGATCACGAACTCGCGGCCCACCCGGGCCGAGGCGTCCGACGTCGCCAACGCGGTGCTCGACGGCGCCGACGCCGTGATGCTCTCCGGCGAGACCGGCGTCGGCCGCTACCCGATCAAGACCGTGCGCACGATGGCGCAGATCGTGGAGGCGGTGGAGGAGGGGCCGGTCAACGTGCCGACCCTGCAGCACGTGCCGCGCACCAAGCGCGGCGTGCTCTCCTACGCCGCCCGCGACATCGGCGAGCGGCTGTCGGCGCGCGCGATCGTCGCGTTCACGCAGTCCGGCGACACCGTGCGCCGCCTCGCCCGCCTGCACACCCGCCTGCCGCTGCTGGCCTTCACCCCGATGCCCGAGGTGCGCAGCCAGCTCGCGCTGTCGTGGGGGGTGGAGACGTTCCTCGTGGACTTCGTCACCTCCACCGACGCCATGGTGCGCCAGGTCGACCACGCGATGCTCTCCATCGAGCGGTTCCAGCGCGGTGACCTCGTGGTCATCGTCGCGGGCGCGCCGCCCGGCACGGCGGGCTCCACGAACCTGATCCGGGTGCACCGGTTGGGCGAGGACGATCTCGGCTGACAGTATTCGGGGTGTGACCACCTCGACCGAGCCCGCGACCGGCCAGGAAGCGCTCGACGGGCTCGTCCGCCTCCTCGACCTGGAGACGCTCGAGGTCAACCTGTTCCGGGGGATCAGCCCGCCGCACAGCCTCCCGCGGGTGTTCGGCGGGCAGGTCGCCGCGCAGGCGCTCGTGGCCGCGGGCCGCACGGTGCCCGAGGACCGCGAGGTGCACTCCCTGCACGCCTACTTCATCCGACCCGGCGACCCGGCCGTCCCGATCGTCTACGAGACCGAGCGGGTGCGCGACGGCCGCTCGTTCACCACCCGCCGGGTGCTGGCGATCCAGCACGGAGTGCCGATCTTCGCGCTGTCGGCGTCGTTCCAGCTGGCGCAGACGGGGCTGCAGCACACGTTGCCCGCCCCCGAGGGCGTGCCCGCGCCGGACACACTGCCTGGGCTCGACGCGCTCGCCTCGTCGGCGGGCGCGCGGTGGCTCACCCAGGGCCCGCGGCCGCTGGACATGCGCTTCGTGAGCCCACCGCCGTGGTCGGACGAGTTCGCGGGCGCTTCCGAGGAGCCCGCGCGGGTCTGGATACGCGCCGACGGCAGCCTGCCCGACGACCGCCTGCTGCACGTCTGCATGCTCACCTACGTCAGCGACCTCACGCTGCTCGGCTCGGTGCTCGTCCGCCACGACCGCGCCGAGGGGCCGGTGCAGATGGCCAGCCTCGACCACGCCATGTGGTTCCACCGCCCGTTCCGCGCCGACGAGTGGCTGCTGTACACGTGCTACTCGCCGTTCGCGGGTGGCGGGCGGGGCCTGGCCACCGGCCGCTTCACCCAGGCCGACGGCACCCTGGTCGCCACCACCGTGCAGGAGGGCCTGGTCCGGGTGCCCCGACATGCAGGTTGAGACCGTCTTCCCCACCTCGGACGGCACAATGCCCGCGGTGCTCACCCTGCCCGACGGGGCCGAGGGCCCGGTCCCCGGCCTTCTCATGATCTACGAGATCTTCGGGATGAGCGACGAGATGCGCCGGGTGGCCCGCGACCTCGCCGCCGAGGGCTACGCCGTGCTCATCCCCGACCTCTTCGCCCGCGGCCGCGTGCGCCCGCTCTGCGTGGCCGCGACGATGCGCACGATGGTCACCGGCAGCGGTGCGGCGATGGACGACCTGGAGGCGGCCCGTCGCTGGCTCGCCGACCGCCCCGAGGTCGACGGCACCCGCCTCGGCACGATCGGGTTCTGCATGGGCGGCAGCTTCGCCCTGCTGCTCGCCCGCACCGGGCTGTACAAGGTGAGCGCGCCGTTCTACGGCAGGCCGCCCGACCTGCCGCGGTCGTGCCCGGTCGTGGCCAGCTTCGGCGGCCGCGACCTGGGGATGCGCGGCGCGCCCGAGAAGCTCACCGCCGACCTCGATGCGGCGGGCGTGCCGCACGACGTCGAGGTGTACCCCGAGGCGGGGCACTCCTTCTTCACCCGGACGCCCGGGCTGAAAGGGCAGTTGGTGCGACGGCTGCCGATCCACGCCGAGTACCACGAGGCCAGCGCGCAGGACGCGCACCGCAGGGTCGTCGCGTTCTTCCGGGAGCACCTCGGCGCTCCATGACTCACCGGGTGGGCCCTGTACGCCGCGTACGGCAGGATCGGTGGGCATGAGCGAGCGCAGCTGGGGATTCCGCACCCGCGCGGTGCATGCCGGGGCCGTGCCGGACGCGACGACCGGCGCCCGTGCCACGCCGATCTACCAGACCACGAGCTTCGTCTTCGAGGACACGACCGACGCGGCCAGCCTGTTCGCCCTCCAGAAGTACGGGCTGATCTACAGCCGCATCGCCAACCCGACGGTCGCGGTGTTCGAGGAGCGGCTCGCCAGCCTGGAGGGCGGGCTCGGTGCGGTCGCGACGTCCAGCGGGCAGGCCGCCGAGTTCCTCACGTTCGCCTGCCTCGCCGGCGCGGGCGACCACATCGTCGCCACCGCCGGGCTCTACGGCGGCACGATCACCCAGCTCGACGTCACGCTGCGCCGCTTCGGGGTGGACACCGCGTTCGTCGCAGGCCGGCAGGCCGCCGACGTCGCCGCGGCGATCACCCCGGCCACCAAGCTGGTGTTCACCGAGGTGATCGCCAACCCGTCCGGAGCGGTGGCCGACCTCGCGGGCATCGCCGAGGTCGCCCACGACGCCGGGGTGCCGCTGATCGTGGACGGCACCATGGCCACGCCCTACCTGTGCCGCCCCATCGAGCACGGCGCCGACATCGTGATCCACTCCGCCACCAAGTTCCTCGGCGGGCACGGCACCACGCTGGGCGGCGTGGTCGTCGAGTCGGGGAAGTTCGACTGGAGCCGCTTCCCGCAGATGACCGAGCCCGTGCCGTCCTACGGCGGCCTCACGTGGTGGGGCAACTTCCAGGAGTACGGGTTCCTCACCAAGCTGCGCGCCGAGCAACTGCGCGACATCGGCGCCACGCTCTCCCCGCACAGCGCGTTCCTGCTGCTCCAGGGGGTCGAGACGCTGCCGCAGCGCATGGAGGCGCATGTAGCGAACGCCCGGGTGGTGGCGGAGTGGCTGGCCGCCGACCCGCGCGTGTCCTACGTGTCGTGGGCGGGTCTGCCCGACCATCCCGACCACGCCCGCGCGCAGAAGTACCTCCCGCTCGGCCCCGGTGCGGTCTTCGCGTTCGGCGTGGCGGGCGGGCGGGCCGCGGGAGAGCGGTTCATCGAGTCCGTGCAGCTCTGCAGCCACCTGGCCAACATCGGCGACGCCCGCACGCTGGTGCTGCACCCGGGCTCCACGACGCACCGCCAGCTCACCCCCGAACAGCTCGTCGCCGCGGGCGTGCCGGAGGACCTGGTGCGCATCTCGGTCGGGCTCGAAGATCCCGAAGACATCCTGTGGGACCTCGACCAGGCCCTCGCCGCGGCCGCGAAGGAGGCGTCGTGAGCGAGCTCGCGAGCGAACCGTCGATGCAGGGCTGGGAGAACCCCACCGCGGGTGAGCGGCAGCGGATCCTGCGCGAGACCCGCACCCTGGCGATGGTGGGCGCGTCGCCCAACCCGGCCCGCGCCAGCAACTTCGTCGCCACCTACCTGCTCTCCAGCAGCGCCTATGAGGTGTGGTTCGTCAACCCGAACGCCACCGAGATCCTCGGGCGGCCGGTGTACCCGTCGCTCGCCGACCTGCCGGGCGTGCCCGACCTCGTCGACGTCTTCCGCCGGATGGAGGACATCCCGGCCGTGCTCGACGACGTGCTAGAGCTGGACGGCGTCCGCACGTTCTGGCTCCAGTTCGGCCTCTACGACGAGACGCTGGCCAAGCGGGGGGAGGCGGCCGGGCTCACGGTCGTGATGGACCGCTGCGTCAAGGTCGAGCACGCCCGTTTCCACGGCGGCCTGCACCTGGCGGGCTTCGACACCGGCGTGATCACCTCCCGCCGCCGCGCCTGACCCGTGTGGCGGTGACCACGCCTGTGGCGCCCGTCGCGGCGACCGGCGCGGGCGGGTACTAGCCTCCTGTGCGTGTCTGCAGCGTCGAGCGCACCCGTCAACGTCACCGTCACCGGGGCGGCCGGTCAGATCGGCTACGCCCTGCTGTTCCGGATCGCCTCCGGCCAGCTCCTCGGGCCCGACACGCCGGTCAGCCTGCGGCTGTTGGAGATCCCACAGGCCGTGCGGGCCGCCGAAGGGGTGGCGCTGGAGCTGCAGGACTGTGCGTTCCCGCTGCTCTCCGGGGTCGACATCACCGACGACGCCACCAAGGCTTTCGACGGCGTGAACGTCGCGCTGCTCGTCGGCGCCCGCCCGCGCACGAAGGGCATGGAGCGCGGCGACCTGCTGGAGGCCAACGGCGGCATCTTCGCCCCGCAGGGCCGCGCGATCAACGCCGGTGCCGCCGACGACGTGCGCGTGCTGGTGGTCGGCAACCCGGCCAACACCAACGCGCTCATCGCCCAGGCCGCCGCGCCCGACGTGCCCGCCGAGCGGTTCACGGCCATGACCCGGCTCGACCACAACCGCGCCGTCGCCCAGCTCGCCGCCAAGCTCGGCGTGCCGCTCACCGAGGTGAGGCGGATGACGATCTGGGGCAACCACTCCGCCACCCAGTACCCCGACCTCTACCACGCCGAGGTCGGCGGCAAGATCGCCGCCGAGCAGGTGGACGACGCATGGCTGCGCGACGAGTTCATCCCACGGGTCGCCAAGCGCGGCGCCGAGATCATCGAGGTGCGCGGCGCCTCGTCGGCCGCGTCGGCGGCCAACGCGGCCATCGACCACGTCTTCGACTGGGTCAACGGCACGGCCGACGGCGACTGGACCTCCGCCGCGATCCCGTCCGACGGCTCCTACGGCGTCACCGAGGGCATCATCTCGAGCTTCCCCGTCACCTCCGAGAACGGCGCGTGGAAGGTCGTGCAGGGGCTGGAGATCGACGAGTTCTCCCGCTCCCGCATCGACGCCACCGTCGCCGAGCTCCGCGAGGAGCGCGACGCGG
>DATAOO010000430.1:0-9302 GCA_036265695.1 Pseudonocardia sp. | reverse complement strand
ACCGGTCTTCGAGGGTGCCGTCGCCGCCCGCCACCGGGAGCCCGGTGAGCACCGGCCGCAGGAACTCCGTGTCGACCGGGCCCTGCGCGGGCGCCGCAGCCGCCGCCACCAGCGCCGCCAGCATCTGGGCGGGCACCCGGTCCTGCGTCGAGAGCCCGCTGCCGTCCACCATCGCCGCCCCCGTGGTAGGGATGCCCGCCTGGGTGAGCGCGGCCATCGTGGCCTCCACGGCCCCGTCGAACGAGGGCTCGCCGCCGCGGGCGATCGCGGTCTCCCTGGCGAGCACCTCGGCCAGCACGTTGTCGGACCTCTGCAGCAGCGTCTCGACCAGCTCGGCGATGGGCGCGGACTCGACCGTGCCCAACACCTGCGCGTTGGGCGGGGCTGTGCCGGGGACCACAGCGCTCTTGCCCAGCCCCAGCAGCTTCGCGAACGCCAGCCCGGCCTGCTGCGCGGGGTCGGGCACCCGTGCGCCGTCCTGCTGCGCGGGGTCGATGCGCCCACCGTCGAGCATCAGCGGGGTGATCGGGGTGATGTCGCCCCCCGCGATGTCGCCCTCGTCCCAGCCCGGCGCGAGGCCCGGGCCGCGGTACCGGCTGGTGTCGATCACGACCTTGGTGATCCGGCCGCCGGTGGACTTCTTGACCTGCTCGGCGAGCTCGGTGAGCCGGGCGGGGTCGGGGTAGACGCCGGCCTTGCCCGGCGGCAGCGCGGTGAGCGTGGGATCCCCGCCGCCGACGAGCACGACCGCCCCCGGCGTACCACCCGCCACGACGTTCGTGACCAGGCTCGACGTCGGGTTGAGCGTGAGCAGCGCCGCTGACGTGGTGATCAGCTTCGCGGTCGAGCCGGGCACGAGCGGGGTGCCGGACGTGCGCTGCCAGAGCACCTGGTTGGACGCCGGGTCGAGCACCACGCCGCTGAACGTGCCCGGCACGGCGTCGGCGGGCGTCCCGAGGGCGGCGGCCAAACCGGCCCCGCTGGGCATGGGCGCGCTCGCGGCCAGCGGCCCGAGGGCGAGGCGGGGCAGCGCGGGCTGCGCGTCGACGACGGGCGCCGCGTGCAGCGCCGCGAGCACCGACGGCGTGCTCAGCGCGACCGCGCTTCCGGTGGCGCCCGCGGTGACCAGGACGACCAGCAGCACGATCACGCGGCGCAGCCCCCGGCCGGGTACGCGCAGCGTGCGCCCGATCCGGTGACCCAATCCCACCATGGCCTCCTCCGCGCTGCCGCGGTGTAAGAGGATAGTGGTCCGCGAGAGAAGGGACGGACGTGGACTTCGACGTCACCATCGAGATCCCGAAAGGCGGCCGGAACAAGTACGAGGTCGATCACCTCACCGGCCGCATCCGGCTCGACCGCACGCTGTTCACCGCCACGCAGTACCCCGCCGACTACGGCTTCATCGAGGACTCCCTCGGCGAGGACGGCGACCCGCTCGACGCCCTCGTGCTCGTGCAGGAGCCCACGTTCCCCGGCTGTCTCATCAAGTCCCGCGCGATCGGGATGTTCCGGATGAAGGACGAGAAGGGCGGCGACGACAAGGTCCTCTGCGTGCCCAGCGACGACCCGCGCCTGGAGCACCTGCGCGACATCCACCACCTGCCCGAGTTCGACCGCATGGAGATCCAGCACTTCTTCGAGATCTACAAGGCGCTTGAGCCCGGCAAGAGCGTGGAGGGGGCCACGTGGGTCGGCCGCGCCGACGCCGAGCGGGAGATCAGGGCGTCGTGGCGGCGCGCGAAGGATGCGGAGAGCCAGGAGCACGAGGGCCACTAGGCGGCTCCCCCACGAACGTCTCGATGTCGACGGTGAGCCTGCCGAGCATCGCGGAGAGGGCGGCCCGGTCCGCGTCCGACCAGTTCGCCAGGATCTGGCTGAAGCGCTCGTTGCGCAGCCTGCGGTTCTCCTCGAGCACCCGACGGCCCTCGGCGGTGGCGGCCAGCAGCGTGGCGCGGCCGTCCTCCGGGTCGGCCGTGCGCTCCACGTAGCCCAGCTTCACGAGGTGCCCGATCTGCCTGCTGATCGTCGACGGGTCGGAGTGCACGGCATCGGCCAGCGCACCCGCCCGCCGGGGCCCGTCCTTCACCAGGTGCACGAGCAGGAGGTAGGTGGCGCGCTCGACGGCGTCCGGGTTCTCCGCCTGGTACTGGGCGCGCGTGCGCTCCAGCAGTCGGACGAGCCGGATCAACGCGGTGGACACCGCGTCGGCCGTGGCCAGCTCCTCCTCCGTCATCACTCCGTCCGCTCGAAGACGGCGGCGAGGCCCTGCCCCCCGCCGATGCACATCGTCTCCAGGCCGTACCGCGCGCCGCGGCGGTCCAGCTCGCGCAGGAGCGTGGCGAGGATCCGCCCGCCGGTCGCGCCGACGGGGTGGCCGAGCGAGATCCCCGAGCCGTTGACGTTGACGCGCTCCAGGTCGGCGTCGGTGAGCTTCCACTCGCGCAGGACGGCCAGCACCTGCGCGGCGAACGCCTCGTTCAGCTCGATGAGGTCCATGTCGGCGAGCGTGAGCCCGGCCGCGGCGAGGGCCTTCGCGGTGGCGGGCACCGGACCGATGCCCATCGTCGCGGGCGGCACCCCGCCAAGGCCCCACGAGACGAGCCGGGCCAACGGTCGCAGCCCCAGCTCCGCCGCCCGCTCCGGGTGCGTGACGACGCAGACGGCGGCCCCGTCGTTCTGGCCCGACGCGTTGCCCGCCGTGACCGTGGCCTCCGGGTCGGTGCGGCCCATGATCGGCCGCAGCCCGGCGAGCACCTCCACGGTGGAGTCGGGCCGGATGTGCTCGTCGGCGGTGAACTCGCCCACCGGGACGATCTCGTCCGTGAACGTGGCCGCGGCGGCCTTCTGGTGGCTGCGCACCGCCCACTCGTCCTGCTCGGCGCGCGAGATGCCGTACTCGCGCCGCAGGTTCTCGGCGGTCTCGATCATCCCGCCGGGCACCGGGAAGTTCGCGCCGCCCGCCGTGACGCGGCCGCGGGCGAGCGCGTCGTTCAGCAGCACGCCGGGGCCGCCGCGCACGCCCCAGCGCATCGCCGTCGAGTAGAACGGAGCGTTCGACATCGACTCGGCCCCGCCCGCCAGCACGACCTCCGCCGCGCCGCTCTGCACCTGCAGCGCCGCGTAGAGGACGGCCTGGAGCCCAGAGCCGCAGCGCCGGTCGATCTGCAGCCCGGTCGCGGTGACCGGCAGCCCGGCGTCGAGCGCGACCACCCGGCCGATCGCGGGCGCTTCCATCGTGGGGTAGCAGTGGCCGAGCAGCACGTCGTCGACGGCGGCCGGGTCGAGTCCGGTGCGCGCGAGCAGCGACCGCACGACGGTGGCGCCCAGCTCGTGCGCCGGGACTTTGCGCAGTGCGCCGCCGAAGCCGCCGACCGGCGTGCGGAGCGGCTCGCAGATGACCGCGTCACGCATACTGACGAGTGATCCACTCCGCGACCAGCGCGGGCCGCTCCGACCCCTCGATCTCGACGGTGATCCGCGTGGTCACCTGCACGGCCCCGCCCTTCGCGTCCTCGACGTCGGCGATGTCGACCACGCCGCGGATCTTGCTGCCGACCGGGACGGGCGCGGTGAACCGCACCTTGTTGAGCCCGTAGTTGATCCCCATCTTGGTGCCTTCGATGCGGTAGACCTGCGCGAGCAGGTGGGAGAGCAGCGAGAGCGTGAGGAAGCCGTGCGCGATCGGCCCGCCGAACGGGCCGTCCTTGGCCCGCTCCGGGTCGACGTGGATCCACTGGTGGTCCTCGGTGGCGTCGGCGAACGTGTCGACCCGCGACTGGTCGACCGTCATCCAGTCGCTCGCGCCGACGTGGGTGCCCGCCGCGGCGCGCAGCTCGTCGACCCCGTTGAAGATCTTCATCGTGCCTCCAGTTGCCGAATTCCCCAGCTCCCCGACCAGGTCGCGTCCGGGGCGAGCGTGATCAGGCCGTCGCCGGTGTTGAGCGCGTCGGGCGGGCAGGTCATCGGCTCGACGGCCACCGCGCGGCCCCGGCCCACCAGGTCCGGCGGGGTGAACACCTGCACGTAGCCGAACACCGGGTCGGCCCACAGCTCGGTGGTGCCGTCCGGGGCGGCGAGGTGGTGGCGGACGTGGGTGTCGCCCTCGGCGGGCGCCGCGCCGCCGAACGCGTTGTCGAGGTCGAGCTCCTTCACCGGACGGCCTGCGCGCAGGTCCAGCTCGGCGGGCACGGCCGTCGCGGGCCCGGTGGGGAGGCCGCCGTCGAGGGGGATGGTGGTGGCCGCGGCGACGGTGAGCACGCAGTCGTCGATCAGGGCGTCGCCCGCGCGCAGGTAGGGGTGCGCGCCGACGCCGAACGGCACCGGCTCGGTCCCGACGTTGCGCACGGTGTGGGTGACCGTGAGGCCTGCCCCGTCGACGGCGTAGCGGATGCCCGTGGCCAGCGCGACCGGCCAGCCCGGCTGCGGCGGGATCACGGCCACCAGCGTGATGGCGTCGTCCGCACGCTCGCCGACCTGGTAGACCACGTGCCGCAGCAGGCCGTGGATGGCGTTGCCCGCGTCGGGCTCGGTGAGGGCGAGCTGCTGCTCACCCCCGTTCCACTGCCACCGCCCGTGCGCGGTGCGGTTGGGCCACGGCACGAGCACCGCGCCCATCCCGCGGGCGGGGCGAACGTCCTCGGGGAACGTCTCGACGAGGTGGCGATCGCCGTGCCGGAGCGCCCGCAGCCCAGCGCCCACCTCCGTGACAATGGCGTGGACGTCGCCTGCGCGGATCTCGAACTGCTCGCCGGTGGGAAGCACGTGAGCACCCTAGATCCGCTGTGACGGTCCTCGCCAGGACACTCGGCGGCCATCTGCTGCGCTTACCGTGGACGGGTGGCCTCCTCCCGACGTCTCCGCGCCCTGATCACCAACGACGACGGGATCGACTCCCCCGGGCTGCACGCGCTCGCCGCGATCGCTCGCGGCGCCGGTTTCGAGGTCGTGGTGGCGGCGCCGCACGAGGACGCGAGCGGGGTCAGCGCGTCGGTGAAGGCCCTGCGCGGCGCCGACGGCGGCGTGCGGCTGCACCGGCGGGAGATCCCGTCGCTGCCGGGCGTCGAGGCGTACGCGGTGGAGGCGCACCCGGCGTTCATCGTGCACGCGTCCGGACGCGGCTGGCTGGATCCGGAGCCGGACATCGTGCTGTCGGGCGTGAACTACGGCGCCAACGTCGGCCGTTCGGTGCTGCACTCGGGCACGGTGGGCGCCGCGCTCACGGCGAGCCTGCACGGGTGGCGGGGCCTGGCCGTGTCGCTCGACTCGGGCTGGGAGATCCCCGAGCGGCCGCACTGGGACGCCGTCGCGCACGTGCTGCCGCAGGTGCTGGACGTGCTGCTGGCCGCGGACGAGGGCACCGTGCTCTCGGTGAACGTGCCCGACCGGCCCGCCGCGGAGCTGGGCGCGCTGCGCGAGGCGAAGCTCACGGAGATCGGCATGGCGACGATCACCGTGCGGCACCACGACGAGGTCGACGCCGCCGTGCTCCGCGCCACCGCCGGGGACCTCGCCACCGAGCCGGACCCCGAGTCCGACATCGCGCTGCTCGCGGCGGGCCACCCCACCGTCACCCGCCTGCTGTCGGTGGCCGACCAGCCGGGGGTGCTGCACGCCGCACGCGTCTGACGGGCGGTTCAGAGCGCGCTCGCGATCCGTTCGGCCACCACGATCGTCGACGCGTTGGTGTTGGCCGACGGGATGGTCGGCATGATCGAGGCGTCGGCGACGAGCACCCCCGTGATCCCGTGCACGGCGCCGCGGGCGTCGACGACGGCGCCCATCGCGCACGTGCCCACCGGGTGGTGGTACGGGCCGACCCGACGGCAGATCGACTCCGCCAGCCCGGTGACATCGTCGTCGTCGACCGCGGGCCCGGGGGCGATCTCCGGGCCTGCGACGAGGTCGACGAGCGGCCGGGTGCGGCTGATCCGCCGCGCCGCCAGGGTGGCCTCGACCATGCGGGTCACGTCGTCGGGGTGACGTAGGTAGCCCGGGTCGATGACCGGTGGATCCCCGGGGTCGGCCGACCGCAACCGCACGCTCCCGCGGGAGCGCGGCGACATCAGGCCGGTCACGATCCCGAACACCGCCCCGCTGGGCACCGACGGGGTGTCGAACGGGCCTGCGACGAACAGGTGCAGGTCCGGTGGCCCGGACGGATCAGCTGCCGTGGAGCGCAGGGTGAGCAGCACCGGAAGGGCCGGTCCGCGACGACCGGGCGTGGCGGGCAGGTCGACCGCCACCAGCGGGTGGTCGACCAGATCGGTCCCCACACCGGGCAGATCCACGACGCACGTGATGCCGAGCGCGCGGAGCTGGGCGGCAGGCCCGATCCCGCTGCGCAGCAGGATGGCGGGACTGCCGTACGCGCCCGCGGCCAGGATGACGGAGTCGGCTTCGATCACGTCCCCGCGCTGGGTGCGCACTCCCCGCGGGCGGCCGTCGACCAGCTCGAGTCGGTCCACCGGCGTGTCCGGGAGGATCTCCAGGTTGCGACGGGCGCGGGCCGGCGCGAGGTGGGTCAGCGCGGTGCTCATCCGGACCCCGGCAAGCACGTTGCGGGGCGTCGGACCGACCCCGACCGCGCCCGGTCGGTTGTGGTCGGCGACGGCGGCGTGCCCGCAGGCCACTGCGGCGTCCACGAACGCGCGTGGATACGGCTCGAGGTCGTCCACCGGCACGCGGGAGATCGGGACCGGGCCGTCGACGCCGTGCCACTCGTCGGCGAAGTCGCGGTCGGCCTCCACGGACCGGAACAGCGGGAGCAGCGCGTCGAACGCCCAGCCGGTCGGCCAGGCGTCGAAGTCGGCGGGCCAGCCGCGCAACCAGAAGCCCGCGTTGGTCGCCGAACAGCCACCGACCACCCGGGCGCGCGGCAGGTCGAGCCCGCCGGGCTCGGTCCGCAGGCCCCAGTCGTGGCTGGACGCGGGCAGCGACGCGTCGGCGAGATCGGGGGGCAGTGCCGAGGGGTAGTCCGGGCCTGCCTCGATCAGCACGACGTGCCGACGCGGCTCCGCGCTCAGCCGGGCCGCCAGCACGCAACCCGCTGACCCGGCACCCACCACGACGACGCTGTTCGCCACCACCGCTGCACCTCGACCCGGCGCGGAGTCCCGCGCCCGGTCCTCCGGTGGGCGGGAGCGCCGGTGCCATCGTCCACCCGCCCGGGCTGCCGCTCAAGCAGTCGCGGCACGCTGCGGACCCCGCCGCCGGGCGAGCCGTGCCACCCGGCAAGATTCCCCAATGCTTGATCAGGACGCCGTGATCCGCGGGACACGGCCTAGTGGAGGTCGGCTCCGGTGAGCTGCTCCTCCATGCGGTCGGCGATCTCCACGACCAGGCGGAAGGGGCGCTCGAAGCCGTCGATCGCGGTGTCGCCCAGCGGGATCGAGTGGCGGAAGAGCACGAGGTTGTCCTCGGCCACCACACCGCCGGTGACGGCCTCGCCCGCGAGCACGAGGCAACGCGCCAGGTCGAGCTTCTCCAGGTAGCCCACCGCCGAGGTGATCTGCGCCCACGGGTGCCCGTCCTCGCCCGTGACCTGGCGGACCGCCACCACCTGGTGGCGTTCGCCCGTGGTCGTGAGGTCGAACCACAGCTCGCCGTCGCGCTGACGCATGATCTCGTAGCGCACGCGCACGTAGGAGATGAGCTCGTCCCAGGTAGCCACGGGCCGGACCCTACAGCCCCAGTTGCCTCGCGATCAGCATGCGCTGCACCTCGCTGGTCCCTTCGCCGATCTCGAGGATCTTGGCGTCCCGGTAGAAGCGGCCAACGGCGTACTCGTTCATGAAGCCGTAGCCGCCGAACACCTGCGTGGCCGCGCGCGCGTTGTCCATCGCCGCGTTGGACGCGACGAGCTTCGCGATCGCCGCCTCCTTCTTGAACGGCTGCCCGGCGAGCATCTTCGCGGCCGCGGCGTAGTAGGCCAGCCGCGCGGTGTGCGCCCGCACCTCCATGTCGGCGATCATGAACTGGATGGCCTGGTAGGAGCCGATGGAGTGGCCGAAGGCCTGGCGGTCGTGGGCGTAGCGCACCGACTCGTCGACGCAGCCCTGCGCGAGCCCGGTGGCCAGCGCCGCGATCGCGACCCGGCCCTCGTCGAGGATCGAGAGGAACTGGGCGTAGCCGCGGCCGCGTTCGCCGACGAGGTTGGCGGCGGGCACGCGCACGTCGTCGAAGAACAGCTCGCGGGTGTCGGAGGCGTTCCAGCCGACCTTCGAGTACTTCTGCGACACGCGGAAGCCGGGTGTGCCCGCGGGCACCATGATCGCGGAGATCTCGCGGTGGCCGTCGGCGCCGCGGTCACCGGTGAGCGCGGTGATCGTGACGACCGACGTGATGTCGGTGCCGGAGTTGGTGATGAACGCCTTCGAGCCGTTGATCACCCACTCGTCGCCGTCGAGCCGGGCGGTGGTGCGGGTGGCGCCCGCGTCGGAGCCGCCGCCGGGCTCGGTGAGGCCGAACGCGCCGAGCTTCGTGCCCGCCGCGAGCTCCGGCAGCCACTCCCGCTTCTGCTCCTCGGTGCCGAAGCGGTAGATCGGCATGGCGCCAAGGGAGACACCCGCTTCGAGGGTGATCGCCACCGACGAGTCGACCCGGGCCAGCTCCTCCAGCGCGAGGCAGAGCGCGAAGTAGTCGCCGCCCATGCCGCCGTACTCCTCGGCGACGGGCAGGCCGAACAGGCCCATCGCGCCCATCTTCCGCACGAGCTCGTACGGGAACTCGCCGCGCTCGTACAGCTCGCCGATGACCGGCGCGACCTCCTTGTGCGCGAACTCCTCCACGACCGCGCGTAGCGCCTCGTGTTCCTCGGAAAGGGTCAGGTCCATCTACTGCTCCTCGGCGTCAGTGGTTTCGACGGTCAGGAGCACCGCGTCCTTGGCGACGGTCGCGCCCGCCTTGGCGCGCAGGTCGCGCACCACGCCGTCGACCGGCGCGGTGAGGACGTGCTCCATCTTCATGGCTTCGACGACGACGAGCCGGTCGCCCGCCGTCACGGTCTGGCCGTCGGCGACCTCGACGAAGGTCACCGTGCCGGGCATCGGCGAGCGCACCGGCCCGCCCGCGCCCGTGGTCTCGGCGGCCACGGCGTCGACCGGGCCCTGCTCGTGGACGGCCCAGGCGTAGCCGTCGCGCCCGAGCCAGAGGGTGTCGCCGTCGAGCGCTACGGCGTAGGCGCGGGTGATGCCGTCGACGGTGACGACGAGCCGGTCGCCGTCGAGCCGACCGCCCGCCCGCACCGGCGGTGCCTGGCCCGACCCGGCTCCGGCAGCCCCGCCGCCCGCGGCGGCGGCGAC
>DATAOO010000429.1:0-15543 GCA_036265695.1 Pseudonocardia sp. | reverse complement strand
AGGTAGCGGCGGGCGCTGACCCGGGAAAGGCCGGTGCGTTCGGCGCACTCCGACGCCGAGAGGTCGTCCTCGGCGCACGTGCGCAACACCCCCGCGACGAGGTCGGCCGACTCCGGGCTCAACCCCTTCGGCAGCTTGGGCGGCGCCGGGCGGCCGGGCGAGGAGCCGAACAGCTTGTCCAGCTCGCTCTGCTCCACCGTCGCGTCCAGCGAGTGGTGGTCGGCGGCGTACTGCTGCAGCCGTTCGCGCAGCGCGTCCTGGTCGAACGGCTTCAGCAGGTAGTTCACGACGCCGCCGCGCAACGCCGTGCGCACGGTCTCCGCCTCCTTGGCCGCGCTGATCACGAGCACGTCCACGTCGGGGTGCCGCTCGCGGAGCCTGCGCAGCACCTCGATGCCGGACAGGTCGGGCAGGTGGATGTCCAGCAGCACGAGGTCCGGCCGCAGCTCCTCGGCGGCGTGGAGGGCGGCCGTACCGGTGTGCGCCACGCCCACCACCTCGAAGCCCGGCGTGCGACCGACGAACGCGCCGTGCACCTTGGCCACCATGAAGTCGTCGTCGACGACGAGCACGCGGATCATCGCGCGGGCACCGCGAGCGGGAGCCGGGCGGTGAACACCGCCCCGTCGCCCGGACCGTCACCGTTGCGCACGCCCACCGAGCCGCCGCGGCGCACGCAGATCGTGCGGGTGAGCGCCAGGCCGAAGCCGCGGTAGCCGCTGTCGGCAGCCTTCGTGGTGAACCCGCTGGTGAAGACCTCCTCGATCAGCTCGGGTGCCACCCCGGGGCCGGAGTCGCGCACCTCCACCGCGACGTCCCCGTCGGCCTGCACGACCGACACCGCCACCTCCCCGCCGCCGAGCGGGCCCACCGCGTCCAGCGCATTGTCGACGAGGTTGCCGACGACCGTGGCGAGGTCCTCGGCCAGGTCCTCGTCCACCGGGCCGACCCTGGTCTCGGGCGCGAGGCGCAGCCGGATGCCGCGCTCGGCGGCCACGCTGGACTTGGCGATGAGCAGGGCGGCGAGCGGGGGGCAGTCGACGCGTTCGGTGACCGTCGCCGCGAGGGCCTGGGTGGCCGACCCGAGCCGCTTGACGTAGCGCAGCACTTCGTCGTACTCGGCCAGCTCCAGCAGCCCGGAGATCGTGTGCAGCCGGTTGGCGAACTCGTGGGCCTGCGCCCGGAGCGCCTCCGTGGTCTGCCGGGTGACGCCGAGCTCCTGCTCGAGCTGGCGCAGCTCGGTGAGGTCGCGCATGGTCGTGACGGAGCCGACGGTCTGGCCGCGCACCGCCACCGGCTTGCGGTTGAGCGTGAGGATCCGTTCGCCGACGAACACGACGGCGTCCCGTCGATCGGCGGCTCCGGTGAGGACGTCGCGCAGCCGTTCCTCCGCGCCCAGCTCCACGAGCGAGCGGCCGACGCACTCGGCGGGCAGGGCCAGCATGCGGTGCGCCTCCTCGTTCACCAGCGTGACCCGCTCGTCGAGGTCGAGGCCGATCACGCCCTCCTTGATCCCGGTGAGCATGGCCTCGCGGTGCTCGACGAGCCCGCGGATCTCCACCGGCTCCAGGCCGAGCGTCTGCCGCTTCACCCGCCGCGCGACGAGCAGCGACCCCGCGAACCCGACGATGCCCGCGAGCCCCAGGTAGGCGAGCAGGTTGGGCACCGCGGACAGCAGGCTCTCGCCGAGGCTCGGGTAGGTCTGGCCGACCGCGACCACGCCCACGACCTGCCCGGTCTGCGGGCCGGTGTCGCCGAGCACCGGCACCTGCGCGACCACCGCGGGACCGCCGGGCCCCGCGCCGTCGCCCACCGACGACCGGACGGCCAGGTCGAGCCGGGTGCCGAGCCTGCCCGGGTCGCGCGTGTTGGCGACGACCACCCCGTCGGCGTCGGCGATCTCCACGAACGACACACCGGAGAGGCTCTGCACGCCGTCGGCGATCGGCGCGGCCTGGTCGGTGCGGGCGGGCCGGGACGGCGAGACCAGCGCCTGCCGCAGCACCGGCCGGGCGGCCAGGTTCTCCGCAGCGGACAGCGCGCGGGCGCCCTCCGTGCGTCGGAAGTCGATCTGCGCCTGGGCCAGCGAGACCCCGCCGACGCCCAGGAGGACGACCGCGATGATGCCGAGCTGCAGGGCCAACAGCTGCCCCGCGACCGACCACCGCCTCCGCATCGAGCGGCCCCCTGACCGAAAAGACCTTTACGACCGTCGCGGCCGCAACCGTGATCTCGATCGCCACCCTGCCGTCTCATCGGGTCAGGCAACAGGCGACGAAGGGGTGAGAGGCTTGCAAGAACACACCGGCCCGTTGAACGGGCTGAAGGTCCTCGACATCAGCACGGTCTACGCGGCGCCGATCACGGCGATGCTGCTCGGCGACATGGGCGCGGACGTCCTCAAGCTCGAGCACCCGAACGGCGACCCGGCCCGCACACACGGCTGGGACCGCGACGGGCACGGCCTGTGGTGGAAGGTGATCGCCCGCAACAAGCGCGCGGTCACCCTGAAGCTGTCCACCCCGGAGGGCCAGGAGCTGCTGCGCGAGCTCGCCGCCGACGCCGACGTGCTCGTCGAGAACTTCCGGCCGGGCGTGCTGGAGAAGTGGGGCCTCGGGCCGGACGCGCTGTTGGAGCGCAACCCGCGGTTGGTCATGCTGCGCGTCACCGGGTTCGGTCAGGACGGGCCGTACAAGGAGCGCCGCGCGTTCGGCACGCTGATGGAGGCGATGAGCGGCTTCGCCCACCAGACCGGGCAGGAGGACGGGCCGCCCACGCTGCCGCCGTTCGGCCTCGCCGACGGGGTGGCGGGCATCGCCGGCGCGTACGCGGTGCTCACCGCGCTCTACCACCGCGACCTGCGCGGCGGTGCGGGCCAGGTGATCGACCTCGCGCTCCTGGAGCCGCTGCTGGGCATCCTCGGGCCCGGCCCGACGGTGTACGACCAGCTCGGCATCGTCGCCGGGCGGCACGGCAACCGGTCGCCGAACAACGCGCCGCGCAACGCCTACGTCACCCGCGACGGCCGCTGGGTGGCCATCTCGGCCAGCGCCACCTCGATCGCCGCGCGGGTGATGCGCCTGGTCGGGCGGGCGGACCTGGTCGAGAAGCCGTGGTTCGCCTCGGCCGGGGAGCGCAGCCGCCGCGCCGAGGTGCTTGACGGCGCCGTGCAGAAGTGGATCGCGGCCCGCGACCTCGACGACGTGCTCACGGCGTTCGAGGAGGCCGGGGCGGCCATCGCGCCGATCTACGACGTGGAGCAGCTCGTGAACGACCCGCACGTCGTCGCGCGGGACACGATCACCACCGTCGACGACGAGGACCTCGGCCCGCTCAAGATGCAGAACCTGATCTTCCGTTTGGGGGACACGCCGGGCGCCATCCGCTGGCCGGGGCGGCGGCTCGGCCAGGACAACGACGCGGTCTACGGGTCGCTGGGCGTCGACGGGGAGCGGCTGGCGGAGTTGCGGGCGAAGGGGGTCGTGTGATGGAGCGCAGCTACCTCTTCGCGCCCGGGCACAACGCCAAGCTGCTCGACCGGGTGTTCACCGCAGGCGCCGACGCGCTGATGCTCGACCTCGAGGACGCGGTGCCGCCCGCGGCCAAGGACCTGGCGCGCCGGATGGTGGCGGCGAAGCTGGCCGACCCGCCCGCCGCCGCGCCGAGCGGGCCGGTCCGGGCCTGGGTGCGGGTCAACGCCGCCCGCACCGACCTCTGCGCGACCGACCTGGACGCCGTCGCCGCCGACGCGCACGGCATCCGGATCCCGAAGGCCGAGTCGCCTGAGGACGTCGCGTGGGTGGCGGACCGCGCCCCGGGCAAGCCGATCATCTGCGCGATCGAGTCGGCCCGGGGTCTGCTGGCCGCGGCCGAGATCGCCGCCGCGCCCGGGGTGGCGCACCTCGCGATGGGCGGCGTCGACCTGCAACGCGACCTGGGCACCGACGGCAGCGACACCGCCGCCCTCTACGCGCGCAGCCACCTCGTCGTCTGCTCGCGGGCGGCGCGGATCGGGCCGCCGATCGACAGCGTGTACCCCCGCCTCGCCGACGACGACGGGCTGCGGGCGCAGGCCGAGCTGGCGCGGTCGCTGGGCTTCTTCGGCAAGTCCGCCATCCACCCGCGGCAGCTGCCGGTGCTGCACGCCGTGTTCACCCCGACCGAGCAGGAGCTCGCCTGGGCGCGGGAGGTCCTGGCCGCGTTCGAGGCCGCCGACGGGGGCGCGGTGGCGTTGCCCGACGGCGAGTTCGTCGACCTGCCGGTGGCCCGGCGGGCCGAGCGGCTGCTGGCCCGCGCATGACGGTCAGGGGTGGCCCGCGTGCGGCACCTCGACCCGCTCGGTGAGCACGATCCCGTCGCTGACTTGCCCGTTGTCGTAGCGGTTGGCCACGACGTAGAGCGTGCGCCCGTCGTCGCCGCCGAGCATGCAGGCGAAACAGCCGCGGTCGGCGGGCACGGTCTGCAGCACCTCGCCGCCCTCGGCGACGCGCACGCAGTGCTGGTTGGGCACGTCGGCGTACCAGGCGGCACCCTCGGCGTCGAGGCAGATCCCGTCGGGGGCGGCGCCCTCGCCGAGGTCGGCCCACACCCGCCGGTCGTCGAGGCCGCCGTCCGCGGTGATCGTGAACGCGGTGAGGCGGTGGGCGTGCGACTCGGCCACGATCAGCGTCGCGCCGTCCGGGGTGACAGCCATGCCGTTGGGGAACCAGACGTCCCCCGCGACCGTGCGGCCGGTGCCGTCCGGGTCCACCACGCCGACGATCCCGGGCTTCGGCTCCTCCCACGGCATCGCGCCGGGCATGTCGACCCACGCCCGCCCGGCCGGGTCGACCACGATCTCGTTCCACGGACGGCCTTGGGCGCCGTAGGGCGCGAGCTCCGGCCCCACGCGCACGCCGTCGTTCGTCGTGACGAGCATCCGGCCGTCGGGCAGCCAGTCGATGGAGAACGGCAGCCCCTCGACCCGCGCCACCGTCTCCCGCGTGCCGTCGGGCGCGAAGGCGAGGACCTCGCCCGCGAGCCAGTCGCACATCCAGAACCGGCCGTCGTGCCAGCGGGGCGACTCCCCCATCCGGATGCCGGTCGCGAAGATCATGCGCGCTCGACCAGCGCCAGCACCCGGGCCGGGCTGCCCGAGCCGCCGACGATCGGCAGCGGGCACACGATCAGCACCGCGCCCGTGGCCGGGAGCCGGTCGAGGTTGCGCAGGCTGGTGAGGCCCCACTTGTTCGCGCCCATCAGCGCGGAGTGGCACGGGAACGCGGGCTCGAACGAGTGCGCGGCGCCCGCGTCGGTGCCGACGGTCTCCACGCCGAACCCGGCGATCGGCGACTCCTCGGCCAGCCACCGCGCGCAGTCCGGGGAGACGCCCGGGGTGTGCGGCCCGTTCTCGTCGGCGTTGGCGAACGCGGCGGCGTCGTCGCCGCGCGCGGCCCACCCGGTGCGGTAGAGCAGCCAGCCGCCGTCGGGGAGCGCGCCGTGCCGCTCCTCCCAGGCCCGGATGTGGCTGTGCTCCAACAGGAAGTCGGCGTCCTTCGCCACCTCGGCCGTCATGTCGATCACCACGGCCGGCGCGACCAGGGTGGAGAGGGGCGCCTGGGAGACGTCGAGCCCGTCGCGGCCGGTGACCCAGTGCACCGGCGCGTCGAGGTGGGTGCCGGTGTGCTCGCCGGTGTGGATGTCGTTCCAGTACCAGGCCGGGCCCTTCTCGTCGTAGCGCGAGAGTTCTTCGAGCTCGAAGCGGTGGGTGTTCGCGAACGGCGGCGGCAGCTCCAGGATCGGCGTGGACGTCTGCAGCGGGGTGGTCAGGTCGACGACGTCGACGGCGGCGAGCAGGCCGGACAGCACGGTCATGGGGGGAGCATGCCGGCGCGCGCTCTCCAAGAGTGCGGTGCGTGCCGTGGGATTGGCCGCTACCGTGCCTCCGATGGGGCCGCGCATCGTCGTCGTCGGAGCGGGTTTCGCGGGGCTCACCGCGGCCCGCGGGCTGCTGCGCCGGCTCGGCGACGCCGCCGAGGTCACCGTCATCGACACGAAGGACCACTTCCTGTACCTGCCGCTGCTGCCCGAGGTGACGACGGGCGTCGTCGAGCCGCGGCACATCGCGGTGTCGCTGGCGCGCACGCTGCCGGGGGCGAAGCTGGTGGTGGCGGAGGTCGAGCGGATCGACGTCGACAGCCGCACCGTGCACTGGACCGACGCCGACGGCGACGGCGGCGAGACGCCGTACGACCGGCTGGTGCTCACCGTCGGCAGCGTCAACCGGCTGCTGCCGATCCCCGGCGTCTGCGACCACGCGCACGGCTACCGCGGCATCGCCGAGGCGCTCTACCTGCGCGACCACATCGTGCGCCAGGTCGAGCTGGCCGCCGCCGAGCCCGCCGACCGCGCGGCGCGCTGCACGTTCGTCGTGGTGGGCGCGGGCTACACCGGCACGGAGGTGGCCGCGCAGGGCGCCCGGTTCACCGCGCAGCTCGCGAAGGCCTTCCCGGCGCTGCGCGACCAGCCGATGCGCTGGATGCTGCTGGACACCGCGCCGCGGGTGCTGCCCGAGCTGCACCCGCGGCTGTCCCGCACCGCCGACCGCGTGCTGCGGGAGCGCGGCGTCGACGTGCGCACCGGCGAGTCCGTGGCCGAGGCCCGCTCCGCGTCGATACGGCTCACCGGCGGCGAGGACGTGCCGATGCGCACGCTGGTCTGGTGTGTGGGGGTGCGGCCCGACCCGCTCGTCGACGACCTCGGCCTCAAGACCGACCGCGGCAGGCTCGTCGTGGACCCGTACCTGGCCGTGCCCGACCACCCCGAGATCCTGGCCTGCGGGGACGCCGCCGCGGTGCCCGACCTCACCCGTCCCGGCCAGGTCACCGCGATGACGGCCCAGCACGCCACGCGCCAGGGCGCCCTCGCCGCGCGCAACGTGGCGGCCGCGCTGGGCCGGGGCAAGCGGCGCCGGTACAAGCACCACGACCTCGGTTTCGTCGTGGAGCTCGGCGGACTCGACGCCGCCGCCAGCCCGCTCGGCGTGCCGCTCTCGGGGTTGGCCGCCACCGCGGTGACGAAGGGCTACCACCTGCTGGCGATGCCCGGCAACCGCGTGCGGGTGTTCACCGACTGGCTGCTGGACACTCTCCTGCCGACCCAGGCCGTGCAGCTCGGGTTGGTGCGGGGAGCGCAGGTGCCCTTGAACCCGCAGCACCAATGAGGGTCAGTCGAGCGTGATCATGCCCGCGGGGAGGCCCGCGATCTCGACCTCACGCCAGATCGTGCGGACGTTCGGCAGCTCGTGGTAGCGCCGTAGCCCGGCGAGGCCGCTCAGCCAGCCCGCCCAGCCCGCGTACGGCGGGTTGGTGGCGTCGAACCCGCTGTGCACGATGGTCAGTCGGGTCTTGCCGTCGGAGTCTTCCAGCTCCCAGGTGGTGGTCTCGCCGTCGGCGGAGAACAACAGCGCCGCCTTGCGGCCCGGCTCGAACTCGACGAACTTGGCGCCGCCGGGGTCCAGTTCGAACCCGCCCATGGCGAACCGGCCGCCCAGGCGGGGCTCGATGTCCACCTTGGCGCCGAACCAACGCTGGAACGGCTCCGACCGGGTCATCGAGTCGAACACCGCGTCCGGCGTCGCGTCGATCACCACGGAAGCCCGCAGATCGGCCGACGTGAAGTCGCACTGGGGCGTCAGCTCGCGGCCCGCGAGGTAGTCGGCCAGGTTCGCGATCGCCAGCGACCAGAACGTCTGCAGCGCACCCCGGGCGCCTGCCCGGTCGGCGATGACGTCCTCGAAGCTGGGCAGGTCGGTCTGGCTCAGCGTGACCAGCGTGCCGTCCTCGTCCTCGTCCAGCTCGATCTGCGTCGTGGTCTCGACGCCATCGACGGTCCAGGCGAACCGGATGGTGCGCTCGTCCACGTGCACCACGCGCTGGTGCGGCTCGGCGCCGTCCGGCACGGAGCGGCCCCAGAACGCGTACGTGCCGGGCAGGTCGACCTCGGCGTGCTCGCTCAGCCACGCGCGCAGCGCGGCCGGGTCGGTCACCGCCTCGTACGCGACCTTCACCGGGGCCGGGACGACCGCCCGTAGGCGCATGTCAGCCTCGTTCATCTCGGTCATCGGGATCTCCCTTCGGGTAGCAGGCGACGGCCAGGCGGAACGCGTCGCCTTCGGCACCGCCGTAGCGGGTGAACAGGTCCTGCAGCGTCTGCTGCAGCTCGTCGAGGAACGCCGTGCGCTGCTCCGGGCGCACCCGGATGTCGCCGGACACGCCGATCGAGGGCAGGTCGGGGCGGGTGCGGTCGAGCGCGGCCACCTCCGCCTGCACGTCCTCCAGCAGGTCGACCAGGAAGCCCAGGCTGAGCCGGTCGGTGGTCTGGCGCAGCCCGATCCGACCCACCAGGCCCGCGGACAGCCAGTAGGACCGGGCCGCCGCCTGGTAGATCCCCTCGGTGATGCCGCGCACCCGGCGCTCGGCCACCAGGCGGACCAGGCCCGCCTCCGCCAGCCGCTTGACGTGGTAGTAGACGCGCTGGGGGGTCTGGTCGAGCTCGGCCGCCACCTCGGTGCACGACCGGGGCTCGGCGAGCCGCCGCAGCACTTCGATGCGCTGCGGCTTGAGCAAGGCCTCGGCCTGCTCAAGCCGGTCGAGGTAGACGACGTCTCTCATGGCAAAAACGAGTCTTTACGTAAAACTGATTTTTGTCAATGGCGGTCGGCCAACACGCGCACCCGCTCGTTCCGCAGCGCGTACGACACGAACGCGACGGCGAGCAGGCCGCCGATGAGGAACAGGTGCCAGAGCGGGTCGCCGACCGCGAGGTGCGAGGCCGCGGCGCCGGTGAGGTCGAACATGACCCCGGCGTAGGCCCACTCCTTCAGCCGGTCGAACCCGGGCGCGAGCAGCGCGGGCACGGCGAGCAGCTTCCAGAAGCCCAGGATCGTGACGACGTAGGCCGGGTAGCCGAGCGCCACCACGCCGCCGACGGCGAACTCGGCGCCCAGGAGATAGGCGAGGCCGCCGGACAGCAGGACGAACACGGTGACGGCGGTGGCGGACCAGTAGGCGTAGTGGCGCATGGCGGGCTCCGATCTCTCGTTGGGGTCTCTGCACCCGTGACGGATCGGATCGGCGGAGTGTGACTCAGGCCGGGGCGAAGGCGGCGAGGCCGTGCTCCAGCAGCCCCAACGCCTCGGCGGCGCGGGCCTGCACGTCGGCCGCCAGCGCCTGCGGGCGGTCGTCGGCGAGCAGCCGCGCCCGCGTGTACTCGACGAGCGCGATGTGCACGCCCATCAGCGCGTTCGCCATCGCCCGCGGCACCGGATCGGGCGCGACCGGGCCGATCGCCTCGGCCAGCTCGGCGGCGATGCCCAGGAGCACCTGCCGTTCGCGCGCCTGCAGGGCCGGGCTGGCCACGACGACCCGCGCGGTGGTGCGCGCCCGCTCGAGCGCCTCCGGGTCGCCCGCGGCGATGCGGTCGAGCTGGCCCGCGTCGGCGAGCAGCCCGGCGCGGAAGGCGGCCAGCGCGGACTCGCCCTCGGCCCGGTCGCGCACCGCTTCCACCAGCCGGGCGCCGAACGCCTCCAGGCCGGAGTAGAACAGGTCCTCCTTGGTCGGGAAGTAGTTGAACAGCGTGGCCTCCGCGACCTCCGCCGCCCGCGCCACCTCGACCACCGTGACGGCCTGGAAGCCGCGCTCCCCGAACAGCCGGTGCGCCGCATCGGCGATCCGGCGGCGCGTCTCGGCCTTCTTCCGCTCCCGCAACCCCACGACATCAGGGTAGCCATATTTTTAGACCAGCACTATGTTTGGAGTGACCCTAAAACTGGAGGAGAGATGAACGACGTACTGGACCTCGTGGAGCGCTGGGCCGCGGCCGAGCAGTCCAACGACCCCGCCCGGATCGACGCGCTGCTCGCGCCCGAGTTCGTCGGCGTCGGCGCGGCGGGCTTCGTGCTCAGCCGCGAGCAGTGGCTCGGCCGGTTCGCGGGCGGCCTGCGCAACCGGGCCTTCGTCGTCGAGGAGCCGCAGGTGCACGCGCACGGGCCGGACGCGGCGGTGGTCGTCGGCGTCGACGCACAGCAGACGAGCTTCGGCGAGCGGGACGTCTCCGGGCGGTTCCGGTGCACCGTCACCGCGGTGCGGACCGACGGCTGGCGGGTCGCGGCCGTGCACATCGGCGCCCGGTTGGACGGGGGTGCGTGATGAAGCTGAGCATCAGCGTCACGAACTTCTCCTGGCGCGACGGGCCGCTCGCCCGGCGCCTCGCCGACATCGCGCGGATCGCCGACGACGGCGGGCTCTACGGCGTGTGGGTCGCCGACCACCTGCTGCAGGCCGATCCGTACGGGGCCCGTCCGGGCGAGACGGAGATGCTGGAGGCCTACACGACGCTCGGCTACCTCGCGGCACGCACCGAGCGGGTGCGCCTCGGCACGCTGGTCACGGCGGTCACGTTCCGGCCGCCCGCGCTGCTCGTGAAGGCGGTCACCACGCTCGACGTGCTGTCCGGCGGCCGGGCCCTCTTCGGTATCGGCGCGGGTTACGAGGCCGCGGAGGCCGCCGCCATGGGGCTGCCGCTGCCGCCGATCCGCGAGCGGTTCGAGCGGCTGGAGGAGACGCTCAAGATCGCGCTGGCGCTCTGGGCGGGCGAGGAGAGCCCGATCGTCGGCGAGCACTACCGGCTCGACGCGCCCGTGCACAGCCCGCCGCCGATCTCCCGGCCGCCGATCCTCATCGGCGGCACCGGGGAGCGCCGCACGCTGCCGCTGGTCGCCCGTTACGCCGACGCCTGCAACGTCTTCGACATCCCCGACGGCGGCGCCACCGCCCGTCACAAGCTCGGGGTGCTGCAGCGGCTGTGCGCCGAGATCGGCCGCCCCTACGACGCGATCGAGAAGACGATCTCGACGCGCCTGGAGCCGGGCGAGTCGGCCGCGTCCTTCGTCGAGCGCTGCCGAGCGTTCACGGAGCTGGGCATCGACCACGTGGGCGTGGTGACCACGGGGCCGTGGACCGACGAGTCCGTCGCCACCCTCGCGACCGCCGCGCCCGCCCTCGCCGAGTGACGCGCCCAGGCGCGCACCCGACCCCTACGGTGCTGGCATGCCCACCGCGCACCCGCCGTCGGATGCCCGCCCGGACCTCTCGGTCAACCCGATCTTCACCCGGCAGCCGATGCACATCCCGCGGTACCGGCTGCCGGACGGTGAGCTCGACGCCGACGTCGCCTACCAGATCGTCCACGACGAGCTGATGCTCGACGGCAACGCGCGGCTCAACCTGGCCACGTTCGTCACGACGTGGGCCGAGCCGCAGGCGCGGCTGCTCATGGCCGAGTCGCTCGACAAGAACATGATCGACAAGGACGAGTACCCGCGCACGGCCGACCTGGAAAACCGGTGCGTGCACATGCTCGCCGACCTGTGGCACGCGCCCGATCCCGAGCACACGATCGGCTGCTCGACTACCGGCTCCAGCGAGGCCTGCATGCTGGGCGGGCTCGCGCTCAAGCGCCGCTGGCAGCACGCCCGCCGGGCCGCCGACAAGCCCGTCGACCGGCCCAACATCGTGATGGGCATCAACGTCCAGATCTGCTGGGACAAGTTCGCCAACTACTTCGACGTCGAGCCCCGCCTCGTCCCGATGGAGGGCGACCGGCTGCGCCTGGGCGCCGCCGAGGCCGCGGCGGCGTGCGACGAGAACACCATCGGCGTCGTGGCGGTGCTCGGCTCGACGTTCGACGGCAGCTACGAGCCCGTCGCCGACATCTGCGCCGCGCTCGACGACCTCCAACAACGCACCGGCCTCGACATCCCCGTCCACGTCGACGGGGCGTCCGGCGCCATGATCGCGCCCTTCTGCGACCCGGAGCTGGTCTGGGACTTCCGCCTCCCCCGGGTCGCGTCGATCAACACGTCGGGCCACAAGTACGGCCTGGTCAACCCGGGCGTCGGCTGGGCGGTGTGGCGCGACCGCGCGGCCCTGCCCGAGGACCTGGTCTTCAACGTCAACTACCTGGGCGGCGAGATGCCGACCTTCGCGATCAACTTCTCCCGCCCCGGCGGCCAGATCATCGCGCAGTACTACAACTTCCTGCGCCTGGGCCGCGACGGCTACCGCCGCGTGCAGTACGCCTGCAGGCTCGTGGCCAAGCAGCTGGCGGCCGCGATCGCGGAGCTCGGCCCGTTCCGCCTGCTCACCGACGGCACCCAGCTGCCCGTCTTCGCGTTCGTGGTCGGCGACGGGCAGCCCTTCTCCGCCTTCGACGTCTCCGCCGGGCTCCGCGAGCAGGGCTGGCTCGTGCCCGCGTACACGTTCCCGAAGAACCGGGAGGACATCACGGCGCTCCGCATCGTGGTGCGCAACGGCTTCACGCACGACCTCGCCGACCTGCTGCTCGACGACCTGCGCCGCGTCCTCGACCGCCTGCGGCAGCAGACGGCCCCGGCCCGCGGCCCCGAGTCGGCGTCCTTCGCCCACGGCACCCGCTAGGGTCGGGCTGTGCGACCGGTCGTGCTGCCGCCCAACGTCATCGACCACTTCTACCTGGGCGGCGAGCGGCTGGCCGCGCTGCGCGGGGTGCCGCTGCCCTCGCCGCGGCGGCCCGAGGAGTGGCTGGCCGCCACCGTGCACCGGGCAGGCGAACCGGACGTCGGGCGCAGCCGTCTCGCCGACGGCTCGCTGTTCGCCGAGGCCGTCGCGGCCGACCCGGTCGGCTGGACGGGCACCGCGCACGCCCCGGCCGGGCCCACCGACGTCGGCCTGCTGGTGAAGCTGCTCGACGCAGGCCAGCGGCTGCCCGTGCACGTGCACCCCACCCGGCCGTTCGCGCGCGACCACCTGCACTCCTGCTACGGCAAGACCGAGGCCTGGTACGTGCTGGAGACCCACGGCGAGGACCCGGCCGTGTGGGTGGGCTTCCGCGAGGACGTCGACCCGGCGCTGCTCGCGGAGAAGGTCGACGCCCAGGACTCGGACTGGATGCTGGAGCACCTCAACAAGGTGAGTGTGCGGCCCGGCGACGGCGTCCTCGTGCCCGCGGGCCAGGCGCACGCCACCGGCGCGGGCGTGTTCCTGGTCGAGGTGCAGGAGCCCACCGACTTCTCCATCGTCCTGGAGTGGTCGGTCACCACGGCCACGCGCGACGAGTCGCACCTCGGGCTCGGCTTCGACGTCGTGCTGCCCGCCGTCTCCCACAAGGCGCTCCCCGCGCCGGAGCCGGTGCACGTCGGCCTCGACGCACGGGCCCCCGAGCTGCTGCGCGGCCTGCCACCCGAAGCCGACCCGTTCTTCCGGGTGGACGTCGCAGCAGGCGACGCCGTGCCGGTGCCGCACGGTTTCGCCGTCGCGGTCGTGCTCGAAGACGGCAGCCTGGAGTGGGCGGGCGGCGGCCAGCCGCTCGTCCGGGGCGAGGTGCTGGCCGTGCCGGACGGCTTGGGCGACTGGGCCGTGACGGGCCGCGTGGTCGTCTGCCGACCCGGCGCCACCTGGCCGGAGGTGGGTTAGTGCCCCGCACCGCCAAGGAGGTCATGACCACGCGCGTGGTCTCGGTGCTCCCCGACGACCCGGCGTCACGCGCGGTCGACCTGCTGCGGCGCTACGGCTTCAGCGCCCTGCCCGTCGCCGACCGCGGCTACCACCTCGTCGGCATGATCAGCCTGCTGGACGTGCTGCGGTGGCGGGAGGCGCACCCCGAAGACGCCGAGGACCCCGCGGTCGGCGAGATCATGACCCGCGACGTGCTGTGGATGCGGCCGTCGGCCAAGCTCACCCTGGTCGGCCACCGGCTGCGCACCTACGGCGAGCTGCGGGTGATGCCGATCGTGGAGCGCGGCGTGCTGGTCGGCGTCGTCACGCGCTCGGACCTGTTGCAGCCACGGGCGAGCCTCGGCGACCGGATCCGGCGCCGCTTGCGCAGCGACGACCGCGATGAGCCCCTCCTGCGCATGGCCCGCGCGCGCCGGGCCGGGCCGCGCGCCCCCGACGACGCGCCCGTCACCAGCGTGATGACCGCCGACGTGATCGCTGTGCGGCGCAGCGCCAGCCTGTCGCGGGCCGTGGAGCTGATGCTCCAGCACCGGCACACCGCGCTGCCGGTGGCGGAGTGGGACGGGCGGCTGGTCGGGCTGGTCAGCGAGGCCGACGTGCTGGGCGACCCGCTCTACACGCAGGGCCCGCGCCGCACGGTCGGCGACGTGATGACGAACGCGCCGATCACCGTCGACGTCGACACCACCGTGGGCGCCGCCCGCGACCTCATCGCCGAGCGCGGGCTGCGGCTGCTGCCGGTGGTGAAGGAGGGCATCCTCGTGGGCGTGGTGGGCCGCAGCGACCTCATCTGACGGTGAGTCGTACGTCTCACCCGTGCGTGTTGGTCGATCCTGCCGTCGAAACGGCCAACACACGGCGCTGAGGTGTACGACTCACCGCGGGGGAGGGAGCGTGGTTGATCTTGAGGTGCTCGCCGGGCGGCTCGTCGGGGTGGGCGGGGTCGTGGGCGTGCTGCTGGGCGGCAGCCGGGCGCGCGGCGCGCACCACCCCGACTCCGACGTCGACCTGGGCGTCTACTACCGGCCGCCGCTCGACGTCGACGGGCTCGCCGCGCTGGCCCGGGAGCTGGCCGGGCCGGACGCGACCGCCACCCGGCCCGGCGACTGGGGCCCGTGGGTCGACGGCGGCGCGTGGCTCTCGATCGACGGCGTGGCCGTCGACTGGGTCTACCGCGACGTCGACCGCGTGGAGACGGCCTGGCGCAACGCGCAGGACGGGCGGGTCACGTGGCAGGCGCAGGTCGGGCACCCGCTGGGCGTGCTCGACGTCTGGTACGCCGCCGAGATCGCGCTCGGCGTGGTGCTGGCCGACCCGACCGGCGAGCTGACCCGCCTGCACACCGCGACCGGGCAGTATCCGGAGGCACTGGCCGCGACGCTCGTCGCACGGCTGCCGGAGGCCGGGTTCACGCTGGCGATCGCGCGCAAGGCGATCGGCCGCGGCGACGTCACCTACGTCGCGGGGTGCCTGTTCCGGGCACTCGGGGTGTGCGCGCACGCGCTGCACGCCCACGCGCGGCGGTGGGTGACGAACGAGAAGGGGCTGATCGCGGCGGCGGGCGCGCTGCCGGGCGCGCCGACCGGGTTCGCGGCCCGCGCGCACGGCCTGCTCGCGGAGGTCGGGAGCACGCCCGAGCAGCTGGCCGCCACGCTGGACGTCGCCGCGGCGCTCGTGGCCGAGGTGGAGCGCGCGGCCAGCAGCGCGCCGCACGACCCCGAGGCGCGCTGACCCGCCTCCGCGCGCGACCGAGGCCGACCGCGCGCAATGGCACGCGCCCCACCTGAGACGCGCTGACGCGCCTTCGTGGCCGAAGTGGAGCGCGCAGTCGGCAGCCCACCGCACGACCCCGAGGCGCCCTGACGCGCCTTCGGGGCCGCAACCCTCGCCGGTCAGGCCGACGGCGCCGCCTGCACGGTCAGCGTGACCCGCTTGCCCTTCGGCGCCGACGCGGCCACCACCGTGCCCGACGTCGCCGGGTTGCCGTCGGTGTCGACGACGACGGCCCGCA
>DATAOO010000428.1:0-32491 GCA_036265695.1 Pseudonocardia sp. | reverse complement strand
GGAGATCTACGAGTCGGCGCGGGTGGACGGCGCGGGCGTCACGCGGCAGTTCTTCCAGCTGACGCTGCCGCTGTGCAGGCCACCGCTGGCGGCGCTGGCAACGCTGCAGGTCACGTGGATCTACAACGAGTTCTTCTGGGCCACCGTGCTGCTGCAGAGCGGCGACAAGTTCCCGATCACGAGCTCGCTCAACAGCCTGCAGGGCCAGTTCTTCACCGACTACAACCTGCTCTCGGCGGGCTCGGTGCTCGCCATGCTGCCCGTGCTGGTCATCTTCTTCGCGTTGCAGCGGCAGTTCGTGTCGGGCCTCACGCTGGGGAGCACGAAGGGATGACGTTCCCCTTCGAGGGCATTGCCCTGGGCTGCGACTACAACCCGGAGCAGTGGCCGCGCGCGGTGTGGCGCGAGGACGTGCGGCTCATGCAGGAGGCGGGCGTCGGGTTCGTGACGCTCGGCGTGTTCTCGTGGGCCCTGCTCGAGCCGCGGCCGGGAGAGTTCGACTTCGGCTGGTTCGACGAGGTCGTCGGGCTGCTGGCCGAGGGCGGCATCGCGATCGACATGGCGACGGCGACGGCCGCGCCCCCGCCGTGGCTCACCGCCGCGCACCCGGAGATCCTCCCGGTCGACCACGCCGGGCACACGCTCTGGCCGGGCAGCAGGCAGTCGTGGTGCCCGAGCTCGCCGGTGTTCCGCGAGCACGCACTGGCGCTCGTCGAGCAGATGGCGCGCCGCTACGGCACCCACCCGGCGGTGCGGCTCTGGCACGTGTCCAACGAGCTGGGCTGCCACAACGGGCGGTGCTGGTGCGACGTGTCGGCCGCGGCGTTCCGGCGCTGGCTCGCCGGGCGCTACGGCGACATCGAGAAGCTCAACGAGGCCTGGGGCACCGCCTTCTGGAGCCAGCACTACACGACGTTCGACGAGGTGTTGCCGCCGCGGATCACCCCGGCGGTGCCCAACCCGACCCAGCAGCTGGACTTCGCCCGCTTCTCCTCCGACGCCCTGCTCGACTACTACCGCGCCGAGCGCGACGTGCTGCGGCGGCACTCCACCGTGCCCGTGACCACCAACTTCATGATCATGCCGCACCAGTCCGAACAGGACTACTTCGCGTGGGCGCCGGACGTCGACGTGGTCAGCCAGGACCACTACCTCGACCACCGCCTGCCGCACCCGCACGCCGAGCAGGCGTTCGCCGACGACCTCACCCGCGGGGTCGCGGGCGGGTCGTGGCTGCTCATGGAGTCGGCGACCTCGGCGGTGAACTGGCAGCCGGTCAACGTCGCGAAGCGACCGGGCGAGCTGCTCGTGGACGCGCTGCGGCACGTCGCGCGCGGGGCCGACGGCGTCGGCTTCTTCCAGTGGCGGGCGTCGCGGGCGGGCGGGGAGAAGTTCCACTCCGCGCTGGTGCCGCACGCCGGCCCGGACTCCGCGCGCTTCCGAGAGGTGACCGCACTCGGCGCCGCGCTGAAGGCGATCGGCGAGGTGGCGGGGGCGCCCGTCGCGGCCGACGTCGCGCTGCTGTGGGACTGGAACGCCTGGTGGGCGTGCGACCTGGACTCCCACCCGTCGAGCGAGCTGCGCTACGTGGACGCGCCGCACCGCTGGCACCGTGCGCTCACCGAGCTGGGCGCGACCGTCGACGTCGTGCACCCCTCGGCCGACCTCTCGTCCTACCGGCTGGTGGTCGTCCCGACGCTCTACCTCTGCTCCGACGAACTGGCCACGGCGCTCGCCGGGAAGCACGTGCTCGTCACCTACTTCTCGGGCATCGTCGACGAGCAGGACCACGTCCGGCTCGGCGGCTACCCCGGCGCGTTCCGCGACCTGCTCGGGGTGCGGGTGGAGGAGTTCGCGCCGCTGCGGTCCCCCGTCACGCTCGACGACGGGTCGGGCGCCGACCTGTGGTCGGAGGTGCTGACCGGCGCAGGCGCCGAGACCGTGGCGTCCCATGTGGACGGAACGCCCGCCGTCACCCGCAAGGGCGACGCCTGGTACGTCGCCACGCGGCTGGACGAGGCCGCCACCGCGGCGCTCGCCCGGCGGGTCGCCGAGGCGGCGGGCGTGCGCTTGGCGGACGGCGCGCGGCCGGGCGTCGAGATCGTGCGCCGTGGCCGGTACCTGTTCGTGCTCAACCGCAGCGACGCCCCCGCCGAGGTGGCCGCCTCCGGCACGGACCTGCTGACCGGCGAGGCGCATAACGGTAAGGTCACGGTGGGTTCGGGGTCGGTCGCGGTCGTGCGGGAAGGGACCTGAGCAGATGCTTGCCCGCCAACGCCAGGAAGTGATCCTCGACGAGGTCCGGACGACCGGCGGGGCGCGGGTCTCGGAGCTGGTCGAACGGCTCGGCGTCTCCGACATGACGATCCGGCGCGACATCGAGGTGCTCGCGGCTCGCGGGCTCGTCACCCGGGTGCACGGCGGGGCCACGGCGGCGGGCAGCAGCGTGGACGAGCCGGGGTTCGCGGCCAAGTCGCACCTGCACACGGCGGCCAAGCAGGCGATCGCGGCGGCCGCCGTGCGGCTGCTGGAGCCGGGCGCGTCCGTGGCGCTCTCCGCGGGCACCACCACGCACGCGGTGGCCTCGGCGCTGCTGGGGATCCCGCGGCTCACCGTCGTCACCAACTCGCTGCGGGTCGCCGAGGTGCTCTACGAGGCGGGCGGGGAGGACATGTCGGTCGTCCTCACCGGCGGTGAGCGCACGCCGTCCGACGCGCTCGTCGGTCCGCTGGCGGTGGCGGCGCTGCGGCGGCTGCACGTCGACTGGCTGCTGATGGGTGTGCACGGCATGGACGCCGAGGCCGGGTTCACCACCCCGAACCTCGCGGAGGCCGAGACGAACCGGGCGCTCGTCGCCAGCGCGCGCCGCGTGGCCGTCGTGGCGGACAACTCCAAGTGGGGCGTGGTGGGATTGAGCACGATCGCCACGTTGAGCGAGGTCGACGTGGTCGTGAGCGACGGGGGGCTCCAGCCCGACGCGCGGCAGATCCTGGAAGGCAGCTGCGGGAGGGTGGTGCTGGCGGCGTGAGGAAAACCCCAGCGAAGATGGCCGACGGCCGGGAGCTCTTCTACTTCGACGACGTCACCGCCGAACGCGAGGTGCTGCCGGACACGCGCGACCTCCCGCACGTGAGCCACGGCTCCACCATGCGCTTCGACGTGCTCACCGGCGAGTGGGTGACGATCGCCGCGCACCGCCAGGACCGCACCTACATGCCGCCCGCCGACCACTGCCCGCTCTGCCCCACCCAGCCGGGCCGGGAGCCGTCGGAGATCCCGGCGCCGAGCTACGACGTCGTCGTCTTCGAGAACCGGTTCCCCTCGTTCGCGCAGTCGGCGCCGGAGGTCGCGCCCGAGGTGGACGGCAACCCGCTGTGGCCGCAGCGGCCCGCGGTCGGGCGCTGCGAGGTTGTGTGTTTCACCAGCGACCACAACGCGTCGTTCGGGTCGCTGCCGGTGTCGCGGGTGCGCACGGTGATCGAGGCGTGGGCCGACCGCACGGCCGCGCTGTCGGCGCTGCCCGGCGTCGAGCAGGTGTTCCCGTTCGAGAACCGCGGGAAGGAGATCGGGGTCACGCTCCAGCACCCGCACGGGCAGATCTACGGCTACCCGTTCGTCACGCCGCGCACCGCCCAACTGCTCACCCGTGCGGCCTCGCACCGCCAGCGCACGGGGCGCGACCTGTTGGGCGACGTGCTCGACAGCGAGCGCAAGTCGGGCGCCCGGGTCGTGCTCGACGGCGAGGCGTGGACGTGCTTCGTGCCCGCCGCGGCGCGCTGGCCGGTGGAGGCGCACCTGGTGCCGCACCGGGTGGTGCCCGACTTCGCGGCCCTCGACGACGCCGAGCGCGACGAGCTGGCCGTGCTGTACCGCGACCTCCTCTACCGCCTGGAGCGGGTGTTCGGCGAGCCGATGGAGCTGCCCTACATCGCCGGGTGGCACCAGGCCCCGATCCACACCGGACGCGACCTCACCCGGCTGCACCTGCAGCTGTTCTCGCTGCGCCGGGCGCCGGGCAAGCTGAAGTTCCTCGCCGGCTCGGAGTCCGGGATGGCGGCGTGGATCAACGACGTCACGCCCGAGCAGATCGCCGAGCGCCTGCGGGCGGCGGGTTCGTGAACAGGTGGGCCGCCCCCGGGCGGGTCAACCTCATCGGCGAGCACGTCGACTACGCCGACGGGCTGTGCCTGCCGTTCGCGATCGCCGAGCGCACGGTCGTCGAGGCGGCGCCGCGCGCGGACGAGCTGCTCACGGTGCAGAGCGCGGCCGAGGACTACGGGGTCGAGATCCCGCTCGCGGACGTCGGACCGGGGTCGCCGTCGGACTGGGCGGGCTACGTCGCCGGGGTGCTGTGGGCGTTGCGCACAGCCGGGCACGCGGTCGGCGGGCTCGACGTGCACGTCACCGAGTCGGTGCCGCTGGGCGCCGGGCTGTCGTCGTCGGCGGCGTTGGAGTGCGCGGTGGCGTTGGCCGCCAACGACATCTACGACCTCGGGCTGGACCGCGCCGAGCTCGCCCGGGCCTGCGTGCGGGCGGAGAACGACGTCGTCGGGGCGGCGACGGGCGGCATGGACCAGGCGGCGTCGATGTTCGGCGAGGAGGGGCACGCGCTGCTCATCGACATGCGCGACGGCAGCATGCGCGCGGTGCCGCTCCCCCTGGGCGAACCGGGCCTGCGGCTGCTGGTGATCGACACCCGGGTGCGCCACCACCTCGCCGACGGGCAGTACGGGCAGCGCCGTGCGGCCGTCGAGAAGGCGGCCGAGGCGTTGGGGCTGCGCAGCCTGCGCGAGGCGACCGAGCACGACCTCGAGCGGCTCGACGGCGAGCTGCGGAAGCGGGCCCGGCACATCGTCACCGAAATCGCGCGGGTGCGGGAGGTCGTGGCGGCGTTGGACGCCGGGCGGCTCGCCGAGATCGGGCCTGCGCTCGACGCGTCGCACCGGTCGCTGGCGCACGACTACGAGGTGTCGTGCGCCGAGCTGGACGTGGCGTGCGAGGCGTCCCGCTCGGCCGGTGCGCTCGGGGCCCGGATGACCGGCGGCGGGTTCGGCGGATCGGCGATCGCGCTCGTGCCCGCCGAGCAGGCCGAGGACGTCACCGCCGCGGTGCGCGAAGCCTTTGCGGCGCAGGGGTTCCGGGCACCCGAGATCCGGGAGGCGACCCCGTCGAGCGGCGCGACCCGGCTCTAGTGCGGTGTCCGCGGACGTTGCCAGGTCGATCGCGTGATCCAGGCGGCGCCTCGCCTGGGGGACGGAAAGCCGACGAAGGAGGCGGGGCGGGAAGGGGAAGGCGCCGCCCGAAGCTCGTACCCGGGCGTACTCGCGAGGGCGGCAACGCCGCGAGGCGTCGCCTGGGCGCGCGAGGGACCCGGCGGACGTTCGTGGACACCGCACTCGGTGAACGCCGGACCGACTACTACTCGTAGTAGTAGACGTGGAGATCGACCGGCTCGCCCGCACGGCGAAATTGATGTCCCTGCCCCTCACGTTCGGCGGACGGGCGGTGGCAGGCCTGGGCCGCAGGCTCGCGGGGGCGGATCGCGCGGAGGTGTCGGCGGCGACGACCGCGCGCAACGCCGAGCAGCTGTTCGCCGTCCTCGGCAGGCTCAAGGGCGGCGCGATGAAGATCGGCCAGGCGTTGAGCGTCTTCGACACGCTGGTGCCGCCGGAGATCGCCGAGCCCTACCACGAGGCGTTGAGCAAGCTGCAGTCGTCGGGGCCCCCCATGCCGGAGCGCGACGTGCGCTGGATGCTCGCCCAGCAGCTCGGCCGGGGTTGGCCGAGCCGGTTCCGCGAGTTCGACGACGTGCCCGCCGCCGCGGCGAGCCTCGGGCAGGTGCACCGGGCCGTGTGGGCCGACGGCCGCGAGGTCGCCGTCAAGATCCAGTACCCGGGCGCCGACCTCGCCCTCGATGCCGACCTGCGCACCTTGGCCCGCTTCGCCTCGCTGTTCGCGTTGGTCGTCCCGGGGGTGGACGCGCGGGCGATCGTGGCCGAGCTGCGCGAGCGGACGCTCGACGAGCTCGACTACCGCCTGGAGGCCGACCGGCAACGGGCGTTCGCGGCGGCGTTCGCGGGCGAGGAGCGGCTCGTCGTCCCGCGGGTCGTGGCGTCGGCGCCGAAGGTGCTGGTGTCGGAGTGGGTGGACGGGGTGACGCTGGGCGCGCTCGCCCGCCGTCCTGCCGCCGACCGGGAGGAGCAGGCCCGCCGCGACCGGCTCGCGCACACCGTGGTCGAGACCCTGTTCTCCTCGCCCGCGCGCGTGGGGCTGCTGCACGCCGACCCGCATCCGGGCAACTTCCTCACGCTGCCGGACGACCGCCTCGCCATGATCGACTACGGGGCCGTGGCGGCGCTTCCGGACGGGGTGCCGCCGGGGCTCACCACGATCCTGCGGCACGTCGCCGACGGCGAGCCCGAACCCATGATGCGGCTGCTGCGCGCCGAGGGGTTCATCGCGGGCGACGTGGCGGCCGAGGAGGTGCTGGGCTACCTCGGCGGCGTCGGCGACCCGCTCCGCGTGGAGCGCTTCCACTTCGATCGGGCGTGGATGCGGGGCCAGGGCGCGCGGATCGTCCGTGACAAGGGGACGAGACGCACCGGGCGGGCGTTGACGCTGCCCGTCCGGCACCTCCTCGTGGTGCGGGTGCTGTCGGGCTGGATGAACATCCTCGCCCAGGTCGACTGCACGGTGGCGGTGCGCGGGCTCGCCGAGCGGTGGCTGCCCGGCTTCGCCCCGCCCGCTACAGCTCGGCTTCGGTGAGGGGCAGGAAGACGCGGAAACGGGTGTCGCCGGGCTCGGACTCCACCTGGACGTCGCCGTGGTGCCTGCTGACGATCACCCGGTAGCTCACGTCCAGGCCGAGGCCGGTGCCCTTGCCCACGCCCTTGGTGGTGAAGAACGGCTCGAAGATCCGCCGCCGGATGTCGGCCGGGATGCCCGGGCCGCTGTCACCGATCTCGACCAGCACGCGGTCGTCGACCCGGGCCGTGCGGACGGTGAGCGTGCCCTCGCCGCCCATGGCGTCGATCGCGTTGTCGATGATGTTGGTCCACACCTGGTTGAGCTCGGCCGGGTAGGCGGGGATCGGCGGGAGCGAGCGGTCGTAGTCCTTGACCATCCTCACCCCGGCGTCCTCCCCCAGCTTGCGGCCGAACATCATCAGCGTGGCGTCGAGGCCCTCGTGGACGTCGACATACCGGAACGGCGCCCGGTCGAGCTGCGAGTACTGCTTGGCCGCGCCGACGAGGTCGGAGATCCGCGTGGTGGCGTCGATGATCTCGCGCATGAGGCTTTCGCTCTCGACCGTGTAGGCCAGCCAGCGGATCGGGCCTTCGACCATCCCGTTCTCGCACGCGGCCGACACCGCCTCCATGTCCTCGACCCCGAGCCCGCCCGCCACGAACACCGGCGCCAGGTCCCAGCCGCCCTCGATGCCGTGCTCGTCGAACCAGTCGCCGAGCTCGTCCTCCCGGTCGGAGGCCTCCAGCGGCGAGAGCGTGGGCGCGTGGCGCACCTTCTTGACGAACTCGTCCTGCGCCATCACGAGCTTGCGCAACGCCGGGCCCGCGATCCGCCCGTCGGCGATCATGGCGAGCTTGTTGCGCATGTGGGCGACCTTGTCGCGCAGGGCGTCGGTGGCTCGGATCGCCGCGGCGGCGGGGTTGTTGAGCTCGTGGGTGAGCCCCGCCGAGAGCTTGCCGAGAGCGAGCAGCCGCTCCCGCTCGGCGAGCTGCTGGTTGCCCCGCCGCATGCCGAGCAGCATGCCCTCCAGCAGGTGCACGGCCATCGGGAACCACTGCGCGAACCGCTTGGCGAACTCCTTGGCGGGCAGCGCCAGCACCACGCTGTCGGTGATCGCCCGGACCGACGCCGGGTACTCCCGCGTGGACTCGTCCTCGAGGTAGAACTGCACGGCCCCGAAGTAGGACCCGCGGTGGTCGGTGCGGGTGGTCTCGACCGTCTCACCGCCGATCATCCGGCTCATCGAGACGGTGCCCGACAGCAGCACGTAGAAGCAGCGGGCGAGCTCGCCCTCGGTGACGACGTTCGCCCCCGCGGGGACCTCGACGACGTCGCCGCAGCCCGCGATCCAGTCCAGTTGCTCGGGGTCGAGGTCGGCGAAGAGGAACAGCTCCCGCAGCTGTTCGGGGGTGAGGTGAGCTTCCATCTACTGCTCCGAGAGGTAGCGGTGGACCAAGGTGACGGCCATGGCGCCTTCCCCGACGGCCGACGCGACGCGCTTGACCGAGGCGGACCGCGCGTCGCCCGCCACGAAGACGCCGGGCACGCTGGCTTCGAGGTGGTACGGATCGCGCGGCAGGACCCAGCCGGGCGGGCGTGCGCCGTCGACGACCAGGTCCGGGCCGGTAGGGATGAAGCCGCGCTGGTCGCGCACGAGCACGCCCTCGAGCCATTCCGTGCGCGGTGCCGCACCGATGAACACGAACATGGAAGCGGCGTCGACCGTCTCCTTGTTCCCGGTGTTGCGGTCGGAGAGCACGAGCTTCTCCAGGTGGCCGTCGCCGCACGCCTCGGCGACCTCGGTGCCCGTGCGGACGTGCACGTTGTCGATCGCGTCCAGCTGCTTGATCAGGTAGGCCGACATGGACGCCTCGAGGCTCGGGCCGCGCACCAGCAGCGTGACCGTGCGCGCGTGCCGGGAGAAGAACACCGCCGCCTGGCCCGCGGAGTTGGCCCCGCCCACGATGTAGACGTCCTGGCCCGCGCAGGCGGGCGCCTCGGTGGACGCGGAGCCGTAGAACACGCCGCGGCCGGTGAGCTCGGCGACGCCCGGGGCGTCGAGCGAGCGGTAGGACACCCCGGTGGCGAGCACCACCGCGTGCGCGCCGATCTTGCTGCCGTCGCCGAACCGGACGATGCGGGCCGAGCCGCTGATCTCCAGCGCGACGACGTCGCGGGCGGTGAGCACCTCGGCGCCGAACTTCGCGGCCTGCCGCCGGGCGCGGTCGGTGAGCTGGGCGCCGGACACGCCGTCGGGGAAGCCGAGGTAGTTCTCGATGCGCGAGCTCTGCCCGGCCTGGCCGCCGGTGGCCTGCCGCTCGACGAGCACGGTGCGCAGGCCCTCCGACGCCCCGTACACCGCCGAGCCGAGGCCGGCCGGGCCGCCGCCGATGACGATGAGGTCGTAGAAGTCGCTCACCGGATCGGTGGTGAGCCCGACCGCGGCGGCGATCTCGGCCTCGGTCGGGTTGCGCAGGGCGGTGCCGTCGGGGGTGACGATCAGCGGGACGTCGTCCGGCGTGGCGCCTGCCGCCTCCAGCAGCCGCTCGCCCTCGGGGTCGTCGATGTTGTACCAGCGGTAGGGCACGGAGTTGCGGGCGAGGAAGTCGCGCGTGCAGAAGCACTCGGCCGACCAGCGGTGGCCGACGACGCGGATCTCGTCGACGGGGCGCTGACCGACCGCGCGCCACGTCTCCACGAGCGCGTCGACGACCGGGTAGAGCTTCTCCTCCGGCGGGTCCCAGGGCTTGAGCAGGTAGTGGTCGACGTCGACGACGTTGATCGCGCGGATCGCGGCGTCGGTGTCGGCGTAGGCGGTGAGCAGCGCGCGGCGGGCGTGCGGCGCGATGTCCATGGCGGCTTCGAGGAAGTCGACGCCGTTCATCTCGGGCATGCGGTAGTCGGCGAGGATCGCGGCCACCGGCTCACCGCGCAGCGTGAGCTCGCGCAGCGCCTCCAGTGCGTCGCGGCCGGACTCGGCGCGCACGATGCGGTAGTCCTGGCCGTAGCGGCGGCGCAGGTCGCGGGCGACGGAGCGGCTGACGCCGGGGTCGTCGTCGACGGTCATGAGGACGGGTCTCGTCACTCCAGCGAAACTACCCGTTGCGGCGAGGGCGGGTCACCCCAATGGCGCGCGGACCACCACCCGCGTGCCCGCGCCCGGCGCCGAGTGGATGGTGAGGGTGCCGTCGACCGCGGCCATCCGGTCGGCCATGTTGGTGAGGCCGCTCCCCTGCGGCGTGGCCGTGGGGTCGAAGCCGGGGCCGCCGTCGCGGACCTCGGCCCGCAGCGCTCCGTCGTCGACCGAGAGCTCGACGACCACGTCCTGGCCCGCGTGCTTGGCCGCGTTCTGCAGGGCCTCCAGCACGCAGAACCAGAGGGCGGCTTCGACCTCCCGGCTGCCGCGCACGCCCGGTGGCACACGGTCGGCGAGGCGGGCCGGGCTGCCGGTCTTGGCCAGGTGCGTGCGCACGGCGGCGCCGAGGCCCGCCTCGGCGAGCTGCGGCGGGAACACGCCGCGGGCGAGGTCGCGCAGCGTGGCGATGGTGCCGGTGACCTGCTCGCGGACCTGTTCGACGGCGTCGGCCCGGCCGTCCGGAAGGCCTGCGGCCAGGGCGCGCAGCCGCAGCGTGACCGCCACGAGCTGGGCCTGCGCGCCGTCGTGCAGGTCGCGCTCGAGGCGGCGGCGCTCGTCGTCGGCCACGCTCACCAGGCGGCGGCGTGACGCCTTGAGCTCGGCCACCAGGCGGGCGTTGGACAGGGCGGGTGCCGACTGCTGGGCCAGGTCGTCGAGCAGCCGCCGGTGGTGGCGGGTGAGCGGGAAGCCGGGCCGGGGCGTCACGGCGATCCGGCCGATCTCGGCGCCGCCCGCCCGCACGGGCACGACCAGCGGCTGCGGTGTCGCCCTAGGCAGCTGGCCCGGCGGCGGAGAGCCGGACGGCGCGGTCGTCGGTGGGGCGGCAGGCGGCAGGGCGACCGGCGAAATGGTGGTCGGCGGGATGGTGGTCGGCGGAGTCGGCAGTGCGGCGGGCGGCGCGGCGGGCCAGCGGGCGCTCGCCGTCGTGTCGCTCGGCAGGGTGAGCCGGACTTCGGCGGCCGCCGCCCCGACCCCGACGGCCGCGGCGTGCGCGATGGCGGGCAGCAGCTCGTCGGGGGTGAGCGCGCCTGCCAGGCGGCCGCCGAGCGCGGTGAGCACCTCGTAGGGCGCCTGCCGCTCGCCGTAGACCCAACGGTTGGCGAGCCTCCGCGCCCACTCCCGCACCGGCGCGAAGCCGAGCGCGACGAGCACGGTGGCGGTGACCGTGAGCACGAGGTCCGCGCCGGACCCGACCAGCCTCCCGACGCCGATCACCACCGCCACGTAGACGGCCGTGACGAACGCCGCCAGCAGCCCGTAGACCAGGGCCCGGTTGAGGACGAGGTCGACGTCGAACAGCCGGTGGCGCACCACCGCGACACCGACGGCGAGGAAGAAGGCCAGGTACAGCAGGTCCCCGACGAGCCTGCTCGGTCCGTTGACCGCGGGGTCTTGCCCCAGCGTGGCGTGGAAGACGGTGGCCACGAGCGCGGGCACCCCGGCCAGCATCACCCACTTCAGCTGCTGGCGGACGACCGCGTCGGCCCGCCGGTAGCGCACCGGCAGCGACAGCGCGCACGCCACGAGCGCGCCCAGCAGCACCCACCCGCCGACCGCGCCGAGCACGTCGAGACCCGGGACCGCGACCGGGTTCGGCCTGCCGCCGTACACGTCGTCGAGCGGGCCGGGCGCGAACGCCGCGGACACCGTCAGCGCGACCGCGCCGACCGCGAGCGCCACCAGCACGCCCCGCCACCGCGGCGAGGGCAGCCGCCCGTCGGGGAGCCGGAGCAGCACGAGCCCCAACAGCGCGAACACCACGACCCACACCCAGTGCGCCACCCACGCGGCGGCGACCGCGAGCGCGAGCGGCGGGCCGGGCCGCAGGAGCCCGAAGTGCGCCCAGCCCTCGGTGAGCACCAGCGTCGCGAAGGCGCCGCCGAGCGCGAGCAGCCCGCGGCCGGTGCGGTTGCCGCGATCCAGCGCGAGCGCGCCGACCACCGCCGCGACGACGAACGCGGGCGCCACCCGCACCAGGCTCAGCTCGGTGTACGGCGCGGTGGCCGGGTCGGCCAACATCGCCAGGCGCAGCGCGGCACCGGTCGCCGTCGCCACCACGACGGCGCCCACCCCGACCCACGGCAGCCGCACGGCCTGATCGTCCTCTGTGCCCGCATCGGCGGGCAGGGGTGCAGGCACCACAAGCGGGGGTTAGCGTGCACCCGTGATCCGGGCGGTGGTCTGCGAGGACAACCTGCTGGTGCGCGAGGGCATCGTCACGCTGCTCACCACCGAGCCGGACATCGCCGTGGTGGCGCAGGCGGGCAGCCTCGACGAGGCGCTGGCCGCGGTGGCCGAGCACGACCCCGACGTCGTGCTCACCGACATCCGCATGCCACCCACCCACACCGACGAAGGCGTGCGGGTGGCCGCGGCGCTGCGGCGCAGCCATCCCGGGCTCGGCGTGGTGGTGCTGAGCCAGTACGACGACCCCGACCACGCACTGCGGGTCTTCGACGGCGGCGTCGCACGGCGCGGCTACCTGCTCAAAGACAGCGTGGCGGCGCCCGAGCAGCTGGTGACCGCGGTCCGGACGGTCGCCGCGGGCGGCTCGACCATCGACCCGCTGGTCGTCGAGGCCATGCTCGGCGCGCGGGCCGCGGGCGTCGACTCGCCGCTGGCCCGGCTGTCGCCGCGGGAGCGTGAGGTGCTGGCCGAGATGGCGAGCGGGCGCAACAACTCGGCGATCGCGGCCCGGCTCGTGCTCACCGTGCGGGCGGTCGAGCGGCACATCAACTCGATCTTCGCCAAGCTCGGGCTCGCCGAGGAGGAGGACTACCACCGTCGCGTGCGGGCGGTGCTGCTGTTCCTCGCCGAACGCTGAGGCCGGTGCAGGCACCCATCGCGGTTGTGGTGCCTACGACGGCGCGCCGGGCGGGCCCGGACCGGCACCGTTCTCGGCATGACTCTCACCGACATCGGCGTCGCCTTCCTCGACCGCGTCACCGACCACGACCTGGAGGGGCTGTGCGCCCTCGTCACCGACGACTGGACCATGCACGGCGGCCCACCCGGCCTCCCACCGGGCCGCGCGGGCGTGCACGAGCTCTTCCGCCACATCGGCCCGGTGCGCCAGACCTGGACGGTGGAGGACGTCGTCGCCGCGGGCGACCGCGTCGTCGTGCGCGGCACCAACTCCTGTGAGCAGGAGAGCTTCTTCGGGGTGCCCGGCCGCGGGATCCGGCAGACGTTCGCCGCGATCTTCATCCACCGCGTCGTCGACGGTCGGGTCGCCGAGACCTGGCGCTGCGCCGACGACCTGGGGCGGCTGCTCCAGCTCGGGGCTCGGATCGGTGCGCCGTGAGGACGCGCGACCGGATCCTGGCGGGCGTGGCCGTGCTCGGGGTGGGCGTCGCCACCGCTGTGGCCTGCGCCCCGGCCGCGGTGCCCGGGCCGCGGGTCCCCGTCGAGACGCGCACCGGCACCCTCGCCGACGGCGCGAGCTGGACGGTCGAGACCCCGGCAGGCTGGAACGGCACGGTGCTCCTCTACGCGCACGGCGCGGTGCTGCCGGGCGCGCCCAACCCGGCCGTGACCGCGCCCGACCGCTTCACCGGCAACGTCCTGCTGGAGCGCGGCTACGCGTTGGCGGGCTCGTCGTACGCGGGCACCGGCTGGGCCGTCGAGGAGGCCCTCGACGACCAGATCGCGGTCCTCGACGTGCTGCCGACGCCGCCGCGCGAGGTGCTGGCCTGGGGCTCGTCAATGGGCGGGCTGGTGACGGCGGAGCTGGTCGAACGCCACCCCGACCGCATCGCGGGCGCACTGCCGATGTGTGGCGTGCTCGCGGGCGGCGTGCCGTTGTGGGACCGGTTCCAGGACGTGCAGTCCGCGATCACCACGCTGCTGGGTCCCGGCCCGTTCCTGCGCGTGGCCGGTCCCACGGCGGCCGCGGGTCGGCTGCGCGCCATGCTCGACACCGCGCAGGAGACCCCGCAGGGCCGGGCCCGCATCGCGCTGGTCGCCGCGCTCGGCGGCCTGCCCGGCTGGGCGGGTGCGGGCACGCCCCGACCGAGCGGGCCCGCGGGCCGGGAGGTCGCGGACTACACGACCCTGCGCGACCAGCTCGTCGACCTGATGGTGCTCGGCCGGGCCGAGCTGGTCCGGCGGGCGGGCGGCAACCCGTCCTCGACGTCGGGAGCGGCCCGCTTCGGGGACGCGGCCCGGCAGGACGACGTGGCCCGGCTCTACGCCGCGGCCGGGCTCGACCTCACCGCCGACCTGGCCCGGCTCGACAACGCCCCACCGGTCGTCGCCGACCCCGCCGCCCGCGCCTACCTGGCCCGGTTCAGCACGCCGACGGGCGACCTGCACGGACGTCCGGTGCTCACGCTCCACACCACGGGCGACGGGCTCGCCGTGCCGTCGCACGAGTCGGCCTACGCGGCCGTGGTCCACGACGGCGATCTCGCCCAGGCGTTCGTCGATCGGGCGGGGCACTGCGTCTTCAGCACGGGCGAGCTGGTGGCGACCGTCGAGGAGCTGGCCGACCGCGTCCACACCGGACGGTCGGGGCGCGCCGACCCGGCGGCGCTCGCGGCCAGGGCCCGCGCGCTCGGGCCGGAGCTGAACGTGCACGTCGACGAGGACGGCACGCTGCCGGTCGAGCCCGCGTTCGTCGGGGCGACACCGTGGAGCACCTGATGCTCCGCGCCGTTCGGTGGCTGCTCCAGCACCTGCGCACCCCGTCGTGGCCGCAGTCGGGTCCGGTGGTTCCCGCCGCGACACCCGGCTACCCGGTGGCGAGGCAGGGTCAACCCTGAAGGCAGAGCGGTGGTGGGCCCGTGGTCGCCGCGGGCCCACCCGCGAACCATCGACCCATGACTTCTTTGACCGTTTCTCCCCCGCCGACCACGATGGGACGGCACGCCGGGCCGCTCGCGTTGGGCGCCGGTCTGCTCTTCGCCGTGTTGGATCTCGGCAGGCTGCCCATCGCCATCGCCGAGGACCGCGTGACGGCCCTGCTCGACCCCGTGCTCAGAACGGTGAACGCGGCGTACTTCTTCGGGTTCTGCGGGCTGATGCTGGCGTTGATCGCCCTGCACGCGCGCCAGGCCCGGGAGGCGGGCGGCCTCGGCACCTTCGCGTTCAGCGCGGCCGTCGTCGGCACGATGACGATGGCGGGCGACATGTGGTTCGACGGCTTCGCCTCGCCGTGGCTGGCCGAGGTCGCGCCGCAGGTGTTCTCCACCCTCCGCCCGACGCCGATCCTGGAGCTCGGCGCGCTGCTGAGCTACGGCCTGATGGCGGTGGGTTGGGCGCTCTACGGGCTCGCCACGCTGCGGGCGCGGGTGTTCCCGATGCTGGCGGCGCTCGGCGTGGTGGTCGCGGGCTTGATCGCTTTCCGGTCCAGCTTCCCGCCCTACGGGGTGCCGCTCGGGCTGGTCGTCGCGGCGCTGGGCGCGTGGCTCATGCGCTCGGATCGGGCGGGGAGCGCAGCGGCAGCGTCGCGGTGACCACCGTGCCCCCCTCGGCGGACGTGCCGACGTCGAGCCGTCCGCCGAGGGCCTCCACCCGGTCGGTGAGGCCCTGCAACCCGGTGCCCCGGCCGGGATCGGCGCCGCCCACCCCGTCGTCGGTGATCGTGATCTCGACGTCGGCTCCGTTGCGTCGCAGGCGGATCGTCGCCGCCGACGCCCGCGCGTGCTTCGCCACGTTGGCCAGCGCCTCGGAGGCCACGAAGTACGCCGCGAACTCGACGGGCTGCGGCAGCCGCGGCCCGTCGTCGACCTCCACCGCGGTGGGCACCGCCGCCCGCTGGGCCAACGCGTCCAGCGCGACGTCCAGGCCGTGTTCGAGGGACGCCGGGTGGATGCCGCGGGCCAGCTCCCGCAGCTCCGCCAGCGACTCGGCCAGCTCCGTGCTCGCCGAGCTCACGAGCAGCTCGGCCTCCGCCGGGTCGCGGCGGATCTCCCGCTGGATGAGCGACAGCTGCAGCGCCAGCGTGACCAGCCGCTGCTGGGCGCCGTCGTGCAGGTTGCGCTCGATGCGCCGCCGTTCCGCGTCGGCGGCCGTGACGATGCGCTCGCGCGAGGCCTGCAGCTCGGCCAGCCGTGCGGTGACCTCCGCGTGCAGCTGCCGGTTCTCCAGCGCGACCCCGGCCGCCACCCCGATCGCCTCGACGAGCTCGGGGTCGTCTTCGAGCGACCGGTCGTAAACCAGCACGGCCACGCGCTCCCCGTCGCGGTCGACCGGCGTGACCGCCCGCCCCGCGTCCGCGGCGGGCAGCGTCATCGGGCGTCCCGCGGCGTCGGCGAAGCCGTCATCGTGCGGGAACGCGAGCAGCAGCTGCGGGTCGCCCAGCACGCGGGCCAGCGCGGTCTGCAGCTCGACCGGCCCGATCGAACGCAGATCCCGGAACAGGTCCGCGACGCCCGCCCGCGCCAGCCGCGAGCGCAGGAGGCCCGCGAGGAACGCGATCGGCACCGTGATCAGCGAGCAGGTGGCGATCCAGAGGATGACCTGCGGCTTCTCGCCCCCGCCGACGAGCTGCACGACGAGCATCAGCGCGAACAGCAGCAGGCAGGCCGCTCCCGCCACCCCCGGCAGGAGCGCGCGGCGGCCCGGGGTCGACGCCGCCCGGTAGCGTCCGCCGAGCACCAGCGCGGTACCCACGGGGATCGCGATGAACAGCACCCGCTGGAGGGTGTCCAGTGCGTCCGCGACCGCCGGGTTGTCGACGACCAGCAGCAGGTTGCCGTCCTCGGGGGCGAACATGAGCCACGCCGGGGCGAGCACGAACACCTCCAGCAGCACGGCGGCGACCAGCACGCGGTCCATGACCGTGCGCAACCGACCGCCCGTCAGCAGGGTGAGCACGAGCGGGACGAAGAACACCACCCACAGGTCGGGGAGCACCAGCGCCGACGTCTTGGCGAGCGGCGAGCCGACCTGCGCCAGCAGCGGCGAGGCGAAGAGCGCGAACCCGGTGGCCGTCATGAGCAGGCCGCTGTGGTTGTCGGGCCTGCGCCGCCAGGCCACCAGCCCACAGGCGACGAACGAGGCCCCGACGATCCGGAACGCGACGTCGATGGGCTCGAACGGCACGTGGCGGAACAGCACGGGCGCGAGCGCTCCGAACGTCGCGGCGGCCCCGAGGACCCACAGCAGCACCCAGACCACGCTCGTGCGGCGCTCGGCGCCGAACCGTTGGGCCAGGAGGGTGTCGCCACGGCCGCGGGGCAGGGCCAAGCCGCCGGTCATGCCGCCTCCTGTGGTCGGCCGCGGAGAGTAGCCGCCACGGAGCCGGGCCGGCACCGCTGAACGGGCCGACCCGGCGCGAAGCCACACCGTCAGCGCCGGTGCTGCGCCCGAGCCGAGCGCGGCGCCGTCCGCCACGCCTCCCGGTCGAAGGCGATCACCGCGGCGGCGATGGCGAACCACAGCACGCCGACGATCCAGTCCATCCGGGCGGCGTCGGCGCCCGCGAAGCCCAGCACGCCGTAGCTGAACGTGCCTTGCGCGATGTGGAAGGCGATGGTGAGCAGCACGCTCCCGCCGGTGCGGTTGAACAGCCAGACGTAGACCAGGGTGATGGCGAACGTGATGGGGATGCCGACGGCGGCGAGCTGCCCCGAGGCCACCAACGGCAGGTGCCACAGCGCGACGACCGGGGCGAGCAGGAGACCCGCGACGAGCGGCGACCGCCGGACCTGCAGCTCGGGCAGCGCGTAGCCGCGCCAGCCGGGCTCCTCCCCGAACGGCCCGTCGAGCGGGTTGACCAGCCGCAGTGCCGCGAACAGCGCGAGGCTCGACCAGGGCAGCGCGGCGAGCACCGGCGCGGGCGCCCCCCAGATCGCGACGTTGGCGGCCGAAGCCACCGCCAGCACCGCCAGCGGGGTGCCGATCGCGACCACCCACCAGACCCAGCCGACCCGCCACCGCAGCATCCGGGCGCCCCAGTCGCGGTAGCCACGGGCGCCTTCGGTGACGCCGACGACGATGATCGCGGCCACCAGCGGCCCGCAGGGGAAGAACGCCGTAGGGGAGAGCCCCACGAGGTAGAAGGGCCACGCCCACCAGGAGAGCAGGAAGGTGAGGCCGAAGAAGACGGCGGCTCGGTGGGCGCGGACCCAGTCGGTGATCCCGGGAGAGCGGGTCGCAGTGGGTGAGAGTGACATGACCGGCTCCTCGATGACGACGGGGTGACGTGTCCACCGTCGCGTCATCGGGAGATCGGCAGTAGCGGGACGGCCCGCGAGGACCGGCAGGGTTATCCCCGGTTCGGTCAGGAGGCCAGGCCGTCGAGGACGCGCTGGAGACCCGCACCGGAGAGGTCGGCCTTCGGGATGAAGCCCCGGGCCGGGCTGGTGGTGAGCCTGCTGCCGTAGTCGCCGCCCGAGCGGCTCGACACAAGCACCACGGCCGGGCTCGGCGGGTCGTCGGTGAGCGCCTCGGCCACGCGGAACCCGTCGACGTCGGGCAGCTGGACGTCCAGCAGCACGACGTCCGGGCGCAGGGCGCGCACCGCGTCGATGGCGCTCGCGCCGTCGGCGGCCTCGCCGACGATGTCGAACCCGTCGGCGGTCAGCAGCCGACGGGCGAGCGCGCGGAAGGGTGCGTGGTCGTCGACGATCAGCACCCGTGCGGACATGACCTCATGCTCCCTCCGGCGACCGCCCTCCGGTACGGGGATACCCCTTCGCCCCGGTCGCCTACCATGCCGACGAAACGGGAGGCGGCGTGGAAAACGGGCAATCGCTGCGGGTGATGGTCGCCGATGACTCCGTGCTCTTCCGCGAGGGCGTGGCCCGGCTGCTCGTCGAGGCCGGTTTCGCGGTCACCGCGCGGGTCGGCGACGCGCCCGCGCTGCTCGAGCGCGTGCGGGCGGACCCGCCGGACGTCGCCATCGTCGACATCCGCATGCCGCCCACCCACACCACCGAAGGCCTGGACGCGGCGCGCACCTTGCGCGAGCAGCACCCCGCGGTCGGGGTGCTGGTGCTCTCCGCGCACGTCGAGCCGCAGTACGCGCTCCAGCTCCTGGAGTCCGGGGCCGAGGGGTCGGGCTACCTGCTCAAGGAGCGGCTGGCCGATCTCGAGGAGCTGTCGGAGGCGGTGCGGCGGGTCGCGGCGGGCGGGCTGGTGATCGACCCCTCGGTCGTCGCCCAGCTCGTGGGCCGCAAGCGCACCCGCAGCCCGCTCGACGACCTCACCGAACGCGAGCGCGAGGTGCTCGCGGTGATGGCGGAGGGCCGGTCCAACCAGGCGATCTGCCAGCGGCTCTACCTGAGCCCGAAGACGGTCGAGGCGTACGTGCGCTCGGTGTTCACCAAGCTCGGCCTGCACCAGGTGGCCGACGACAACCGCCGGGTGCTGGCCGTGCTGGCCTACCTGCGCGGCTGATCAGCGGCGGACCAGCCGCCCCAACGGGAACGCCACGAGCGGCACGACCAGTGCGATCGCGCTGACGTAGAGCGAGAAGACCACCGTGTCGGCGGGGTCCACGGTGAGCGCCCGGAAGACATCGATGGCCGCGTGCACGAGCGCGGGCGCCCAGATCGTGCGGCCGCCCAGCTCGTAGAGGTAGGCGAACGGCAGCGTGGTGACCGCGGCGACGACCATGGCGACGATCCCGACCAGCAACCCCGAGCTGAGCACGATCGGCACGTGGGTGAGGGCGAGCAGCGGCATGGAGAGGAGCACCGCCCGCCAGAACGTGCGGCCCTCGCGCAGCGCCCCGAACACGTAGCCGCGCCAGGCCAGCTCCTCGGCGACCCCGTTGAAGAGGAACACGCCGAGCAGCAGGCCGAGCCAGCCCGGCGGCGTGCCCAGCGCGCGGCCGGTGAGCGGGGTGAAGAGCAGGTAGCCCGCGACGCAGAGCACCACGACGGCCGCCGCCACGACGAGTCCGGGCAGCGCGGGCCTGCCCAACCCCAGCGCGACGGGCGCGGACCGGACCGGCACCCGCCACAGCACCAGCACGACGAGGACGGCGCAGACGGCCGTCGCCAGGCAGGCCGCCGCGCTGCGCAGGAGGACGGGCACCGGACTGGACGTCAGCTGCAGCGTGCCCCAGATGAGCGCGAACCCGACGACGAACCCGGCCCAGCCCCGGACCCCGACCACGGGGCCGAGGAGCGCCCGCGATTCCGGCGTGCTTCGTGCCGAGATGTCCACGTCGTGACTATCGTCCCCATCGCGGCGGCTGCTCAAGCACCGGCCGCGCGACGCGGCTGGACCGCCGTCAGCGCGTGCGGGCCACCGCGAAGATCCGGCGGAACGGGAACCAGGTCGTGCCGTCCGGCCGGGCGGGGTAGGCGGCGCGCAGGCGCGGGGCCAGCTCGGCGCGGAAGGCCTCGTACTCGTCGGGCGGGAGGGCGTCGCGCACCGGGCGCAGCGCGGTGGCGCCGATCCAGTGCAGCACCGGGTCGGGTCCGGTGAGCCGCTGGTGGTAGGTCGTCTCCCACACGTCGACGTCGGCGCCGCAGCCCGCGAGCACCTCGGCGTAGGCGTCCGGCTCGGGCACCGCGGCCTCGCCGCGCAGCGTGACGCGCCCCTCGGCCAGCTCGCGCACCAGCGCATGCGACGGGGCGCCGAAGTTGCCCGGCACCTGCAGCGCGAACCAGGCCTTCGGCGGCAGCGCGGACAGCCAACCCGGCAGCAGCGCGAGGTGGCCGGGCACCCACTGCAGCACCGCGTTGGTCACCACGACGTCGGCGTCCGGCGGCGGCGTCCAGTCGCGCACGTCGACCCGCTCGGCGGCGATCCCCCGCTCGCGCGCCGCGGCCACCATCTCCGCCGACGAGTCCAGCGCGCTCACCGCCGCCTTCGGCCAGCGCGCGGCCAGCACGCCGGTGAGGTGCCCCGGCCCGCAGCCGAGGTCGACGACCCGCCGCGGCGTCGTGGCCCCGACCCTGGCGATCAGGTCGTGGAACGGACGCGAGCGGTGGTCGTCGAAGTCGAGGTACAGCCCAGGGTCCCAGGTGGTGCTCACCCGGCTAACCGTACGCTCGTACTGTTTAGTGGGGCAACCGTCGCGCGACGTCGCGCGCCACCTGCCGCACGACGTCGACGTCGGTGCCCGGGTCGGCGCGCACCTGCAGGACCACGCCGTCGCGGCCCGCCACCTTGCGCTGCACGAACCACGCCCCGCCCCCGGGCAGATCCCGGTGGTGCCGCGTCTTGATCGACCCGGTGACCCGCTTGTGCACCGCCTCGGGCAATCGTCCCGGCGTGGCCAGGCGGATCCGGCGCGGTGGCTCGTCGGCGATGAGGACCGCGCCCTCGACCGTCTCCACCTCGCGGGCCGCGGTGACGGCGAGCGCGCCGCCCTCCCAGGTCGCCTTGCTGATCAGGTGCCAGCGCAGGCGCTGGGCCTCGGGCAACCACAGGCCGCGCGACGTCGCGACGACCTGGCCGCCGCCCGCGACCTCGGCGACCGCGACCACGTGCTCCTCGGGATCCAACACGACGCCCTCGGCCAGGGCCGGACGGCGCAGCAGCCGGTCGAGCCAGCTCACCGCTCGCCCTCGCTGCGCTCGGTCGGCGCTTCGCGCGGGCGCTGCGTCGATGATTCGCTCGCAAGCTCGCTCATCGCGCCGCCTGGGTGCGCAGCGCGATCTTGTACTGCTCCAGCGGCACGAGGTCGCCGAACAGCTGGTGGTAGGCGTCGGGCTCCTCGACCGGGTTGGTGCGCTGCAGCCGCGCCTTCAGCTCCGCCACCTGGGCCTCCACCAGCGCGAGCCGCACCCCGGCGACGACGCTCGCCACGTAGCGGGCCTCGTCGGACTCCGAGCGCGAGTGCGTGCGCCGGGGCAGCTCCATCGGCTCGACGGCCAGCTCGGACACCACGGCCCGGGCGTCGGCCGTGCACCCGGCGGCGACGGCCTCCAACCACGGCTGGCCGGACAGCCCCGCCCCGACCCCGCCCGCCGCCTGGATCGCCCGGTGCACGGCGGCCAGCGCGGGGTGGGTGAACGCCTGCTCGGGCAGCTCGTCGTAGCTGGGCCCGGCGATGCCCGGCACCTGCAGCGCCGCCTTGAGCGCCTCCCGTTGGACGTGCAGGCGGGGGTCGTCCTTGGGCGGCGCCACCACCGGACGGCGCCCCCGCGGCTCGACCGGCGCGCCCGCGGTCTCCCGCACCCGGCGCACGACCATCGCGATGTCGTCCCAGCTCGCCCAGCCCGCGAGGCGGCGGGCGTACTCGTCGCGCAGCTCCTCGCGCTTGATCCGGGCGACCAGCGGCACCGTGCGCTGCAGCGCGGCCACCCGGCCCTCGGCGCTGTCGAGGTCGAACTCGCGCAGCACCGAGCGGATCGCGAACTCGTAGATCGGCTCGCGGCGGGCCACGAGGTCGCGCACGGCCGTGTCGCCCTGGGTCTGGCGCAGCTCGCAGGGGTCCTGGCCGTCGGGCGCGATCGTGACGTAGGTCTGGGTGGTGAACGCCTGCTCGCCCTCGAACGCCTTGAGCGCGGCGGCCTGGCCCGCGGCGTCGCCGTCGAAGGTGTAGATGACCTCGCCGAGGTCGAACGAGTCGTCGCCGATGAGCCTTCTGATCACCCCGATGTGCTCGGCGCCGAACGCGGTGCCGCACGACGCGACCGCGGTCGGCACGCCCGCGAGGTGCATCGCCATGACGTCGGTGTAGCCCTCGACGACCACGACCTGGCGCCGCTTGACGATCTCGGACTTGGCCAGGTCGAGCCCGAACAGCACGTGCGTCTTGCGGTAGACCGGCGTCTCCGCGGTGTTGAGGTACTTCGCCTCGACGCGGTCGTCGTCGTAGATGCGGCGCGCGCCGAAGCCGACGACCTCGCCGCCGCGGTCCCGGATCGGCCACAGCAGCCTGCGGTGGAAGCGGTCCATCGGGCCGCGGTTGCCCTGCCGGGAGAGGCCCGCCTTCTCCAGCTCCTCGAAGGAGAACCCGGCGGCGAGCAGGTGCTTGGTGAGCGCGTCCCAGCCCGCGGGGGCGTAGCCGCAGCCGAAGCGCTGGGCCGCCGCGGCGTCGAACCCGCGGGAGGTGAGGAACGCCATCGCGGGCGCCGCCTCCGGGGTGCGCAGCTGCGCCGCGTAGAACTCGGCCGCGCGCTTGTTGGCCTCCAGCAGCCGGGTCTTGGTGCCCCGGTCGCGCTGGTGGCCCATCCCGCCGCCCTCGTAGGTGAGCTGAACGCCCACCCGGTCGGCCAGCCGCTCGACGGCCTCGACGAACCCGATGACCTCGATCTTCTGCAGGAATGCGATCGCGTCGCCGTGCTCGGCGCATCCGAAGCAGTGGAAGGTGCCGTGGCTGGCGCGCACGGTGAACGAGGGCGTCTTCTCGTCGTGGAACGGGCAGAGGCCCTTCTGCGCGCCCGCGCCCGCCGAGCGGAGCGCGACGTACTCCCCCACGACCTCGTCGATGCGGACCCGGTCGCGGACGGCGGCGATGTCGCTGTCCCGAATGCGTCCCGCCACGGGTGAAGTCTAGGACGGCCCGGCGCGCCACATCCGGCCACGGCCCCACCCCGGGCTCATCATGATTGCGTGCGGAAGCGGTGGGTGGCGGCGACGGCCGTGGCGGTCACCGTCGTGGTCGTTGTCGTCGTGGCGGCGTGCGATGTGACGCCTGCGGTGACCCTCCCGTTCCCACCTGCGGCAGCGCCGACGACACCGCCCCAGCCTCTCGGGCCGGCGGCCGCCGCGCTGGCCGCGCTGCCGGTGAAGGGCCGGGCGCCCAAGACCGGGTACGCCCGCGCCCAGTTCGGGCCTGCCTGGGCCGACACCGACCACGACGGCTGCGACCAGCGCAACCAAGTGCTCGGGCGCGACCTGACCTTCGTCGTCAAGCGGGGTCGGTGCATCGTCGTCACCGGCGTGCTGCACGACCCCTACACCGACACGTCGGTCCCGTTCATCCGTGGCGCCCTCACCAGCGACGACGTGCAGATCGACCACGTCGTCGCGCTGTCGAACGCCTGGCAGACCGGCGCGCAGGCGCTCGACGTCTACCAGCGCGAGCTGATCGCCACCGACCCGCTGAACCTGCTCGCCGTCAACGGCCCGACCAACCAGTCCAAAGGCGACGGCGACGCCGCCACCTGGCTGCCGCCCGCGAAGGGCTACCGCTGCGCCTACGTCGCTCGGCAGGTGGCGGTGAAGACGCGGTACAAACTGTGGGTGACCCCCGCCGAGCGCGATGCCATCACCCGAGTGCTCACCGACTGCCCGGCACAGGCGTTGCCGTAGTGGCCTTCGAGGAGCACCGCACCCACCTGCTGCGCGTCGGCTACCGGATCACGGGGTCGCTCGCCGACGCCGAGGACGCCGTGCAGGAGGCCTGGCTGCGCTGGCACGCCCGCAGCGATGAGGTCCGTGACGAGCGCGCGTGGCTGACCACGGTCGTCGGGCGGGTCTGCCTGGACCGGCTGCGCTCGGCGGCCGTGCGCCGGGAGCGTTACGTCGGACCGTGGCTGCCGGAGCCGCTGGTCACCACGCCCGACGACGACGGCCCGCTCGCCACGGTGGTGCGCGACGAGTCGGTGCGGATGGCCGCGATGGTCGTGTTGGAGCGGCTCAGCCCGCCCCAGCGGGTCGCGTTCGTGCTGCACGACGCGCTGGACCTGCCGTTCGCGGCGATCGCGGACGTGTTGGGCTGCACCGAGGCCACAGCCCGCCAGCACGCCGCACGGGCCCGGCGCGTGGTCGCCGACAGCGCGACGCCGCCCCCCGTCCGCGCCGACCACGAAGCGCTGCTGGCCCGGTTCGCCGACGCGATGGCCCGCGGTGACCTCGACGCACTGGTAGCCGTGCTGCACCCGGACGCGGTGCTGGTCAACGACAGCGGCGGCCGGGTGCGGGCGGCGCGGCGCGAGGTCGTCGGCGCCGACAAGGTGGCCCGCCTCCTGCTCGGCCTGATGGCGCGCTACGGCTCCGACGCGTTGCTGGCGGGCAGGCTGCTGCTCGTGAACGGCGAGCTCGGGATGTTCGTCCCGGCGGCGAACGAGATGCCCGAGTCCGTCACGGTGGCCGCGGTGCGCGACGGCCGGATCGTCGCGCTCTACGGCGTGCTCAACCCCGGGAAACTCGGCACGCTTCAGCGAACCCTTGGTCGGTGATGCCCAGCGCGTGGTTGAACCGGGCGCGCTCGTTCTCGTGCGCGATCGCGTGGGTGAGCTCGACGAGCCCCGCCCGGCCCAGCTCCCGTTCCAGCACCGCGACCTGGTCGTCGGTGACGGCCATCGGCTGCGCCGTCATCGCGTCGGCGTAGGCGATCGCGAGCCGCTCGGTGGGGGTGAACAACGGGCTGTCGGCGTACTGGTCGATGTGCTGGAGCCGGTCGACGTCCAGCCCGTCCAGGCGCTGCAACATCGCGCCGAAGTCGACGCACCAGGAGCAGCCCACAACGGTCGCCGTCCGGTAGACCGCCAGCTCGCGCAGCCGTCGCGGCAACACCGTCGCGGCCTTCTCGTCGGCCGCCTCGGCCAGCGCACCCGCCCAGAACAGCCGCGGATGGTGGCGCAGCACCGCGAACGGCTCCGGCACCGCGCCGAACCGGCGGCGGGCGTAACGATAGGCGAGCTTGCCCAACAGGCCTGCCTGCTGCTCGGGAACGGCGGGAATGCGTGCCATGTCTCCTCCTCGGGTCGTCTGCCCGTGAGACGAGACGGCGGGGCAGGTCGTGACGTGGAGCGACGCGCGTCACAGGCACATGGCGCGGTGGCGGGCGACGGCCTGCTGGTCGGTCAGCAGCGCCACCTGGTCCACCACCACCCGCAGGCGGGCCGGGTCGTCGGGCGCCTCGGCCCAGGCGGCGGCGAACACGGGGTCGAGCGCGTCGGGGGCTTTGGCCAGGAGCGCTTCGGCGAGCTCGGTGAGCAGCTCGCGTTGGCGGGCCTGCATGGCGAGGCGGGCGGGGTCGCGCATGACGAAGCGCAGCGCGACCGCCTTGAGCAGCGCCACCTCGGCCGCCGCCGCCGGTGGCACCACGAGGTCCGCGGAGTACCGGAGGAGCGGGGCGTCGCCGTTCGCGGCGCGGGTGGCATCGGTCGCGGCGACGACGAATCGGCCCACCAGCCCGCTGGTCAGGCGTTTCATCGCGAGCTGGCCCGCCGTCGAGGTGACCCCCGCCGCCACCACGTCCGCCACCACCGGGAGCGTCCACAGCTCCCGGGCCGCCTCGGTGAGCGCGCCGGGATCGCCGCCGAAGTTCCGCGCGGCGAGCTCGACGAGCCCGTCGCGTTCGGCCGCCGTGGCCAGGGCGGCGAGGTCGATCCGGCCGGAGACGAGCCCGTCCTCCACGTCGTGCACGGAGTAGGCCACGTCGTCGGCCCAGTCCATGATCTGCGCCTCCAGGCAGCGCCGCCGCGGCGGAGCGCCCTCCCGCACCCAGGCGAGCACGGGGGCGTCCACGGCGTAGGCCCCGTACTTGCGCTCCCCCGGCGCGCGCACCCACGGGTACTTGCTCGCGGCGTCCAGCACGGCGCGGGTGAGGTTCAGCCCGCTGCCCGCGATCTTGAGCTCCAGTCGGGTCAGGATGCGCAACGTCTGCGCGTTGCCCTCGAAGCCCCCGCAGGCCCCGGCGAGCTCGTCGAGGGCGCGCTCGCCGTTGTGCCCGAAGGGCGGGTGGCCGATGTCGTGCGCGAGCCCGGCCGTGTCGACGACGTCGGGGTCGCAGCCGAGGTCCTCGGCGATCCCGCGCCCGATCTGGGCCACCTCGAGGGAGTGCGTGAGCCGGGTGCGCGGCGCCCCGCTGACCTCGGCGCCCTCGCCCGGCCCGACCACCTGCGTCTTGCCCGCGAGCCGCCGCAGCGCCGCCGAGTGCAGCACGCGGGCGCGGTCGCGGGAGAACGGGCTGCGGCGCTCGACGCGCCCGGGGTGCTTGGCGGGCTCGGGGACGCGGCGCGCACGGTCGTACTCGCTGTAGAGGGTCACCCCAGGCCTGAGGTGTCGGTGTCCACCGAGGCGTGCGTGAGGCGGTAGTAGAGCACCGCGGCGGTCTCGCGGACGATGTAGCGGGCCTGCGTCTCCCGCGTCTGGACGACCGGGCCGGAGCGGGTCGGCGAGGTCCACGCCATGAGCCCGCTGTCGCGCGCCATCTGCCGGGCCCGCAGCGAGTGCCAGGGGTCGGAGACGATCAACGCGCGGTTCCACCCGTCCTCCGCGGCCCGGGCGGCGACGGCCTGCAGGCTGCCCAGCGTGTCGGTGCCGACCGGCACGGCGACCACGGCCGACGGCGGCACCCCGAGCTTGATCAGGTAGCGGCGGCCCGCCTCGGCCTCGGTGTAGGCGTCGCCGGGGCGGCCGCCGCCGGTGGTGACGATGCGGGGGGCGAGCTTGTCGTCGTAGAGCGCCGCGGCGTGCTTGAGGCGCGCCGCGAAGATCGAGCTGGGTTGGCCGTCGTACTGCGCGGCGCCGAGCACGACCACGGCGTCGGCGGGCTGCCGGTCGTCCTGACGCGCGACCTGCCACACGCGGAACGCGGTGCCACCGACCACGAACAGGGCCACGACCAGGGCGCCCAGCACCAGCCGTCCGACCCAGGAGACCCGGGGCGGCGCGGCGGTGGGGACGGTCGCGGTCATCCGCCGATGCGGCTCGTCGACGCGGCGAGCGCGACCCCGGCCCGGCCCCCGCGCACCGCGACGACCTGCGCGACGATCGAGACGGCCGTCTCGGCGGGGGTGCGGGCGCCGAGGTCGAGGCCGACCGGGCCGTAGAGCCGGGCGAACTCGTCCTCGGTGACGCCCGCGGCGATCAGGCGTTCGCGCCGGGCGGACTGGGTGCGCCGGGAGCCGAGCGCGCCGATGAAGCCGCGCCCGCGCAGCCCCGCGATCAGCGCGGCGTCGAACTCCGGGCCGTGGTCGAGGAGGACGAGGACGTCGGCGTCGGTGAAGGCGGTGACCGCGGCGACGGTCTCGTCGACATCGGCCACGGGCCGCGCCGTCCAGCCCAGCAGCGCGGCCTGCGCGGCGAGCGCGGCCCCGATCGCGCCCGACCCGACGATCAGCACCGACGGCACCGGCACCCACAGGTCGAGCAGGAACTCCTCGGTGCGCTCGGTGAGCGTGGCGCCCCGGCGCAGGCGGGCGCGGGCGGTGTCGGCGGCCGCGCTGTCGAGCTCCGCGCGGCCGAGGCTGCCCGTGACGTCGGCCAGCTCGGGGCCGGTGAGCACCAGGGCGGCGGAGCCGTCCAGAGTGGAGGCGAGGGCGGCGGGGGTGCCGTGTTCGAGGGCCGCGCCGAGGGCCTCGGCGCACTCCGCGGGCAACGGGTGGCCGAGGAGGGTGGCGCCGCCCGCGCAGGCCAGGCCCGCTTCGAGGGCGGCGTGCTCGGCGACGTGCGCGTTGCGGGTCTGCGGCGCGGCGACGGCGGCGGCGGCCAGCGGCACGGCCGTGGAATCCAGGGCGCCGCGGTAGAGCACGCCCGCGACGGTGCCGCTCGCCGTGCCCGCGAGCAACTGCCCGCTCTCGACCGTGCCGAACCCGTGGCGCTCGAGCACCCGCACAACCGCGACGCCGTCGCGCGCGAGCGCCCGCAGCGCCGTACCCAGCCCCCGAAGCTCCCCGTCCACGGACGCCAGCGTAGCCGGGCAGACTGGGCGCATGACCTCCGTCGCCACCGACGCGCTGGCCGACGCGCTGGCCGCGTACGCCGGGCGGTTCCACGCGGCGATCGGCCACCGCCACCACGTCGCGTCGCCGCTCGGGGCGTGGCTGTTGCTGGCGCTGGTGGCGGCGGCGGACGAGGCAGGCGACCCGGCCGACCCGACGCGCACGAGGGCCGCCGACGCGGGATCGACGACCGGGGCGGCGGCGGGGGCGGCTGGTGTGGGGGCAGGCGCGGCGACGGGGCCGACGGCCGGGGCGGCCGGTGTGAAGGCCGAAGCAGCGGCGGCCGAGGCGGCGGGTCGCGGGGTGGCCGAGGCGGCGGGTCGCGGGGCGGCCGAGTCGTTGGCCGAGGCGCTCGGCATGCCGACCGAAGCCGCGGTCTGGCACGCCCGGGAGCTGCTGGACCACCCGCACCCGGCGGTCGCGGCGGCGACCGCGGCGTGGACGCGGGACACCCCGGCGGCCGCCGCGCGGTGGCTGGCTGCGCTGCCCTCGTCGGTCGAGCGCGGACCGGTGCCGACCCAGCACGCGGCGGACGCCTGGGCCCGGCGGCACACGTTCGACATGATCGACCACTTCCCGCTCACGCTCGACCACACCGTCCTGTGCGTGCTTGCCAACGCGCTGGCCACCCGCATCAGCTGGACGCACCCGTTCACCACGACGGGCTCGGACGCGTTCCGCTCCGACTGGCGCGGGCGGGTCGCCACGGTGCTGCGCACCCCCGATCGCGGTCACACGTGCGCGATCGCCCGGCACCCGGCCGCGGGCGAGATCGGCGTGCACCGCGCGCACGCCGAGGGCCTCGCGGTGACGTCGGTGGTGGCCGCGCCGCACGTCCCCGCCGCCGCGGTGCTGGCCGCCGCGCACGACGCGGCCCGCGACCGGGTCGAGCACCTCTCCCTCGCCGACCTCCCGCTCGGCGACGGGCCCGCGTGGACCGTCACGGAGTCCACGGGCACGGGCGACCGGGTGAGCGCCGTGCTGCCCGCCTGGTCGGCGACCTCCGAGCACGACCTGCGCGCGCCGTCGTTCGGCTTCGACGCAGCGGCCGCCGTGCTCACGCGGCTGTTCGACGCGGCCGGGTGGAACGCCACCCAGGCCGCGACCGCCCGCTACCACCGCGAGGGGTTCGAGGCCGCGGCGGTCACCGCGGTCGCGGTACGCATGAGCTTCCGGCCGCCGGGCAGGCGCCGCGAGGCCGAGCTGCGCTTCGACCACCCCTACGCCGTGGTCGCGACGGCCACCGGCGACGGCCCGTGGGCAGGCCTCCCGGTGTTCTCGGCCTGGGTGACCGACCCGGAGCCCCCCACCCCCCGCTGAGTCGTACGTTTCGACACCGCGAGTTGGCCGTTCGGCCGCCTACAGCCAGCCGTGCTCGTCGGCCAGTCGCACGGCCTCGGCCCGGGTGCGGGCGGTGGTCTTGCCGATGGCCGCCGACAGGTGGTTGCGCACCGTGCCCTCGGAGAGATGCAGCCGCGCGGCGAGGGTCGCGACCGTCGCCCCGTCGGCCGCGGCGCGCAGCACGTCGCGCTCGCGCTCGGTGAGCGGGCTGGCCCCCGTCGACAGCGACTCGGCCGCCAGCACGGGGTCGACCACCCGCAGGCCCGCGTGCACCCGCCGCACGGCGTCGACGAGCTGCTCGGGCGGGGCGTCCTTCACCACGAAGCCGGACGCCCCGGCCCGCATCGCCCGCGCCAGGTAGCCCGGACGCCCGAAGGTCGTGAGGATGACGATCCGGCACGACGGCAGCGCGGCGTGCAGTTCGGCGGCGGCGTCGAGCCCGTCCCCGCCCGGCATCTGGACGTCCAGCAACGCCACGTCGACGCGGTGCGCGGTCGCGGCGGCGACCACCTCGGCGCCCGATCCGACCTGGGCCACGACCTCGATGTCGGCCTCCAGCCCGAGCATGGCCGCCAGCGCGCCACGCACGAGGGCCTGGTCGTCGGCCAGCAGGACCCGGATCACGCCCGCCCCCGTCCGAGCGGGCGAGGCACGTCCGCCCGCACGCGCGGGCCGGCCAGGCACTCCGCCCGCAGGCGGTAGCCACCGGACGGGGTGGGGCCCGCGTCGACCCAGCCGCCGACCGCCGCGAGCCGCTCCGTGAGTCCGGTGATCCCGTTGCCTGCGGGCGTGCAGGCCGGGCTGCCCACCCCGTCGTCGACGACCTCGACCGACGTCGGGGTCAACCGCACCGCGCACCGGCTCGCCCCGCTGTGCCGGATCGTGTTGGTGACGCCCTCCCGCACGACGTAGGCGAACACCTCCTGCCGCTCGGCGGGCACGTCGTCGACCGCGTGCGGCAGGTCCGCGGCGATCCCGGCGGCGCGCAACGCCTCGGCGGCGCCCGCGAGCTCGCGCGGCAGCGACGCGACCCGGTTGGCGGCCACGGTCGCGCGCACGTCCGACAGCGCCTGGCGGCCCAGCCGCTCGACGTCGACCACCTCGTCGGCCGCGCGGGCCTGCTCCCCCGCCTCCAGCAGCCGCCGGGCGAGCGCGGCCTTGACCGTGATCGTGGTGAGGCTGTGGCCCAGCACGTCGTGCAGGTCGCGGGCCATCCGTTCGCGCTCGGCGGTGACCGCCAGCTCGGCCAGCTCCGCCTGGCGCGGCCCGCAGCTGGGCGTTGATCCTGATCACGCCGAACATGCCGATCTGGGCTACGCAGACGGCGGCGGTGCCGATCACGTCGCCCCAGCTGAGGGCGCCGGTCAACAGCCACACGCACAGCACGGCGCCCGCCGAGGCCGCGATCGCGCCGACCGTGCCCCACCGGCCGGGCACCAGCATGATCACCCCGACGACGAGGAAGGCGACGCTGAACACCCCGCTGCCCACGCCCGCCAACACCAGGTACAGCGCCGCCATGACGACCAGCAGGGCGGCGGTGAACGCCCGCGACCCGCGGCGGATCCCCTCGTACAGCCCGAACACGTAGCAGGCCGCGTAGCCGAGCACGGCCAGGAGCTGCAGCAGTCGCAGCCACACCGGCGCGTCCGACGTCAGTGCGACGATCGCCGGAACCAGCAGGAGCAGCGACCACCCCGCCGCCATGAAGTACCACTTGCGGCGGGACAGGCCCGTGAAGTCGGACGGCGGCCCCACGCCGTCCACGCTAGACCCGCAGCGCGTCACGGCGGTACCGGACGATCACGAGGGCGCCGACGGCGACCAGCCAGGCGAGCAGCACGAGCACGCCCCCGGCGTCGAGGCCTGCGCCCGACACCTGGCCCAGCGTCTCGGCGACGATCCAGTAGCTCGGCAGGAACTGCGCGGCTGACGCGAGCGCCGCGAGCAGCGCCCGGACGGCCAGGTCCGAGTCGCCGCAGGTCAGGTGGATGCGCGACCCCTCGACGCGCATCCTCGACACCCCCGGCAACCCCGCCAACCCGACGGCGTCGGCCACGGTGGCCGAGACCACCCGACCGGCGGCCGCCGCCCGCACCTGCGCGACGCTGCCGTCGGCGGCCACCCGACTGTCGCGGAGCAGCACCACGCGGTCGGCGAACCCACCCGGCGCGATCGTCAGATCGACGCCGTCGACCGCGGGCGCACCCCCGTAGGCCCGCCGGAGCCCACGCACCTCTACCGCTTCCACGGCTCCAGGTTGCCGGGCGCCGAGCGCGCGTACCCCGACCGCCCGTCACGACCCTCCCGTGACAGATGTCAGCAGCCGACCAGCCGCGCCGCGAGGTAGGCCTCCACCTGGTCCAGCGCCACGCGCTCCTGGGTCATCGAGTCGCGCTCGCGCACGGTGACGGCCTGGTCGTTGAGGGTGTCGAAATCGACCGTGAGGCAGAACGGTGTGCCGATCTCGTCCTGACGGCGGTAGCGGCGGCCGATCGCGCCCGCGTCGTCGAACTCGACGTTCCAGTGCTTGCGCAGGGCCGCGGCGAGGTCGCGGGCCTTGGGCGAGAGGTCGGCGTTGCGCGACAGCGGGAGCACGGCCGCCTTCACCGGCGCGAGCCGCCGGTCGAGCTTCAGCGACACCCGCTCGTCGACGCCACCCTTCGCGTTGGGCGCCTGGTCCACGGTGTAGGCCTCGATGAGGAAGGCCATCATCGAGCGGCCGACGCCCGCCGCGGGC